>CAZJLN010000210.1:0-2258 GCA_964546745.1 uncultured Anaerolineaceae bacterium
AAGTAACTGTGTTTCCATACATTACATTGAACACTCGAACCAGGTTATTGCCACTGATGCTCACCTTTTCAAGCAGCGCAGAGCCATCAATAATCACATCTTTATCGAGGGTTAACTGTGAGGATAATGTGATTGTCGCCCCTGACAAGGTTGAATTGAAGGTAATAGTCCCGCCAGGGCAGATATCGATGATAGCTTCGCGTAGCGAACCTGCTCCATCGTTATTGGAATTTTGCACTTCAATACTTGCTGAACAAGCTTGGGGTCCGAGCAAGCGAAAGGCTAATCCACCCGCGGACGTACCATCCCAGGGTCCTGCAAGAGGCGTCCATGCATATGTCGGGTAGTCGGTTGGCGCAGATCCATAAGACCAACTGAAATTTGAATCATACCAACCAAGAACTTGTAACCAGTAGTGACCAGCCACGAGCTCAACCGGTGATGAAAGATTGATGGTGTGACGATATTGGCAAGAAACATCTGAGCAAATGCTGCTGTCCTCTAATGTGACGCTGGATGTAAGCATGCCATTATCAATGGTTTCTCCTGGTATGTTATACCCGCCACTTAAAGTGTTTGCACGGAAAAAGTAGTATATTTCAACAGGATTCGCCATGCTATTCCAGATTTCTATCTGAGTGATTGATGCTGCTGCTGTTAGGACAAAATCGTCAGCATAAAAATTTGCATCATAATTTGATTCAACCTCACCCATACCATCTGGCAGTTGTTCCCAAAGCGTTGTTACGCTAGCAATTGCTGTTGCCTGGGGGATAAAACCCAGCAACAGAACGAATATGATTGATAAATTAATGAGCTTTTTCATTTTTTCTCCTTTGGTAAATAAGCAATTAAGAACAATTGAGCCAAATTGGCTTTAGACGATTTTCATTTATTTGGATTCATTAATAATGAAATCAAATGCACCTCCTCTACTTACGTTTTGAGTTATTTTTATTTAGGGTATACTCGCTGCGATATAAGATCAAATGCACCAATTCGTCTGTACTTAAAATGCTATTTCGCTGACCAGACAGCACCAGCACTTCGTTACTTGAGGGATCAACCCCAATTAAAAGGAGACCTGGAATTTCCTTCAACAGATTTACATCCAGATCGGATGGTTTATCCAGCAGATCATAGATGATCGTATCAGGGCAAAAATCATCCAAGACCTGCTTGGATTCCGGGTTTTGGGGATTGACAACCATAACAAGCAAGGAATTATCAAGCTTCAAACAAGCTGTGATACCTGCCAAATTAAGAGACCTACCATATACAAGGACTCTTTTGCGTGTATCCATTTTTTACCTCTTTCACAATGGATACATACAATCTACAAAAAAGGGAATTATTTTGGAATGACCAAAGGTACAGTCTGAACAAAAATAAAGTACAGTGTTAATTACAAACTGAACGAATATTTACAGATAAGGAGGTTATTAATTTTCAGAGCGTGTGAAACCCGTTCGGGCAGCGTAAGCGATTACCTGGGTGCGATTTTGAAGGTGCAGGCAGTTCAGGATCTCTGCCATGTGATATTTTACCGTGCGCTCAGATATTTTTAAAGTGTCAGCTACTTGAGAATAGGTTTGTCCATTGGCGACCAAGGTCAAAATCTGAATTTGACGGGATGATAACGAGGTTTTCTCATCACATTTTACTTGTAAATCAGGAAAACTTATTCCTTTAGCTTGGGACTTCTGTTGGTTTACATGAGCTGAGAAACACTTAAGGATCTTTTCCCCCAAGCCCGGAGAAAAAGGGGGATGACCTGTCTGAAGATCATCCAGGTAAGCAAAAAATTCCTCAGCATCCAGATTCTTTAGTAAATAACCAGATGCACCTGATCTGACTGCCTCAAATAGGTCATCCTCATCCTCTGACATGGTCAACATGACAATCTTGCATTCAGGCATCTCAGCTTTAATCAGCCGTGTGGCTGAAACCCCATCACAAAGGGGCAAGTGGATATCCATTAAGATCACATTGGGGTGTAATTGGCGCGCCTTGGTAAGCGCTTCAAAACCGTCGTGTGCCTTACCTACCACCTGAATGCCCTCTGAGAAGAGCAAATTGGTTAACCCTTCCAAGAAGAGGTTGTGGTCATCGACAAGCATGATACGGAGGCTGGATAGATTCTTCATGAGGGTGTCTTCTTTACAGCAATGGGTACACAAACTAAAACTTCTGTGCCTTGCCCTGGTTGGGAAGAAACTCGGATGGAGCCCCCGATCGTATCAATGCGCTCACGCATC
>CAZJLN010000210.1:2268-4220 GCA_964546745.1 uncultured Anaerolineaceae bacterium
GTAGTCCAAAATGGCCTTCTGGGTGAATCTCACCATCGAACAATTCAAATCCTTTCCCATTGTCCTTTATACTGACACACACCGTATGGTCAGTTGTGTCAAATTGGATGCTGACGAGGCTGGCGTCAGCGTGTTTTCTGACATTGGTGAGTGCTTCTTGAATGATACGCAAGAGTTGAAGTTCGACTGATGCACTTAAAATATCTTCAGAAAGCGATTCAGACCTAACCAGTTTGGTTTGGATCGCATAATTCTGTTCATACTGCATAAGAAACTTTTCCAAGGTGGCAAAAAGCCCTTTCTCTGACAAGGTCATGCGTATGCCCCGGATCGATTCCCTAACATCTGCTTCCACAGTACCCGCCACATCGACCAACCGTTCCAGGTGACTATCTGCAGTCACCAGATCCCCACGACCTAACAAGCGACGGACTGTTTGCCCCTGGGTACTAATAAACGCAAGCACTTGCACAAGATCGTCATGCAATTCCCTCGCAAGGTGCTCACGTTCTTGCAAGACTGCTAATGCCCGTTGCTGCTCAAGGATCAGTGCCTGCGCCTTGTTTTTCTCTGTTACATTAGTGATCAGGACTAATTCACCCACCTTTATGTCGTGCCAATCCTTTAAGTCGGAAACGAGCATATGATAATCTTGAGTTAAATCTGTTGAAGCAAGACTGAATTCAACCAGTTTTTTATCTTTGCTGGGAATTCCTTCTATTTCATAGGCTGGCAGTAGACCCGTGATTAACCGGCCTTTGACATCTTTGTTTTTGGTATTCAATATCTTTTCAGCCGCTGGATTCATCGTGACAATTTTTTGCCTTGAATCCAAAACCACCAATCCAGAAGTCATTTGGTTAACAAGGGTTTGGCGTGCCAAGGGGATGGGGTCCAGGATACGAAAACGAAACAGGACAATTGCGTTCATCATGAATGAAAAAGAGATGCCCATACTGGCATAAGGCAAATGGAAAATTATTGGATCAATCACCTCCAGCAAGAAGGTTAAAAAGGCCATGAAATGCCCGAAGAGAATCAGGAATGCAGCCCAGCGTTGCTGCGGGGTATGAACGAACATATAAATCAAAATTGCGAAATCAAGTCCTCCCAATAGGTAAGCATAAGCAAGCGCAAGCCAATTAAGTGGACCCCGAAGGGTTATGAGCCCCTTATCGAATCTAAACCCACTCCATAACAAGCCACCAGGATCCCCTAATAAGGCAACACTTAAGAACAACAACGGACCGATGGAAAGAATTATCAAGTTACGTCGAGTCAAAAGTCGACCTGGCCAAGCGTATTCCAGGATAAAGCAGGTGAATGCTGTTACGACAAAAAGGATAACAGCGCCCTGGAATTTATGCCAGAATACTATTGCAGAAAAATCCACTGCAGTAATTTCTAAGAGGGAACCTGCCATCCAAAGGACCGTGAAAAGGCAGTCTATTGCCAAAGGGAGTGCACCTGGAACACGGTTCTGGCGAAAACAATAGACCATCACTCCCAATAACAACATTATTGAGGCAACCGACAGCCAAATCATTGGAGTGTAGGCATAACTCCACAGCATGAAAATTTCCCTTCTGCCTATGTTAGATGTTGAAAATAACCAATTAACCCATCAACTTTGTTTTTCCTAATGAGAAACTGAATTAATATTTTATTTATACTATTTTACATTTAATTAACTTAATAGTCAATAAAGAGATGTACGGTGTATCAAACCTGGGTTTCATAGTAAACCAAGATGATGATCCAAATCGCATTCTTTGCAAGTTTGTTGCAAGAAAAATGGGCGCAATCCTCATGATGTTATTGTTTCACTAAATTCTAAAAATCAGAAAATTGAAAAAGCAATTCCTCATATCGCCGATTTAGCTAGTCGGACTCGGCGCAAGCTTGCCAATACTTGTTCAAGACAAAGGAAATGCGGGAATTTAAAACATTTA
>CAZJLN010000211.1:0-4205 GCA_964546745.1 uncultured Anaerolineaceae bacterium
TGGCGGGTAAATTTCTCAATGTCTCTCAGGTGACGTTTTTCAGCGGGACGCGCTAGTGAGATGGCGATACCGGTGCGGCCGGCACGTCCGGTGCGACCGATGCGGTGCACATAGACTTCTGCGTCGTCCGGCAGGTCGTAGTTGATGACATGGGAGATGCCTTCTACATCCAGCCCACGGGCAGCAACATCGGTGGCGACCAAGACCTTTACCTGACCTGCACGAAAGCGTGCCATGGTACGTTCGCGGGCATCTTGTGCCAAGTCACCGCTGAGGGCTTCGGCGGGGAATCCGCGCAAGTTGAGCTCGTTGACAAGCTCACCTGTGCGGGCACGGGTGCGGGTGAAGATGAGGGCTGAGCTGATATCTTCCATCTCAAAGAGACGGGTGAGGACAGCTGTTTTGTCTTTTTCATTGCAGTAGTAAAAGCGCTGCTCAGTTGCAGCTACTGTTAATTGTTCGGCTTCAATGCTAATCACTTGAGGGTTATGCATATATTTTTCTGCCATTTGGCGGATACGCGGTGGCAGAGTCGCTGAAAAGAGCGCAGTCTGTCGATCTTCAGGAGTTACTGCAAGGATGGATTCAATATCTTCAATAAATCCCATAGAAAGCATTTCGTCTGCTTCGTCCAGGACAACTGTGTGCACATATCCCAAATCCAAGCGTCCTCGTTTAACCAGATCAAGCAGGCGACCAGGGGTGCCTACTACGATATGAACTCCATCGCGCAGTTGATAAAGTTGGGAGCTATAGGAGGTACCACCATAGACTGCCAGAACTTTTACATCATAAAACTGACCTAGTGCAGCAGTCATTTCTGTCACTTGAAGTGCCAACTCACGCGTTGGCGTGACAATTAGTGCTTGGGGTTGTGCTCTGTGAGGGTCAAGGCGATTAAGAATGGGCAATGCAAAAGCAGCAGTTTTACCTGTGCCAGTTTGTGCCTGCCCGGTTACATCGTAACCTGAGAGCATCAGGGGGATAATGCCTGCCTGGATGGGGGTGGGTTGTGTGTAACCCAGTGTGGTAACTGCCTGCACCAGCTCTGGGCGTAGGTTAAAATCATCAAATTGTGTCATCAAAACTCCATTTATTTTTTTTGTGCGGCAGATAAACTAACCCTCAGCAGCTGAGGTAATCAAACTACCGCAAATTTATGTTAGGGGGAAGTTCTGATGATTCCGCTAAGTGTTCGTGCTAAAAGCAGCCCCTTGCGGCGCTGCCCTCCCAAGAAAAACTCCTGTCTCATAACAGGATTCAATTGGAACGTACAAAACCAACTCCCAAACAATGGCTCTCACCTGAGAGCTGCAGGAGTATAACACAAATTGGAAAAGGCAAGGGGGAAATGTGGACAGTAAGATTGAGTAAAGCAATAGCAAGTTATAATTTAATACATGAAACAATTGGAGGAAAGCGATGAAAGAAAATGAGAAAATACCAGTCAACATGGAGGAGTATGACCCGGAACTGGTGGAGGTTTTGGAGCAGAACATCCGTACGATTCTGAAGGTGAGGCAGGATGCTCTGGAGAAGCGGAATTTTGAGCAGAAGATCTCTGATAAGATCACGGAGACTGTAGTGCATATTTCGTTCCTGTATGTGCATTTAGTTGTTATTCTGGCTTATATCCTGGTCAATTCCGGGCTATTTAGAATAAAACCCTTCGATCCATATCCGTTTCCTCTTTTAATTGGCATTGTGACGATTGAAGTGTTATTCATCACCACGTTCATTTTGATTTCGCAGAATCGGGAAAAAGAAGCTGCCAATCAGCGGGCGGATCTGGATCTGCAAATGAGCCTGCTTAATCAATATGAACTCACACATGCTCTAAAAATGATGGATGCCATTCAGGATCATCTTGGGATACCTAACGAGGATGATATTGAGCTGCGAAAAATGGAAGAGCGCATTTCTCCTACTGATGTTTTGATTGAGATGGAACTTGTGCAGAAAAGAGCAAAGCTAAAAAGTTGATGTGTTGATTAATCTTTATGTTGAAACTATAAAATTTTGCTAGGCAAAAACAGGGTTATAATCATTAAGAATCGAACCAAAAGTTCTAATCAATACTAAGGAGACTGATGATGAAGAAAGGTCTGGTTTTCCTTGTTTGCGTGTTGTTAATGGGGGGATTGTTGGCTGGATGTGCTGGTACGAAAGAAATCTCTGTTTTAGAAAAAATTCAAAAAGCGGGTAAAGTTGTGGTTGGAACCTCAGCCGATTATCCACCTTATGAATACGTCGATGAATCTGGAGAATATACAGGGTTTGATATTGAATTGATGACGGAAATTGCCAAGCGATTGCAGGTTGAGCTAGTTTGGACTGATATGCCCTTTGACAGCCTGGTGGCTGCGGTGCAGGAAGGTAAGATTGACATGTCCATTTCATGCTTCAACTTTACTGAGGAACGCGACAAGCTTGTAGATTTTTCCGAAGCTTATTACACCTCGGAAGATGCTTTCCTGGTGGTGGAAGGATTTGCAGGAACCATTGCTGAGGCAACCGATGTTGCCAAGTACAAAATCGGCGTTCAATCTGGTACTGTTCAGGATGACTGGGTGACGACTGAATTGGTGGAAGCCGGATTGATGGAAGAAGCCAACCTTTCTCGCTATGAACGTGTGGACCAGGCAGCGCTTGACCTGCAAGCCGGCAGAATTGAGGTGCTGGTTGCAGATGACGTTCCAGCCGAAGCGTTGATGAAACAATTTGGCGGTTTCAAGATGATCTACCAGGGTCAGTTGTACACTGGACCGATTAATATTGTTCTGCCGGATGGTGATGCAGCATTAAAAACAGAAATTGATAAGATTATTAAAACACTGCAGGACGAAGGCTTTATTGACAGTCTGGCAGTCAAATATTTTAGTGAATAATTGAGCCAAAGAGTAAGGGGATGATCAACTTTGATCATCCCCTTCTTATATTATTCAGGGGGAAAGCGACAGCAGGATTGTGGAGCTTGAATTAAGTTGAATGTTGGAAATTTTATTCAATACATAGCATCAGGCACCGCTTTTACTTTGGGCGTTACGATGATCTCGTTACCCTCTGGGCTGATCATTGGATTGCTGCTGTCCATTTTGTATGTTTATGGGGGAAGGGTGGTGGCACGCATTTTGAGCATTTTTAGCACGATCATGCGTGGCATCCCCCCAATTGTGCTTCTGTTTATTCTCTACTTTATAATGTCTGGGGTGATCAACCTTACCCCGTTTTGGGCAGGATCCATCTCGCTGGGCATCATCAGCAGTGCCTACCAGATGGAAATCTTTCGAGGGGCGTTTCAATCTGTCAGCGGCGGGCAGATGATGGCGGCACGGGCAGTGGGAATGAGCCAAATGCAGGCAATTGGGAGTGTGATCCTGCCTCAGATGATTCGATTGGCAATTCCCCCATGGTCTAACGAGGCAGCTATTGTGATCAAGGATTCTTCTCTGGTTTATGCCTTAGGGGTGCCTGAGATCCTGCGTAGGGCTCAGTTAATCAGTGCGAGTACCCAACAACCCTTCCTAGCTTACGTCACGGCTGCAATCATTTATTTCTTGCTTGTTTTTATCACCAATCGAGGTTTAGGTGCGTTGGAAAAAAAGCTACGCATCCCTGCTAATCCTTAACTTCCAGGAGATTGTATGGCACATCAAATTTTGACCATTAAAGATTTGACCAAAAAATACGGAAAAAATGTCATTTTTCACAATATTGACCTGGACGTGAACGAGGGTGACACAATTGTAATTATCGGACCCAGCGGTACTGGAAAGAGCACCCTACTGCGTTGTATTAACCTGCTGACCAAGCCGGATGGGGGACAGATCTGGCTGGATGACATGGAAATCACTGCTAAGGGTGCTGATGAGGATCATGTCAGACAGCATATTGGAATGGTGTTTCAGAATTTTTTACTTTTCAACCATCTGACTGCTTTGGATAACGTCAAGCTGGGGCTGGTTAAGGTAAAACACATGGAAAAGATAGCAGCTGAAGCAAAAGCCATGCAAGAGCTAGAACGAGTGGGGCTGGCGGACAGGGCTCAGCATTACCCAGGACAGCTCTCGGGTGGACAGCAACAGCGCGTGGCAATTGCACGAGCCTTGGCAATGGATCCACGTATTATGCTGTTTGATGAACCAACGTCTGCGCTGGACCCGGAATTGATTGGTGAGGTTTTAGAGGTGATGCGCAAGCTGGCT
>CAZJLN010000212.1:0-4200 GCA_964546745.1 uncultured Anaerolineaceae bacterium
TTGATTCCATCAGGGACGCCATTGCCTTTCCCAAGACCCAGAAGGCGACCTGCCTGATGACCGATGCGCCTTCTGCAGTGAGCGATAAGCAGCTGCAGGAGCTGTACCTGCGAACCGTAACCCCCAAGAATACGTAACCGGCTGTTAATGCCGGGGGACGTTCGTGCGGAAATTGCTTGATTGTAGGGACGTATTGCCATACGCCCCTATTTTTTTTCTTGTAAGCCGGTAGGAGCGGCTTACAGCCGCGAATGTATCGCACATAAATGTGCTCCTACCGGAACGGAGCACATCAGGTTGGTCGTAGCGAAAAGAAGATAAACGTAGGGGCGACCGGCCGGTCGCCCCTACAATTGGTTCCTGTGATAGCGTGTAAAGTTTGATAACCTAAGAAAAAATTCTCATAATACCCGTAGGGGCGTATTGCCATACGCCCCCCTCTTTTCGCTTACCGCGAGACCCGCTTTTTTGCCAATACAGTAGAACGCCTAGTGCGCCCAGTCAAGCGCTTCTTCACTTCCTTAACTCCGATGGTTGCGGCATTCCTTTCAGCCGCCTTTGCTGCTCTCAGGCAACGAAGGTCCTCATAATCATCTAATGCTTCCTGAAGTTTCAAAAATTCTTCATAAGGTATGACCGCATACTCCTTCTTTCCAGCTTTCTTTATTATTTGAGCGTTGAGCGTCGCCATCGCTTTAACCTCCTATCGGTATGCATCTCGACGATGTCTAATACGATAAATTATAATTGAATCTTTCTCAATCTCAAAGAGAACTCTGTAATCACCAACGCGCAACCGGTACTCAGGTGTGAAATCGGTGAGGCGCTTCACATCCCCATGCAGATTATCGCTCATATCTTCAATTCTTGCAAGGATGCTCTTCTGAAATTTTAAAGAGAGTGCTTCAAAGTCCTTAATTGATTGTGGCTTAAAGTGTATCTTGTATTTCATTGTGCCTCATAGGCGAGCGGTGTCGGCCATTGGCGTGGAGGAAGCGGTGCGCTTACCCATAAAAAAGCAAGAGCCATGCCGGCTTAACCAGCTGTGCGAACAATCCGCAATCCGGGGACACCATGCTTAATTACAGTAATGAGCGGAGAATGATACTATTTAATCTCCGCTCTTGGTCATTAATTGTTAATAATCGTTGTTGGCAGCCAGTTTCTGTAAATATACAATGAGTGTATATTATGAGAAACGATGCCAACAGATCAAGGCGAATAGTAAGTTGTCTATTTACCTCCCTTCTATCAGCCCCTCTTTTATAGTAAGATCACATACAATTCAATAACATAGCTTAATATCACATCCTATTACCCCACCAAATGATTTTCTGCTCATTGCGAAGAAACAATATTTGCACTATAAAACAAGCATGTTTTATTATTTCGGTCACAATGCCGCCTTATGATTTGTCTAAACATATAGATGAACTCCGAATCAAATTGGTTTGATTATCATGAGCACACCTGTAGAAGCTCTGGTGGTACAGGCAAAAAATGGTGATAAAAAAGCACTTGAAGATGTGATTCGGGGGATTCAAGCCCTGATTTACGGTTTGGCAATTCGGATGTTATGGCACCCTGCTGATGCAGAAGACGCAACTCAAGAGATTTTGATAAAGGTCATTACTCATCTTGATAGCTTTCGGGGTGAGAGTGTTTTTACCTCATGGGTGTACCGCATTGCTTGTAACCATCTGCGAACGGTTAAAAAATGCATGGCAGAAAATACTGTGTCAACCTTTGAAGACTTTGAAAAAGCCATTGACAAGGAATTACAGGTACCGGAACCCGCCACGCCTTTTCAGGCTGAGGAATCGCTTATGGTTCAGGAGATAATGATTGGCTGTACCACAGGGATGCTCATCTGCTTGAACCGGGACCTTCGCTTAGCGTACATACTCGGTGATATTTCTAAAATGGAAAGTGATAAGGCAGCCTATATCCTCGATATTACCCCTGCCACATTTCGCAAACGACTCTCCCGGGCACGGTCACTTATCAGAGATTTCATGCATAAGAAATGTGGTCTAGTAAATCCAAGTAATCTTTGCCGATGTGCCCGGTTTGTGCCTCAGATAGAAAAGACAAGAGGACGAAAACCAGAAAATTTCCTCTACGTAGGTCATCCACGCCGAAGTGAAAAAAGTATCATAGCATCAGAGCAATTGCAGGAAGTGGAAGAGCTACAAAGAATCATCATGCTTTTTAGAAGCCACCCCGATTATGCTGCGCCGGATAAGTTCATAGAAGGAATATGGGGGTTAATAGATTCCGGGAGGTTTAGTCTTTTTCAATAGCTTTACTATTATGAAACACATTACATTGAAAGGAGGGATAATATGGTTACACATGAGAAAAACAATGCTCCTGATTCCGAAATGCCTCTGGCACAACAAGTTGATTTTCTTCGCCATAGCCTTGTTAATTTTCAGGTGAGTACCTTTTCGATTTTAAAAGAAAAGCTGGGAGAAAATGGGATTGATATTTTCAAGAGTATTCTGAGACCAATGTATAAGCAGGGAGTCGAAATGGTTAAAGGCTTAGGATTTCAGGAGACCGCACAATTTATTGGATATTCAGATAGAGTGATGGGCTTTCAGATGGAGATGGATTACCTCAAGCCAGATGTATTTCAATATTCTATTACCTATTGTCCGTTTCTCGAAGAATGTAAACGGAGGGGAATTGATATTGAGTTCTGTAATGTTCTGGAAGAGGTTGGTTTAGATGAATCCAGTAAAACCTTGGGTAAAGTTGAGGAACCTACCCGCATGTGCTGGGGTGATGACAAGTGTACCTTTAAAATGAGCAATACCCTCGGACGGTAACAAATAAATTTATGGCAAGGAGAAAACCATGGGCGAAATGTGCTGGGATTTAAATCCGCATTGCATGGCTAAGGCAGAAGGTGATACGAAACGTCCCTGCCCGGCATATGAGCAAAGAATCGGCTGTTGGGAACTTGACTGGAAATCAATGCTAGAAAAGGCTCCTGAAGAGCAAAAAGAGATGATGGGGAAATGGGTCAAGGAGAATTGCCCGAAGTGTCCTGTTTATGTCAAGCATCAAACAGAAATTGATGTAAAGATTGGTGCGATTGCACAGGGATAAGGATTGCAAGCTTAATTATGGTTTATACTAAAATTTTCAGAAAAGGCTTCTATAAAAATCAGGGCCCGTTTTTAAACTGAATCCATGATATATGGCAGAGGGGGGTAGTGGGGGGCGCAGGGGGGTAGGGCTGGTGTCCAAAATAAAGAATTAATTCCGTTCCCTGCGATTGATGATGTTATAGACGGTCATTGCTTCCCACTTATCAGCCGTTCTGGGCTTGATGCCTTGGGTGTTCAACTCCTCTGCTATTTTCTGATAGCTCATCCGTTTCTTCCCTTTTGGTTTACGGTATAGGGATTGAATGAGCGTGACCACGTCCTGTTCGCCTTCTAAGGCTCCGTAAGGCTTTCTGCCTTCACATCTGCCTTCCTTTGCTCTGACGGCCTCTCTGGCCCTCCTGAGCTTCTTTACAAGCCTAGATTTTTCCAGTTCAGAGAAAACACCCTGCATCTGGACCATAGCCTTCTTTACCGGGTCCTCTTTGATTGCCTGAGTGACATTCTCCCCGGTGTTGGCAGAGTAGAGGTCAATCCCTTTACTTGCAAGGTAAGAAATCAACTGCTCCTGAACCATCAGCTCCCTCGCCAGCCGGTCCATGCCCTCAATCACGATACAGCTAACACCGTTATCCCTTAAGATGGTGCTTACCATTTCCATGAATGCAGGGCGCTCATCCCCATTCTTGCAGCCTGAAACGGGCTCTTGAAAGTACCTGATGATGGTAATTCCGGACCGTCTAGCAAATGCTTCAATAGCTTCCTTCTGACGCTTGTAACCGTGCTTATCCTCCTTCGCCTGTCCTTTAGTGCTTACCCTTAAGTACCCATATGCTTCGATATGCTTCATACTATATCCTCCTTACCTTTTAATTTATAAACATTATAGCACAATTTTATAAATATATCTAAAGAAATTTTTATAATATTACTCTATCGGATAATTTGCAAGTATTTTATAAGTAAAAAATAAAGCTCTAACATACTTTATATCGTATATTAGAGCTTTATTACTACTACATATTGCTATTTTAATGGTGGAGTGAACGACGACCTACCGCAACTCAGTCTCAAAGCCCGCGCT
>CAZJLN010000213.1:0-4137 GCA_964546745.1 uncultured Anaerolineaceae bacterium
TGGTAAGCGCACCATGAGCCATTGCGCTACGGCGCCGGCCATGCGGCCTTGATACGCTCATTAACAGCCCTCAATAAAACGGCCCTGGATATCGACTTCTGCAGTCGAAAGATGGAACCCCCTTACAGCATTACTGTCAGGGGGTGTTTCATTCGATGCATTATGTGCTTTATACCGTCCGAAGGACAACAATTACCCTACATTCGCAGGAGGAAGTATAAATTGTGTAGCATCATCTCTTGACTGATTTCAACCAATGGTTATTAGAAAAAACGAAAGACCGTGAAGCAGCAAGAGGAGGAAAACACCATGGATAAAATACTGGCCGCCCTGTTGTTTATGTGCATACTTGTTATTGGCAGCCTGGTATATGCAACCTATGAGGTCATGTCCGAGAGTGCAAACATTACCTTGATGGCGCAGGCGTATGACGCGCAGTACCCTCAAGTGATGCCCGGAGTGATTTTTAATGTGCCTGCATATACAAATGCGCCACTGTTTTAGCGCACGAAATGCTGTTGCAAAAGCGGCGGGCCTGTTGCTGAAAGGTGCGGACCTGAAACGGGAGGGGGTTTTTGTCGTTCAATTGCACACCGACAAAGCCCCCTACCCTTTGGCATGCTTGCACGCCGCTTCAGCAGCTTCTTTTATTGCTTCCGGGCGGGAGGGATGAAACCAGACGGACTCAGCAAGCATTTGTATGGTGGCGCCGGCATGCATGGCAGTGGCAATAGTCCCGATCATATCCGCGGCATGATCACCCACAATCGTGCCGCCGAACAGCTTGCCGGATGCCCGCTCCGCTATCAATTTAACAAAGCCGGCTGTATTGCCGCTGCACTGGGCCATGGCGTTCCGGGCATACCATGATTTGCCGACGATGTATTCCGCGCGCTGCTTTTTCAGTTGAAATTCCCGTGTGCCGACCGAAGCCACTTCCGGATCGACAAAGACGGCGGTGGGAATGACGTCATAGCGCATCATGTCAAAATGCATGCAGTGGAGTATGTTGTCGATGCCGATAATGCCTTCTTTTTCCGAAACGTGGGCCAGCCGCAGTTCCCGGTCGATCACGTCGCCGATGGCGTATATATCATCTCTTTTGGTCCTGAATTTCTCATTGACCCCGATCGCCCCCTTCTCACTGAATTGAATCCCCAGTTTCTCAAGCCCCAGGCCCCTGGAATTGGGGCTCCTCCCGACCGCCACGAGTACGATGTCCGCGGTAACACATTCGCCGCAGGACAGAACCGCATGAACCCGTTCCCCCTGCATTGTCATTGCTTCGAGCCGGGTATTGGTATGGACGGTCACCTGCCATTTCCTGAAGGATTTTACAACCTCATTCACCACATCTTCATCCTCCGTGTTCAAAATGGCGGGCAACTGTTCAACCAGAGTGACCTTCACGCCGAAATGTGAAAAGATGGTTGCATATTCACAGCCGATATATCCCCCCCCGATGATGAGCATGCTTGCGGGCAAGGTGCGCAATGCCAGAATATCATTGCTGGTCATAACCCGGTTGCGATTGATGTCAAATGGCCGCGGCATGATGGGGGCTGAGCCGGTCGCTATGATTATGGTGTGGGCATAAATCATTTCCTTTCCATTAACGATCACTTCATTATGTGATCTGAGCTGGGCAGACCCGTGATACACGGCAATCGAGGCCAGTTTGACCAGACGGTCCATCTGCTTGCGCAGCGATGCAATCACTCTATCTTTTGCTTCCATGGCATGGGAAAATGTCCGCTGGGCAAGATCGGGTTTTCGCGCAAACGGATCCTTGAGCATGCGTGCAAATTCCAGGTATGTT
This sequence comes from uncultured Anaerolineaceae bacterium, assembly GCA_964546745.1. Lineage (GTDB taxonomy): Bacteria > Chloroflexota > Anaerolineae > Anaerolineales > Anaerolineaceae > CAZJLN01. The sequence goes on from CAZJLN010000213.1 coordinate 1,820, forward strand.
ACAAAACGTTGCGCCGCCTGATACAGTGTTTTGGTCGGGATACAGCCCATATTGAGGCAGGCGCCCCCGAGTGATCCCTTTTCTACCATGGCCACCCGTGCGCCCATCTGTGCCGCCTTGATAGCCGCGAAATACCCGCCCGGCCCGGCGCCGATTACGATAATATCATATTTTTCCATATGATCAGTCCTTGACGATTGTTGGTTGCTCACCAGTCCGCCGCCGGATAGTTTCATTCTAGCAGAAGATTACAAATAATCAAACTTCCCTCGACCCCGGGCCGGCAGCAGCACCGCCGCAGCGTTCAGCCGCACTCGGCATGGTTCTCCAACTAAGCCCTGCGGCGGGAGTAGCGCCATGCATTCCCTGCCTGACGCCATGGATTGACAGGCATAAATTAATGATTATTATTGCGCCACAAAAAAGAAGGGAAAAGGAGGTGAATGGTATGGCACTGGCGAACTGGAGATCAACAGAAATGCTATCTCCTTTAGGGTTGGATATCCTTGACTGGTTTGATGACACGATGGAGAGACCGGTGCGGTCCGTCGAGGAGGGTTTTTCCCCCTTTGTGGAAAGTTACGTGAAGGACAACACCATGCATGTTCGCGCCGAAATCCCGGGCGTGAATCCCGACGATATGTCCGTCAAGATTGAAGATGGACATCTGTGCTTTAGAGGCGAACGCAAGAGACCGGAGTCGGCTGAAGATTCCTGCTATTGTTTTGGCGAGTTGGATTACGGCCCATTTGTACGCTGTTTCCATCTGCCGGAGCGTGTGGACGCGGACAAAGTACAGGCGAAATATGACCATGGGATCCTGGATGTAACAATACCGCTCAGCAGGGAAATGATGGGAAAAGCCATTCCCATTGAGGGCATAGAAGATAAAACCTAGCCCTCATCAGTGCGGGAATCACATGAAGGGACCTGCCCTAAAGGGATATGAAAATTGTATAAACATCGCTTCACGGTGATGTGATAATTTCCCTCGTGGGAAAAAAGGAAGCACGGTAAAGACCCAGAGATGAATCGAAGCAACTGACAGTTTGCTGGCATCTCTGGGTTTTCAGGTTTTCCGCGATATGCCAGCCTCAGCACCGTCATCAAACAATGCTAATATCTTGATTTTATAACTATTTTAACCCGCTGGCTGCAAAACCGGCCTTTTTCATCCCTTCCAACCGGCCTTGGAAAATACCATTTTTTTACGCAAAAAATACTACCTTATGCCCATTGGCTACACCCCGACATTGGTCTATTGTACTTGTCAATACACCGGCAGAAGCGCATGCAGGGGTTTTGGACACATTAGAATTCCCTGACCATGCATCGGCGTGCGCACACCTGTTCATGCGGAGGGAAAGCACATGGAAAGAAACCCGGTTTTCGAACATGAGGAATTCCAGCGGTTCGGCACGGAGCATGAGCCCGATTCCTTCAAGGCGATGGGTGAGAGCCGGCTCGATCCCGATGAGGATGAGGACGCCGGCAACTCGCATGACGGGGATGGCGAGTTCCACTCCCTTCCCCACTGGCATAAAGCAGGCTGCGATGATCCGGATGAGGATGCGGATACCGAGACGCTGGGAGAGCAGCTTGATCCGGTAAAAATATATTTTAAAGAGCTCGGGCCTCTGTCCCTGCTGAAGCAGGAACAGGAGATCGAGATTGCCAAATCCATAGAAGAAAGTCGGCGGGAAATCACCCGGCTGCTGCTGACCATACCTTTTTCCATCCGGGAGATTCTAAGGATAGGGGATGATCTGAAGGAGAACAGGCTTTCGGTGTGGGATGTGATTGCAGATGCCCATGATGAGGATCTTCGCGCCGATGAAAAGCACTATATCAGCGAGATCCTCTCCATCATGAGCAAAATCAAAAGAAACGAAAGCAAAAAAAACCGGTTGCGGAAACAGCCGGCCCGGGAGCGTCTCAGCATCCGTCAAAAGAGGACGATTGCCAAACGCATCGACCTTCTTTCTGACAGCACCTGCCGTCTGGTGAATGAACTCAATCTCAGCAGTATGCACATCGATACAATTGTCCTCACCCTCAAGCGTTTTGCCAGGCAATTGACGGATCAGGAAGCGGTCATCCGCCGCGGTGCAACAAGATCACCTGTGCCGCTGCCGGACCATGACGGGCCTTTCAGGATGTCCGGTCTTTCAAACAAAGAGCAGGCCGGTTGCGACAAAAGCAGGAAACGGGCAGAGGAGGCCGTCAGGCAGATCGAAGCCGAAGTGATGGTTGATGCCGGGTTGCTGAAAAGCACGATCAGCGCCATTGAAGCATCCGAATTCAGGTATAAACTGGCC
>CAZJLN010000214.1:0-4119 GCA_964546745.1 uncultured Anaerolineaceae bacterium
GCAGGAGAAATCTCATCAAGGGTCCTTTGCTTTTCTTGGCGGTCAGGACATTGGCTCCGAATCGTTCCCGCCGGTGATTAATTTCCAGCAGATCAAGTCCCTTGTCCGGATCTGTCTCCAAAAGGTCAATGACCTCTTCATGAGGCATATGATGCCAGTGCTTTCCCAACAATTTTTCCATGGGTAATGATCCTTTCAAAGAATTTGTAGTTTGATATGTCGAGAGTATAACTGAATCTTGCTTATTGAACAAGTGGAGTGAACAGCAAAGGATTTTATAACGAAAAAATCGACCGAGCACAGCGATCGGATGGATTTATTTTGATAGCGATATTATTCATCTTGAAGTTCTTCTGTTACTGTGTTGTCGTTTATCCGTGATACCAAAATTTTGTCGATCCGCCTGCCATCCATATCGACAACTTCAACCCTCAGCCCTTTCCATATAAAATGTTGTCCTTCTGACGGCACTGAACCGATCTTGGCCATTACAAATCCGCCTACGGTGTTCATACCCGCTTGCATTTCTTCGTTTCGTTCTCCAACGTCCATGTAATCCATAAACTCATCCAGCGGCAAGCTTCCAGCGATAAGCCACGAGCCGTCTTCGCGTTTAACAATATCGCTTTCTCCTTCAATGGTATCTTCAACGTCTTCAAAAACGGATCGTAAAATATCGCCGAAGGTAACAAGCCCCTGGATTGCGCCATATTCATCCACAACAAAAGCGATATGTGTTCCAGATTTCTTCAAAAATTCCATTACTTTGACCGCAGGCGTTGTTTCAGAAACATAGAGAGGGTTACGGCATATTTCTTTTATATTAAACGGTTTATCTTCCATGGCTATCGAAAGCAAATCTTTCCCCCTGACAACACCAACAATATCATCAAGCGTATCCTTTATTACAGGATACGCTGAATATTTGAACTGTGCTATTTTGCGTTTAGTTTCCTCCGCGCTTTCATTCAGGTTGAGCCAGACAATGTCTGCTCTGTGCGTCATCAAAACTGAAACACGACGATCTGCCAGACGAAAGACTCGTTCAATTGTATCCTGTTCAAACTCTTGAAAAACGCCTGCTTGTGTTCCTTTGTCAATTAACAGTTTTATTTCTTCTTCTGTGACAGTTGGTTCGGTCGACGCCTTGAAGCGGAAAATGCGTAGTACTATATTTGTTGAACCGCTTAACAAAACCACTAACGGATGCGCCATTCGTGAAAGGCGATTGATCGCAGGAGCAACCAGGCAGGCAAGATTTTCCGGATTATTGAGAGCAAGACGTTTTGGAATAAGTTCGCCAATGATCACGGACAAATAAGTTATGGAGATAACAACGATAATAACGCTGATCGTTTCACCGTAAGGGGCAAGCTGGGGGAAATGGTTAAAGTAGCGGGCCAGCACTTCCTAAATGGTTGCTCCGCCAAAAGCACCTGCTAAAATACCGACAAACGTAATACCTATTTGTATAGTGGATAAAAATCTATCCGGTGAATTAATGAGTTTTAACGCGACATGTGCTCTCGAATCACCTTCTTTTACCAACTGTTCAAGTCGCGTCTTCCGTGCTGAAACAAGAGCAAGCTCCGACAAGGCCAGTAAGCCGTTCAAGATAATTAGAAAAACAATGAATAATATTTCAAGACCAATTGAACTCATGAAAATCTTTCGAACCTATTGATTATTTATACTGTCAGCTGTTCATCTTTTTATTTTCGCTAATTTTGTTTATATGGCTCGGTGCTGCTAAGGATCTGCGACCCAATTAAATATTATGTCCTCCTAATTACCCCAACGCCGATATCGGCCGTATGGTCAAAATCTTTGTAGTTCGACATAGAGGAAGTATAACTGAATATTGCCTATTGAACAAGTAGAGCTAACGGCACAAGAAATATATCATCTAACCCGTGAGGCGCGTCTGCGCGGCATACAAGGTATGGTGGCTTTCTTGGTTCGATATTCTGCTATTTCTTCGAAGACCAGAAGTCGTTGATGGCTAGCCTCCAACGATGGTGAGGATAGGTACGCGACAGCCATCGTCTCCTGTCCTGCATGTTCTGCCAACTTTTTTAGATCAATACGCTTTAGGACGTCGATAGTGACAGGTCTCTTAGCGTCGATGAAAACTAGCGCTGATATGAATCGCTGAGCCGTTTCAGAGTTTAGCATATCTGCGAAGAACTCGGCCTCGGCCTTGGAGTCGCAAGGGATGAAGTAGCAGGTATCGTCGACCATGATGGGTTTCCCGCCAGCGCTTCCCACCGCCTGAAAATTAAGATTCTTGTATAGCCCAGAAATGGCGACCTTTGCGGGAGAGAACGAGTAGTCACCCACTCCAAAGATGGCGAACTGCGCTCGTTTCGCGTAGATAGAACTGCCTCTATTGTCCAGCTGCTTAGCGTGGTCGACAAGGTACCGCCATGTCTTCGGAGCATTCCTCTGGATCTCGTCTGTCGGGTCAGCAACCCGATGCTGCGTCAGAAGAACAAACCGTGTGGGCCGCAGCCTACCGTTTGCTAGATCGGATGATTTAAGCAAAGGAAAGATGTAATCCTCTTCCAGCTCGCAACGCTCCCCGAGTCCATTGACGAAAGAGCCATTGTCTCGCGTGAACTCCATCACCTGCGCCGCGTCATGCTTCACCCCGGATCGCCACTTTCGGTACTCTAGTCCATCGAGATCACGCAACGCACGGTAAGCATCTATGTCTGAGACAAGCTCTCCGGCAAACAGACCGAAAGTCTGTAAAGGTTCCTTAAAAGAGAGAGTGTGGTAGACTGTTGCCGTGGATTCGGTCCCTCCGGTCCCAATATGTGTATAGAGAAGACATGCGTCCACTGACACTCCAAACTCTGCTGCAGCATCGATCAGGTGCAGTGAAGATGGCCCGGCATCGAGCCCATTGAGCCATGCGTGCCGAAGGACTTTTCGTGCCGTTGCCGTCTTACATAGCATGGCAATGGTAGCCCGTGTTCCCTGAAGCGCCTCCAGCAGCTTAATCAGCATCCATTCAGAAATGTCAAAGTTCGCCTTCCCTGTCTTAGCGGCAAAGCCGCCATGTCCCTGAAAATTGGACTTCTCGGGGAGGTTCTTCCCCCCGATGACCCCCATTCCAGCATTTGTGATCCATGGTGGATTACCGATAATGAGCAGAGGTTCAGATTGTCCAAGTAGGAAATCCCGCCAATCCGTAGTATAGAAATCACGTTGCTGAACGACGGCTTTGGACAATCCGATCCCCGCAAGGGCGGAACTTGCCGCTTTTACGTAGTCGGAGTTCACGTCAAATCCCCAGTATGTGGGTGACTTGCCAAAAAACTCTGCAGTCGCCTGCAAAAAGGCACCAAGTCCGCACGTTGGCTCGACGATTGTACTGACATGCCTTTCTTCTTGGTTAACTAGGGCCGCAACGCGTCGCGCGAGCGACAGAGGCGTTTGGAAGTCTCCGTATTCCTTCTTAGGGCTCACTGCAATTCGGCTCCTGTCTTGTCACCAATCAATACTATCTGGATCCTTGATAAACCGCTTCGCAAATCTTTCATGTTTCTTGCGTTCTTTTTGCCTGTACTTATCGTATGCTACCAGAAACCCCTTGTAGAAATCGCTTTTCGTCTGGTCTGTGATCAACTTTAGATTGCCAACTTTTTGAATTACCCCGTAGCCTTGAGCTTCGATTGACAAACAGTCCCAGCTTATATGCTCGATTGGAATCGGATCAGTCTCTCTCAGTATTTGCAGATCATCTCCCTTTTCTCTGTAATCAACAAAGACGAAGCTTAGGTCATTGCGTTCCTCAAATACCCACTTGTGCATCTTCTGAATCGAGATCATGTTTGGTGAGTAATTCTGCTTCGCGACATTGTTGCTCTTAACGTTTACAGCATGGGTGTCGGTCAGCATGAAGTCGCCGACTGCTTTTCTTGTTGTTGTTTCTTTCCCGTACTTGTCTGCTATCAACTTCTCAATCTTGCTGTATGCATCCATTGTCGTCATTCCATCTTTTGCTTTGTTTATCGAACATCGTTTATATGGATCGGTGTTACTGCAAAAGTAATATATTATTCTTCCGCTGTGCCGTTTTCTTCGGCTGCTCCGTCGGCTTCATCATCGCCG
>CAZJLN010000215.1:0-4103 GCA_964546745.1 uncultured Anaerolineaceae bacterium
ATATTTTTGGCTTTTTGAGGCGGGCAATGGCTGCCAGTGCGCCTCTCATCCCGGCAAAACCAATTGGAACGATGGGTGCCTGAGCTTTGTAGCTTAGCATGGCGATGCCTGTCTGGGCTTGCATGTGGGCGGGTGCCCAGACGCCGCCTTCGGGGAAGATGCCTATGACGCCGTTTTGAGCAAGGACATCCAGACACTTTTGCAGCGCTGTTCGATCAAGGTTGCCACGATTGACGGGGATGAAACCATATAGATTGGCAACCCAAGCATAGTTGGGATCCAGGGGGATATCGCCTGTGCCAAGCACTTCGACCAGGCGGGGAGAGAACGTGATCATGAGCACAGCTTCAAGCACTGCGACATGATTGCCGGCTAATATGAGAGGACCTTGCTGGGGAATGTTCTGAAGACCTTTAATTTCAAGGTGCGTCAGTCGTTTGATGAGAAAACGCATCAGGAATCGGATAAGTCTTCGGATTAGAACTTTTCGAGGATAAGGCAGAAGGTATTTGTTTTTAGTGTTGTTCAAAGGTCAGTTCATCCGTATTTCAATAGGTATCCCACAGAGGTCTGATGTTATCACATCTCCACTATTATAAATAGAAACACTTAAAGATGAAAATAGGTACTGGACAGGAAAAAGCCCGGGCGAGATACCCGGGCGAAATGAAAGTTAGCGAGGCTGTTCAGCGGATTAGATCCACCCTAATATCGCGCCAAAGACAATCAGGCAGAGGGCATCAAAGCCAAGAATGATGCCTACTGTTGTGGCTTGCTTTTTGGTGCTGGTCATGTCGCGCACCCAGAAAGAGACCAGGAAGAAGGGTAAGTAGCCGATCAGGAAAATCAGCCAGGGCGCTGATGCGGACCACCAGGCATAATCCCAAGTGAGGGCATTGGCTTTATTGAGCAGTACTTCAATAATGACACAGAGGATGGAGTTGACCACTGCAAAGAAAAGTCGGTTAGGGATGCCCAATACTTTCACGGATTTATCAGCTGGCATCAGCTTGCCAAAAGCAATTCCGGCAATGGCAAACATGAAGCAAATTTCAATGTTGAGCCCGATGAGCAAAAGGAAAGCTGTATTGCCAGGAGCTCCCCAAACCGGGGCAACACCTGTGAAATGAAATACCAAACCATTCCAGATCTCATTGAACCAGTCCATGCCCCAAAAAGCCAGACCGGCAAAAACCAGACTCCAGTTTTTCTTTTCAACTTCTACGGCATATACATAAACTATGAGTGCAAAGAGGGGGATGACGTACCACTTAAATTGGGAAGGGTCCCGTAGAATGGCAAGCGCTTGTTGTGCATATTCGGTCATGAAAGCCTCCAAAATCAATAGAATGGTGAAAACATTAAGAATTATTATAATCAATGGATTTTGGTTTAAGCGAAATTTGTGATTTTCGTACTGGAAGATGTCTTGTATAATTATTACAGTTATCCAAGATGACAGGAGTATTTAGAAGTGGCTAGAGCAAGAGCTTACATTCTCTTCATAATTTTCGTTTTGCTTAGCAATGCATGCAATACCGTCCCTGAAAGAACCGAGAATATCATTCAAATAACAGAAACACCTGCCATAGTGCCCTCATCCACGCAATCTCAACAACCCATACCAATGTTGACTTCTACTTTGGAGCCAACTGACCGTCATGTCATACCCTCACCAAGTGCCACAATTCAGCCTTCCGCGACAAAGACAAAAATTAGGGTGCTTGAGTTGAGCAATCCGCAGTTGGAGGGGGAGGATGTGTTGTCGATGCAGATGCGTTTGTTAGCGCTGGGATTTCGAGAGTTGGGATTTGCTAGTGGGGTTTTTGATGAGCAAAGTGAGGTGGCTTTAAAGCATTTTCAGTGGCTAAATCATCTGGAGATGACGGGAAAGGCTGATGAGAATACGCTTGCATGGTTGTTTAGCGAAGAAGCCATTGGGATTGGCCCGCGTCTCTATGCGTTTTTGGGCGAGGTCGTTTCTGAGCAAACAGACCCGATGCTCCTTTTGAACTCTGGATTGACTGACCGGTTGATTGAGCTGAAGTACTTAGAACCCTTTTCAGCCCCGGAGTTCACTGAAGAAACAAAAAGCGCCGTTGAAGCTTTCCAGGCAAACAATGATCTGAAAGTGGATGGTAGCCTGGACTATGTTGACTGGCAGGCGCTCTTCAACCATTGGGCAGTCGACGCTGATGGGGGACAGGCTTATGTTGAGCCGAAAGAAGTTTTGCAAACGCACATATTCCCAGTTGACTTTTCGCCGAATTTACTGGCATGGGATGGGAAAAAGCTGTGGGTGGGGCATGAAAGCAGGATGGATTGCAGCATGACGACGGTGATGCCCGTGGAGCCGGAGAAGGGATTGTTGCAGAGACAGACACCAATCATCGTAGGCGACTGTTTGAAGGGTTCCACGCCCATGCAAGAAATGGTTTTTGCTAAAGACAAGTTGTTTGTGCTGTTTCCTGATGGCACTTACACGGATCCTTCGCCAATGATGCGGGTGTTTGATGCAAAAAGTGGTCTATTGATCAATGAAATAGTTCCGGTTGACTGCCTTATAGATTTTTGCTTACCACGCAGTGCGATTGGTTTTGACGGGACCACAATTTGGATGACCGCCCATGATAAAGCTTACAGCATCAGTGCTGCCACAGGACAGCTGACAGGTACAAAGCGCAATGTCAATTGGCTGACAGGGGGAATGATGGCTTTTGATGGCAAATGCATGTGGATGGGCAGCGGAGACGCGGGGCTAACCTCTTTCTCTATTTCGGGAGGAAATTGCCCTGGTAGTGAGATGAGTTGGCAGGTGGGTACTGAAGGAGATGCGGTTTGGGATGGCAAACTTTTATGGGGGGTAGACCCGTATGGCTATCTTAAATCTTTTGATCCCAAGGCAGGCTCCCTTGTTAAAGTTTTTTCGCTAGGCGCAGTTAACAGTGCAATTACTTATGATGGCGAGCGAATTTGGGTGGCTGACGCTGATGCCAATACCATTCAAGCGGTTCATGCGGCTAGCGGGAGTTTGGGAGAGCCAATCCCAATTGGAGACAGACCCTCAGCCTTGTTGTTTGATGGCACGCGTTTGTGGATTGCCAATGCTGGCAATAACACTGTGCAGTACATCTTGCCGTCTGAGTATCCAATGGATATTGTATATCCGACGGCGACCCCAACACGGGCAGTAGATCCCACCAGGATGCCCACCCTGGCTTCACGTCCATTCGAGAGAAATCTTTTGCTCACGGCGCCGTATATGAGTGGGGAGGATGTTTTGGCGTTGCAGCAGCAACTCCTGGCACTTGGATACGCTGAGGTTGGTAACCCCGATGGCGTTTTCGGACTCATGACTGAAGAAGCCGTAATGCATTTTCAATCCGTCAATGAACTTGAGGTTGATGGCATTGTTGGACCGATGACCTGGGAACGGTTATTTGGGGGATCTGCCTGGAGACCGTGAGGTATGCTTGAGGAGGTTAATCAAAAGAGCTCTGAAAAATTCAGAGCTCTTTCTTTTTGTTTTAGAGAGGGATTAACCCGCTTTTGAGAGAGAAAATTCCTGTTTGCGAATTTTATACTTCCCGTTGGAGGAAAGGATTTTACCAACCAACTGCTCGGGGACATCGACCATGGTGCGGTGGTTTTGAATATAGATCTTGCCCAATGAAGAGCCAGGGATATCGGCATGAAACGCAATGGCACCGACGACATCAGCGGGGCGGATGCCATCTACCTTGCCCAAGCCCATGACGAGACGGACCATACCTTCTTCATGCGATTGACCTCCCTCAAAACGCTGGCGTGGTTTGCCACGGCTTTCGGATCTTGGTGAATCGCGATACTCGGAACGGGGTTTGCGTTCAGGACGCACTGATTTTTCGGGCAGGGGACTGATTTCAGCAATGGGGCGCTGTTTCTCTTCTGCGCGGGCGATCTTGAGGGCAATGGCAGCCAGTTCCAGTGGATCGACGCCATTGGCTACCATCATTTCAACCAGGGCACGCTCATCTTTCGCGCGACCGCGTTTGAGCCACATATCGATCTTCTCGATGAGGGAGTCCTGCCGCTTGGCACGAATCTCTTCGGCTGTGGGGATT
>CAZJLN010000216.1:0-4048 GCA_964546745.1 uncultured Anaerolineaceae bacterium
CCGATTGACCCTGTCACGATGGCTGTAAAGATAATCTTAATGACGGTGTGATCAGTGAGGCGCAGTTGACCAATGATGACATCGTAGCTTGTCACGCCACCTTTTTGCAGGAGGAAGCCAAAAATGATCCCAAATAGAAAGCCTAGCAAAAGTTCTTTTTTGTTTGATTTCATCTTTCCTCCAACTACGACAAACCAAATAGGAATAATGCCATCAGGATGCCACCGATGAAGAAGCAAATAGCCGAGATCCACGAAGAGATTGCCAGTTGCATTGTGCCGCTTATGCCGTGTCCACTGGTACAGCCATCTGCCCAGCGTGAGCCAAAGCCCAGGAAAATCCCACCAATGAAGCCAGCCAGGATGCGTAAAACCCGGCTGCTACCAAAAGCGGTAAACCACATATCCGGCACGACCTGCAGGCGGAAGCTCCCAGAAAGCAGGGCGGAAAAAAAGGCTCCAATCACGATCCCGATCACCAACATGAACTGCCAATCTATCTTGGGCTGGACCTCCTGGAAATATAACTTGTTCTCAACTTTTTTACCGCGAAAGAGCTTTTCGAGCATACCAGCTCCGCGTGCAAATGTGGTGGAACAACCGATCGGCTTTTTAGAGATAAGCAAGGTGAACCAGCTCAAGACGCCAATGGCGATGCCCACCACATAAGGGGACCAACGGGTTTCAGTAAGAAAGGACATCATATACCTCCAATTAAGGTGTGGCATTATAGGTACCAGCTGAATAGCGGGAACCATGTGGATTAACACATAGCTTGCATTCTTTCGCGTAGCCTGCAGCACTGTAGCCCGTCATACCACCAGCTAGGTTGTAGACAAGTTGGAAGCCATGCTGCTTGAGCAAGCTTCCTGCCATACTGGAACGATTGCCAGAGCTGCATACCAGGATAATTGGAATATTGGGGTCTAATTCTGTATGCCGGGTACGCAGATCAGCAGCAGGAATATTGATTGCACCCTGGATATGGCTTTCAGCAAATTCCAAAGGTGCGCGCACATCCACCAATACAAAATCATGCAAACCAAGCATACGCTCATGTAGATCCTCTGCTGAGATCATTAATATATCTTCAATTTTCTTGCCTTTGGTAACCCAGGCATTCATGCTGCCGTACAAGTAACCCAGAGCGCGGTCAACACCCACCCGCCGCATCCATAAATTTGCAATTGTTGCATCAGCGTAGTCATCAGCAACAAGCAAAATGTCTTTTTCTAATGGTAGAACCCAACCGGTAAAGGTAGGGAAGTTGCCATTTAAGTCAATATGCAGTGCACCGGGAATGTGCAAACTGGCAAAGCTGGCATAAGGGCGGACATCCAGCACCATGCTTTTTGGACGCTCGAGCAGTTGACAAAACTCCATGATTGGGAGCTCTTGTAGAATAGGCAGTTCAGCAACTTGCTTAGGGCCTTGTCGGTTCATGTCGCTGCAGCGGCTGAAATGATCAGGCGCTGGGGGCATATCGGTTGTCAGGGATTTAATAAAGTCTTCTTTATTTTGAATTTGCAATGCGGGGTTATACAGACGTTCATAGCCAATGGTGCTAAGCCACTTAGCGCCCATGGAACGCCCGCAAAGAGAACCAGCGCCATGCGCAGGGTAGACTTCTACATGATCTGGCAATTTGAGCAGTTTATCGTGTAAGCTGTGATAGAGCTTACCAGCTAACTCGGTCGCGAGGTCAGGGAAAAGATCGGGTCTACCAACATCGCCCACAAAAAGCGTATCACCAACAAAAACGCCAATTGGCGTGCTACCGCGAGAAAGATCTGTGACGACATAGGAGAGATGTTCAGGGGTGTGACCTAGTGTTTCCAAGACGGAGAGATCCATGTCTTCTAACTTGACAAGGTCGCCTTCTTTTAGGGGAACATGCTCAAAAGTACAGTTAGCAGAAGCGGGGGCGTAAATCTTTGCGCCGGTCCTGGCAGCAAGGTCTATATGTCCAGAGATGAAATCCGCATGCAGATGGGTTTCTAAGATGTGAGTGATGCGCACTCCCAAGTTGCGGGCTTCCTGAATATAAAGATCTACGTCTCGTTGGGGGTCAATCACTGCGCAAGTTTCCTTGCCCGCAAGGATATAAGAGCTATGGGCAATTTTTTCTAAGAAGAAGTGTTTGAGTAGCATTCGATTGTCCTTTACTATTGTGGTATGCCAATCCGAAAATCCTGGACAAGCATCATTGTGAATTTGCACGGGTTATTATAATAGATAATTATTGCTTTTCAGTTGTTTTAGCGAGAATCGTGCGAACCTTGCCTCATCGACACTGTGTCGGTGTTGCTTTTGTTTCTGGCAGGCCTTGATCCGCAAAGCTATGCTAACTTTTATCTATTGTACTTTCCCAAAAAATTTAAGAATTGAATTACTTGCGCTGGTTGATGAGTCACATTCTTTTGTGATTAATTTTTAACTTCAGGATTAAGGCTCTTTCGTTAGATTTCCTCTTTCATACGCTTCTCGGTGGTATTACAATTTTTATAAAGCAAGCTTGTACATTTACAACTTAATGGTTAATACGATCCTATATCCCAGGTTGCTAAAAGCATTATTGACCCGCTATTGCACCTGCGTTCGTTGGGTAAAGCCATGCAATTAAGATAAGAAGTGTTTTTCTCTTTAGGAAAATTAAAGAACATCTTTGTATAGGAACAGAACGCCGAAAAAATAATATTTTCACTGTATAACAGTGAAGATTTCCTTTAAAAAAGGATTGGGAAGGCGTGATTTTTCTTTGTTGGAAACAAAAGACGATTCGCAAGATAGGCAGCCACATTGAACTGTCGATACACTAAAGAATATTTAGGATGAGTGCGATTAACTTGCTATGATAAATGAATTTCTATGTTAATCTGATCCAAAAGAGCAAGGATTTCATCGTTAGCAGGTATGTCAGCCATATCATGACCGTAGTGAATGAAACGGACATTGCCTAGTTTGTCCACAATGATCTGTCCTGGCATGCGCCCCAACTTGAAGAGGTTAACCTTTTGCCCAAATAATTTCAAAACCTCATGTTTGGGGTCTGGAAGGCCAATAAAGGGCAGGTTCTCTTTTTCGAAGTAAGCTTTGTAGGCTTCAGGAGATTCGGGTCCTATGACCATGATGACTGCGTTTGCTGAGACAAATTTTTCGTAATCATGACGCAACTGCGCCATATGTTTTTGGCAAAATGGTCAGATAAAACCGCGGTTGAGAACAAGAATGACATGTTTCTCCCCTTTCCATTGCGAAAGAGTAACTTCTTTGCCGGTGACATCTTGGAGAGAAAAATCGGGGGCAGCTAGATTAAGTTCAATTAATGACATGTTTTTCTCCAGTGATTAAAATCCACGCACTTGACCACGATAAGGTGGTAACTTATTTTCAAGGTATTCATCCACCCCCGGACCTTTGAGCTGCCGAAGGCGCCAAATGCCATAAATATAACTAAGAATCAAGACGATGATGGTGACTGGCCAGCCAAGTAGGGTATATGCCCAGCCTAAAGTATTTACATCCCCTCTGAGATACAAGTAAAGCTGGATGGCAAAACGTGCAGCAATAAAAACCAGCCAGAATAGAGTCACCTCCGTGTAGGCAGGCTTGACATCAGAAAGCCAAAACCAGGCAAGCGGCCAGCCACGAGATAGATGACTGACAAAGGCTGCTATAGGTTTTTGGATCAGCAGGGTAATCAGCGTTAACAGCAGGAGGATTGCGCTGCTTATGAGTGCAGGCAAGAAATAACTGGATGCATTCTGTGTGAAATAAGACATGCCAGCAGCTAGTAAGACAGCCAATAATCCACCCAAAGCATACTTCCAATTCTGCTTTCGAATGATCCTAATCACAAAGATCAACAGGGCAACAACAACCGCAATAAGCGCTCCAGCCAACAATCCAAAGATACCATTGGTAATGACATAAATGATGGGCGGTAGAAGGGCGTCAAATGTTTTCCCAGCAAGCACTGACCGTAATTCTTCAACTAACTCTTGTTTATTCGGCACAGAGTTCCTCTCCTTTACAGAACAAGGATAACG
>CAZJLN010000217.1:0-4021 GCA_964546745.1 uncultured Anaerolineaceae bacterium
CTCCGGGTTATGAGCCCGACGAGCTACCACTGCTCTACCCCGCAGTAAGGATCGTATTATAGGCTAAACAGTGATATCAGTCAAGGGCAAAAGTTAAGCTTCTACCAGAAGCCTTACCTGAACTGTTCGCATGTATAATTAGCTTATGACCTCTGAATTGTCAAAATCATGGATTTGGGAACATATCAATGAACTAAGAAAAAGGCTGCTATATGCTCTTTTAGGACTGATAGTCGGCATCCTGATAAGTTTCATCTTTACTAATTATGTGATTGCGTATTTGGCAAAACCTGTGGGCGGTTTGGAGGTTTTACAAGCCATTGAAATTACAGAGAACATAGGCGTTTACATGCGCACTGCTCTGTTCAGTGGATTGATCCTATCTTTTCCGTGGGTTGTTTTGCAGCTGCTTAAATTTATCATACCCGGACTGACTGAAAAAGAAAGAAAATGGGTTTATTTCATTATTCCCATTTCATTCCTGCTTTTTGCAGGCGGAGTAGCCTTTGCCTTTTATATTATGTTAGAGCCAGCCATTGATGTTATGACTGAGTTTCTGGGAGTTGTGACAACACTCAGGGTTAAATCCTATATGGATTTTGTAATCAACCTATTATTCTGGATCGGGATTATTTTTGAATTCCCACTACTTGTCTTCATCCTGGCAAGATTTGGCATTGTAAATGCAAAGGGATTACTTAAGGGCTGGCGTGTAGCGGTGGTGTTGATTGCTTTGTTAGCAGCTTTGATAACTCCCACAGTTGACCCTGTAAACATGGCTCTTTTTATGATCCCATTAATGGTGTTATATTTATTAAGTATACTTTTAGCCAGTATTGCTGGAAAGCACAAAAAAAAGCAATTAGAAGGAGAGTAATATGCCTAGAGTTGGCGCTTTAGAAATTATTGTAGTATTGGTGGTTGTGGTATTGATATTTGGCATTGGTAGGATCAGCAAACTAGGCGGAGAACTTGGTTCTGGGATTCGGGCATTTAAGGAAGGATTGTCCGGCAAGAAGGAAAATGAAGACAAGAAGGAAGAGAGGGATGATAAAGACATTCCAAACCCTTCCTAGTACAAGTTAAGACAATGTAATATATCGCATGAAAATTTTCAATATTGGATTTCCGGAATTATTTCTTTTCTTAATCTTGGCGTTAATTGTGCTTGGTCCTGAAAGGATTGTTGAGAACGCAAGAGCTTTAGGAGGTTTAATTCGAAAGGCAAGAAATAACCCCACCTTGAATGAGATCATACATACCTCTAAAGAGATCCGCGATTTACCCCGTAAAATTGTTGAGGAATCCGGATTAGAGGATTCAATAAAAGAAATCAACCAAGCCACCCAATCAATGGGACGGGACTTTCATATAGATTCTTTAGAAGGAAAAATTGAGATAACTCCTCCACCGGAACCATTTTTACAAATGGATCCTCCCCAAAAATCACCTTAAATTATTCCGATTTATCGAAATTTTTGATACAAATTATTTAACTCTTCCTCTTTTGAATAACTAATATAATTCAAAGGATTTGATTTTGCAATTTCTGAGATAGCCAGTAACTGCTCTGGTTTGAAATGATGCATGATCGCCAAGAATTTTTTGGGATTTGATAGATATTCAGACATTTTCTGAGCCAGTTCATTTTTTATATCTGAATTAAGCTTCGTATGGGTAATGAAAGAAAGAATACGGTCCAATTTTAAGTCTGGCTTCACAGTCAATGAAGATTGGGTTTGAATTCTAACAATTAGCTCTTGATCATTACCCACAAACAGGCTGGAAATGCGTAAGACGCCGATTTTTTCATCATAATCAACCTGGCTGGGAGTTAACGCATGATCCGTGAAGCATTCAATCGATGAAGGTTTCGAAATCCCAAAAATGATTAAGCTGTAAGATCTCTCTTCAGGAACATGCAATATATCACCATCGGGCTTACAAATCTTGATTGTTAATGTGTCTTTTTCCATAAGTTGTTCAAATCTGGTCAGACTATAACTGCCATGTCTATAGTCAAGAGAATGACCATCATCTTCATAAAGATCTACATGATAATTACGCCCGACGAAAATATTAAGGTTGAGGTGATGAGGATTATCCATTAAATTCTCGAATGGATCGTCAGAAAGCGGAATAATTGCACCTGCTTTGGCAAAAACAGGAATGTCCTCAAGACGCCCATATATGGATATCCAACCGCCTCCTTTAAAATATTCACCGGTAAAGAAGTTAAACCAGTCCCCTTCGGGTAGCCAAAGCACCTGCCTACAAAATTTAGTATTAGGATCTATGGGCTGAGTGAATGGAGCGACTACTAACTCACTACCAAAATAATACTGTTTTCGGCATTGATAAGAGGAGATATCTTCAGGATGTAAAAAATACATGGGAAAAACCAGAGGAATACCATTTACTTCATTGCTGTATGCACTTGTGTATATATAGGGGACAAGTTGATGGCGTAGCTGCATAACATTTTGCGCAATGGATTCGACTTCACAACCGAATGCCCATGGTCGGCGTTCATTAAATGGATTTTTAGTTGAATGAAGGCGCATGATAGGACTAAAAACTCCAAATTGTAGCCAGCGTAAAAATAATTCAGGTTCTTCAAACCCACCCATATGCCCGCCGATATCATGACTCCACCAACCAAAAGCCACATTAGCAGCGGTTGAAGTGAAATAGGGTTGAAAATCCAAGGATGCCCAGGAAACAACTGTATCGCCAGAAAAACCAATAGGATAGCGATGGCCTCCCAAGCCAGGCCAACGGGAGAAAATGAATGGTCTTTCAGTTCCATCTCGCATTTGCTCCAAGGAATGAAGGTGGTTTAACCAGAACAATGGGTCCAATTGGGGGATGGAAGATTTGTTACCCTGCTGCCAATCGATCCACCAAAAATCAACTCCCATTCTTTCTAAGGGCTTATGTAGCAGATCAAAATAAGCTGATGCGAATTGCTGATCTGCGATATCAAAGGGAATTGGAGTTCTTTTTAAGGGATCGATTCCCATTCTTTGAGCAAAGTCTGGATATACATCTTCATGTGGGTGAACCCCCTCTGCCGGATGGAGATTTAAGGCAACTTTTAAATTTTTTTGATGTAAGTCTTTGAGGAGTTTTTCTGGCTCAGGGAATAGGTTTTTGTTCCAGGTATAGCCAGTCCAACCTGTACTTTTATTCCCGGTATTAGTTATATGCCAATCCATGTCGATAATACATACGGATAAGGGCATCTTGTGAGTGGAGAAATCCTCTGTAAGTTCCAAGAGCTCATTTTGTGAATAAGCCCAATATCTACTCCACCAATTTCCTAATGCCCAGCGTGGGAGTAGGGGAGCTTTGCCGGAAATTAACTGGAAATCCTTTATACAATCAAGAAAATGGCTTCCATATCCAAAAAAGTACAAATCCTGATAGGATGAAGGCTTTCCCCTAGGAACAAGCCATCCTTGATCGGAAAACACAAGACTAGTAGAATCATCAACCAGACTCCATCCTGATAAGGAATTTAATCCTAAATCAAGATCAACCGAACCATCTGCCGTATCCAAAGTCCGAAAAGTACCTCTCAGGTTGGTATTATTTTGATCCCCAAAATGCCAAGTGATATTTTTTTCATGCAGGTGGATTGACAGGGAATAGGGAGTAAAAAGCTTATTCTTTTTGTAATTAAGTGTCAGTTCCTTGGTTTTGATTTGAAGATCTTGCTCGTCTTGTAGCACTTGAAACTCAGGAACAGGCTGGTCCCTGAACATAAAGATTTGACTTGGACGGTCCTCAAAAGATGCGGTAGTGTCAAACTCCATGCGAAGTAAGTAAGGTGTCAGCACCGTGAAACGGGCATTTCCTAAAATTAGTATTGCGTCGTTTTTGGCTTTGGGTGCAAAGCTTGCAAATTTGGACCATTCCATATCAAGATATCTCCACTCAGTAGAATATTGTGTCAAGGCAATTTTGTACGGTGTCCAGGACCTACTATACACTCTGGCTATCAAGAATACATCAGGTT
>CAZJLN010000218.1:0-3931 GCA_964546745.1 uncultured Anaerolineaceae bacterium
CTGAAGTGAGAAGAGAAAGAGCCAACAATTTTCGATCCTCATTTCACCGGTCAAGACCGAGTCATGGTTTCAGGGGCGGCTTCGGAGGTTTTAGAAGAAGGTAATTACTCATTCCTTGGCTGCTGAGGGGGATTAATTGAATGCCAGTGCAACCGCAAAGAAAATGGCTTATCATCTCGGCCATTTTCTTTATATCATTCTTTTTGCTGACCCTACAGTGTGATAAAAAAACCGGGGTCAAAAAAAAGCAGATTATCCTTATCAGCATCGACACCCTCCGAGGCGATCATATTACCCCGCACGGTTATTTTCGGGACACCTCCCCTCATCTGGCTCAACTGGTTCAGGATGCGGTGTACTATGATCATGCCTATACGAACGGCTGCTGGACTCATCCCAGCCACATGTCGCTTCTCACCGGTACACTTCCCTCCAGGCACGGCATTAACATGCCTTTAGCAGACTACGAGAAAATGAAATCCCAAAAACTCAATGAGTCTCTCCGGAACATAGCGGAAGCTTTAAAACCGCATGGAGTGGAAACCGTAAAATTTGCACGGCTGCCCAATGTACTGGGATTTGCAAATGGTTTTGACATAAACAATGTCGTAGATCCCTTTCAAGCGGATTGGGCGTTTGAATGGCTATTAAAGGCATTGGAAAATCAGAAGGAAAAAGATTTTTTCCTTTTTATTCACACCTGGAAAGTTCATGCCCCCTATCAAAGCAGCTACTACCTTGCAAAGGAGAGATTGAGTGCGGAAGCGCTTTATTACATGGAAAATCCTCATAAACTGCCGCAGCAAGGTCCCCGTCTAACAATGCGATATGGTTCATTTCTGAAGGAAAACAATCTGTTCAATGTCAGGGACTGCGTGGACATGTACGACGGCGGCATTCGTTATGTGGATGGTTATATAGGAAGGCTCATCGCTAGAACCAAGCAGCTTGGCATATACAATGATCTTATGCTGGTCGTGGTTAGTGATCATGGTGAGCATTTTGCCGAACGCAGTAACATGCCATTTTATAACTGGCATGGGAAAGATTATTATGAGGAGTTTATTAAGGTTCCCCTGATCATAAAATATCCTCACCATGCAGTGAGACCGGCGAAACGAAACGAAGTCGTATCCCTGATCGATGTAGTACCTACAATCCTTGATTTTTATGATGTAGATATACCGGAGTTTGTCCAGGGAGACTCGTTGTTGCGCGCGCGTGCCACAGGAAAAAAATATATCGTTTCTGAAGCCGTTTCCCAGTCGAATGAGGAGCTCAAAATGATCCGGGCTGACCATATGAAATATATAGTCACCATGGATGGTCCTTCAAATCGCGAACGGGTAAATTGGGCCAACGTCAAAAATCGAAGATTGTATGACCTTAAAAACGATCCATCCGAAATGAACAACGTGGTCAGCGACGCGAAATATGCAGCACATGCTGCTAACCTTGAAACAAAGCTCAAGCAAATTCTATTAGAATCTTCCAGCGCCGATCGAACAACAGGTGAGGTTACCCTGGATAAGGAAACCCTGGAACAGATGCAGGCGCTGGGATATTTGTAGCCCCCCCAGCGGGCGCAAGTCATGTGAATCGAGATGGATGATGGTTAATTCATGCCTCGAGGTGAGGAGTGTCATGAAAGGTTTGATTATCTATCTTGCCGCGCTTTTTGTGGCGATACATGGCTGCCAATCTTCGGACGGCCCGGGAGGCACGTGTAATGTTGTCCTGATCACCATCGACACGCTGCGGGCGGATCACCTCTCCTGCTATGGCTATGAACGGGAGACCTCGCCCCGCATTGACGCCATTGCCCGCCAGGGAATCCTCTTTAAAAACGTGGTCGCTCCCTCATCCTGGACGGCTCCCTCCATGGTTTCTCTTTTTACCGCCACCTATCCCATCAACCACGGCGTGGTTCACGGCCTTGAATTTCAGAAGGTGCGAGGCTTTTACCAGGAAGTCTTTTCGGAAAAGCTGCGCACCCTGCCGGAAATCCTGAAGGAAGACGGCTACACCACCTTTGGCATATCGTCCAATCACACCCTGACCGCGGAATTGGGATTCGCCAGAGGGTTTGATCACTTCACCTATGTAAACTGGCAGTCCGCGGATACCATCAATAAGCTGGTATACGCATGGGAAGATGCCATCAGAAAGTCGGACAAGTTTTTCCTGTGGGTGCATTACATAGACCCCCATAGCCCCTATTTTCCCCAGGCCCCGTGGATTTCGCGCTATTCTTCCGAGAGCCCTGCCGCCATCCAAAAGGTCAGCAGAATGCCGGCCGCTGAACTGGTGGCAACCGCAAAGACGAATCCCACAATACTGGCCGCAGTGACAGCGCTCTACGACAGTGAGATCAATTATGTCGACTCGCATGTGGGAGCGCTGATCGAACGCTTGGGACTGGATCATAACACCCTGCTGGTCATTGCCGCGGACCATGGCGAGCAGTTCTTGGAACATGGCAGCATGGGGCATTCAATTGCTTTGCATACCGAGGAACTGCATGTGCCCCTCATCATTAAACTCCCGGGTGCATCAGCGGCACAGTCGATTGACCGGCAGGCGAGCATAGTAGATGTCATGCCCACCATAGCAGGCTTGCTGGGCATTAAGCTCCCGGAACAAGCCATGGGGAAGCCGCTCCTCACAAATGGGGGATTGTGGGCTCGCCTGAGCAAAATACTCCCCGGCCGAACGTCCGCCGACCACCACTTTGCGGAATTGGAGAGCAGGGTCAGTTTAAAGGCGGTCATTGCCCCTCCCTGGAAATACATCCATGACTACAGGGCTGCGTCGGGCCTTTTGTATAATAGTGCCTCTGATCCGTTCGAACAGAAAAATCTCGTGAGTGAGCACCCCCTGCAGGCTGCCGATTTGAATAGGCAATTGCAATCCTTTGTGTCCGGAGCGACGTCGTTTCCGCCCCGCGGCACCTTTACCCGGATTTCCAGTGAAGAAATAGAAAAGCTTCAAACCCTGGGCTATTTGAGCGCATCGGGAAAAGAGGACACCGATAAAGATGGCGTGGATAATAAAGCGGACAACTGTAGTGATAAACCGAATGGTCCGCTGAAGGGCATATGCACGAAGGGGCATGGCGGCGAACCCTGCGTGAATCATGATCAGTGCGGAGCGGGTGGATTTTGCAGCATGCGGCAGGAGGATGGCGATCATGATGGCATTGGCGATGCCTGCGACCTTTGCGAGGGTAATGGCGCCTATGATATGGATGGGGACGGGCGGTGCGATCAGGCGCCCACCGTTTTTGAAAAACTGTGGTTTGAAGCAGAGCAGGCGGATAGCATTGTCAGCCCGTTTGAGATTGCCGCAGATGAAGGTGCTTCAGGAGGTGCGTTTATAAGCGTCCCCAATGGCGCGGGAAGCGAATATACCCCGGGAGGAAAGATAATGGCAACATACACGGCGACGATCAACCGGCCGGGGGTGTATTATCTGTGGGGGCGGGTGCGGGTGCGAAACGCCGAGGATGACTCATTTTTCGTGCAGATCGATGATGACAGTGATAAATTATGGGAGGTCGTGAGAGGAAACCAGTGGCATTGGGACAGAGGCAGAGACCGACACATAGCCGATCCCGCTCGATTTGCGCTGCGTGAGGGGGTTCACACTATCAGGATCAAGCTGCGGGAGGATGGGACAGAACTGGATACACTGCTCTTGACCAATGATCCGGACTTCATACCCGACGATGAGGCAGATGCCGTGGCGAAACAGGCGCATACCCAAGGGCGGTGATCAAGACCATGGAAACGGCATCATTTTAAAAACCAGCATATCAGGTTGTTCTCGGAACCAACGTCCCACCCCCCCTATCTGTGCAAACAAATGAAAAAATTATTCATACTGGTACCACTCATATGCCTTATGATCATCGCCGTTCTTTATGGATGGA
>CAZJLN010000219.1:0-3931 GCA_964546745.1 uncultured Anaerolineaceae bacterium
CACACCCCAAATGAGTGCGCTGACCTGACCAGATAATGCAAGGATCAATGAGATCACAAAGCCAATCGCATCGTAAACAAACAATGCCCAAGTTATTGCTTTGCGACCAATTGACTCTTCAGCATTTCTTCCTAACCAGGCAAGCAGTAGATTTCCAAATAGTGATGCGCCATATTGCTGAGCGGGATAGGTTGCCCCGACGCCACTCAATTTGATGCCAAATATATTGTAGAGGAAAGTTGGAAAGAACAGGATTAGGATGCCGAATGCCAGACATACAATCGCTTTTATGATCATCATCGTTTTAAATTTCATAACACACCTTCTTATTAATTTCTAATCGGATTAGTTACGTGATGGGAATCAATGATGAGGATAACTTTACTGTACGTCAAATTAAGAGATTTGTCAAATTTTTAATCTGCAGACCTCTAATGGTTTGTTACAATAAGGCCAAATTCAAACCTAATTAACAAAGGAATACCAAATGCAACCATACGGTCAATTTGCCAGATTTTACCATCAAGGACCATACCGACAGTTCTCTATATGGGTGGCTGAAACAATCCTGCCACACATGCTTGAAGTTCTTAAAGTTAAGCCTCAGCGCTTGCTGGATCTTGCTTGCGGTGAGGGCAGTTTTGCGATAAGAATGGCAAAACTCAGCATTGAGGTCACCGGGTTGGAGCGGTCGGAAGCGATGCTGCAAATCGCACGGGAAAAGGCAATAGAAGAAGGCGTATCAATCCGGTGGGTTTCATCTGAAATGCAGATTGCGAGGTTTGATCAGGAATATGACCTGGTCACCTGCCTTTTCGATAGTCTTAATTATCTATTACAAGTGAAGGACTTACAGGCTACATTTAAGGCAGCTTATCAAGCCCTAAAGCCAGGTGGATATTTCATATTCGACATGAACACACTGTATGGTTTGGAAGTGGAGTGGCAGCGTTATGGGTGTTATTTGCAGCAAGAAAGCCCTGAATTCATGGAAGTGCATGTGAACACCTGCGATTATGAGAATGGTATTGCCAGCGTCAGGATCATCATTTTTGAAAAACAGGGAGAGGTGTGGCAAAAATTTGAGGAACTGCACCAGGAACGCGGATACGCTTGCGATGATATTCTATTGCTTCTAGAAAACTGCGGTTTTGAGGTTTTGCATCTAATAGGAAATCCAGAGACATTTCGCCCGGTCGGGGAAAAGGATGGGCGGTTATGGGTGATTGCAAAACGTTTAAGATAGGAGCTGGTTTACTCGCGACCAAATTTCATCAAACATCGTTTCGGTGAGCCTACCAGTTTGAGTGTTCTGCCGGCTGGGGTGATAACTACAGAGGATCCAGGGGGAGGATGGATCAGACTGGCAAAAAGCATTGTGACTGAATTTCATGGATGGCAGGGGTAGTACTTGCATTTTGAAATACTGCAGGATCCCTTCGTAAGCAATTTTGCCAAGGGCAACAAAACCTTTGAGATTGGGCAGGTTATCTGCTTCCTGCTTCAGCCAGGGAAGGCAGGTACTGATCTCCTGAGGAGTGGGTTTATTATCCGGGGGGGCACAGCGGCAGACCGCTGTGATAAAGAGATCATTCAATATAAGACCATCCTGAAGACCTGCGGCATGGGGTTGATTGGCAAAGCCCGCACGGTATAAGGCAGGGTACAAAAAGTCACCAGAGGCATCGCCGGTGAACATACGACCAGTTCGGTTAGAGCCGTGGGCACCCGGTGCCAGACCCACCACCATCACCCTGGCATCGGGATCGCCAAAGCCTGGGACAGGTTTGCCCCAATAATCCTGATCCATGTATGCACGGCGTTTTACAGCTGCCATTTGCTGCCGCCAAGCGATCAGACGCGGACATTTCGAGCAGTTGATCAGGTCTTGATGGATGGATTTAAGGGGATCTTTAATGTTTGCCATTTAGAAACGAAGAATTCTAATGAATTGACAAAAAAGGGTCACGCAGTAGTAAGGCGTAACCCTTTCGGTTTAAATGATGCTTAGCGGGATTTCAAGGCTGACCATCCTGCATATTGAGCAGTGTCTTCTAACTCAGCTTCGATGCGCATGAGCTGGTTGTACTTGGCAACGCGATCCGAGCGGCATGGGGCACCGGTCTTGATCTGTCCCATATTCATGGCAACGACGAGGTCAGCGATGGTGGTGTCTTCAGTTTCACCAGAACGGTGTGAACAGACTGCCGTCCAGCCATTGGTTTGAACCATAGATACAGCCTGCATAGTTTCAGTGAGGGAGCCAATTTGGTTTAACTTGACCAATAAAGAGTTGCAGGATTTCTCTGCAATTCCACGGGCAATGCGTTTTGGATTGGTGACCAACAAGTCATCACCGACCACCTGAATGCGATTGCCTACTTGAGCGGTAAAGTTCTTCCAACCTTCCCAATCGTCCTGAGCAAAGCCATCTTCGAGCGAAACTATGGGGTATTGATCGACCCAGTTTGTCCAGAAAGCAACCATCTCATCGCTAGTTAATTTTCGACCTTCCTTACGAAGATTGTACAACCCTGTTTCCTCTTCATAAAGTTCAGAAGCGGCTGGATCTAAGGCAATGGCAACTTCTTCACCAGCTTTGTAACCAGCTTTTTCGATCGCTTCGAGGATCAGTTCAATGGCTTCTACATTAGCTTTGAGGGCAGGGGCAAAGCCACCTTCATCACCTACCAACGTGGCATAGCCTTTTGATTTTAGAACGCCCTTAAGAGACTGATAAATCTCAGAACCCCAGCGGACACCCTCCGTAAAGGTTTCGGCACCAAAGGGCATTACCATAAATTCCTGAGCATCGGTGGACTGCCAACTGGTGTGGGCACCGCCATTCAGAATATTCATCATCGGTACAGGCAAAGTATGGGCAAAGACGCCACCAAGGTAGCGATACAAGGGAAGGCCAACCGAAGCAGCTGCAGCTTTAGCAACTGCAAGACTGGTACCTAAGATGGCATTAGCGCCTAACTTAGCTTTATTGGGAGTTCCATCTAAATCAAGCAACATCTGATCAATGGCTTTTTGTTCAGTGGCATCCCAACCGATCAGTTCATCTGCAATGTCATCGTTGACATTGTCAACCGCTTTGAGAACGCCCTTACCGCCATAGCGTTTCTTGTCGCCATCCCGCAACTCTAGGGCTTCATGGATACCTGTGGAGGCACCAGAGGGCACCGCTGCACGACCATAACTGCCATCTGCAAGGATGACCTCAACTTCCAAAGTTGGATTTCCACGAGAATCCAAAATTTCTAACGCATTTACATATTCAATGATTGAGTCCATTTTAATTTTCCTTTTCTCATTTTTGATCTTATATAAGTATAAACGAAACTAACTGAATTATTCTCAATTGTCAAAACTATTTTTCGCCATTCAATCCAACCCTTTGCTTTACCGCTTTAACCAAACCTGAAAAGAGCGGGTGCGGGCGATTGGGACGCGAGAGAAACTCGGGATGGAATTGGCAACCGATCATATAGGGATGGTCAGTGACCTCTGCAATCTCTACCAAGCGGTCATCGGGGGAAACCCCAGAAAATACCATACCATGTTCTGATAATACCTGGCGGTATTTGTTGTTGACTTCATAACGATGACGATGACGTTCCGAGAAATCTTGTTCAGTGTAGATGGTTGAGACAATACTGCCTGGAATGAGATGGCACGGATATAAGCCTAAGCGCATGGTGCCCCCCATATTAGTGATGTCTTGTTGATCGGGCATCAGATCAATCACTGGATTTTCTGTCAAAGGGTCAAATTCGGATGAGTTGGCTTTTTCATCTCCTAAAACCTTACGGGCAAATTCG
This sequence comes from uncultured Anaerolineaceae bacterium, assembly GCA_964546745.1. Lineage (GTDB taxonomy): Bacteria > Chloroflexota > Anaerolineae > Anaerolineales > Anaerolineaceae > CAZJLN01. Next base: position 3,828 of record CAZJLN010000219.1, read on the forward strand.
ATCACCATCACCTGCATCCCCAAACATAATCCCAAATAAGGAATTTTGTGGGTGCGAGCAAATTGAGCAGCAATGATCTTTCCTTCGACACCACGCTGACCAAA
>CAZJLN010000220.1:0-3929 GCA_964546745.1 uncultured Anaerolineaceae bacterium
CGAGATGCCGCCGTAGCTGGGCGTAAGGGCAGCTACTTCTGCCATGATCTCACCTGAATCAGCATAATCCCAACCAGAGTAAGGGGCAGCATCGATCTGCCGACCCTCTTGCGCGATGACACGTTTTGCCAGATCAGCAATAATTGCCCAATCGGGTCGGGATTCCCCACGAGGGGTGATTGCCTGGCGTACCATTTGGACGCGTCGTTCTGTGCTGGTAAATGTACCGGTCTTCTCTGCAAAGGTTACCCCAGGTAGCAAAACGTCCGCATATTTGGAAGTTTCGGTGGGGAAGATTTCCTGCAAAGCCAAGAAATCCAGTTCCTCAAGGCAGTGTCTGATATGGTTTGTGTCTGGGTCGGTCATCATCGGGTTTTCACCGAGGATGTAAAGCGCTTTTGTGGTTCCTTCTAATACACCAGGAATAATTTCTGTGACCGTCTTGCCGACCTTGTTGGAAAGGGTGGTGCCCCAGGCAGCTTCAAACTTCTTCTGTGAAGCCTCAGCAACAACCGACTGGTAACCAGGATAGACATTCACCAAACAGCCCATGTCACAGGCACCTTGCACGTTGTTCTGTCCGCGCAATGGGTTCACACCGCCGCCAGGAATGCCAAAGTTTCCTAGCATCATTTGAAGATCTGCCAGGGAAAATACATTATGCACGCCTACAGTATGTTGTGTGATGCCCATCGCCCAGAAGACAGCCATGGGTGCGTTTTTGACAATAATTTCAACTGCCTTATAGAGTTGACTGACAGGAACTCCAGTGATTTCTGATACTTTCTCAGGTGGATACTGTTTTATGTTTTCTAGCAACGCTTCATAATTCTCTGTTCGCTCGTCAATGAACTGCTTATTCTCATAACCTTTTTCGAGAATGATATTCATTAAGCCATTTACCAAGGCGATATCTGTTCCTGGTCGTTGCTGAAGGTGCAAGACTGCAAATTCGCATAAATCGATTTTGCGGGGGTCCGCAACGATGAGTTTGACATTGCGGTTCAAGACAGCCTGGCGCATTTTTGCACCAAAAACTGGATGCTGTTCAGTTGTATTAGAGCCTATAACAAAAATCGAATTGGCAGACTCATACACATCTTTCATTGAGTTAGTCATAGCGCCTGAACCCAGGGCAGTGGCTAAGCCAGCAACGGTGCTGGCATGGCAGAGGCGAGCACAGTGGTCCACATTGTTAGTGCCGATCACCTGACGAGCAAACTTGTTCATCAAGTAGTTTTCCTCGTTGGTGCATTTGGCTGATGACAACACACCGACACTATCCGGACCGAAGGTATCACGGGTTTGAGCAAGTTTTTTGGCGACCAAGTTGAGAGCTGTATCCCAGTCGGTCTCAATCCATTTTCCGCGATCAGATTTAGAGGGTCGTGCGGTGCCATTGAGAAGATATTCACGCACCAAGGGTTTGGTGAGGCGGTCTTCATGATGTATGTACGAGAAGCCAAAGCGACCTTTAACACAAAGATGCATACCATTAGCAGGTGCAAGTGGATTGGAAGTCACTTTCACAACCTTGTCATCTACCACATTCAGGTCAAATTGGCAGCCAACGCCACAGTAAGCACACGTGGTTGTCACTTTCTTCTCTGCTGGTTCAACCTTGATGGATGGCTTTAGTGAGAGCGCACCGGTGGGGCAGTAGGCAACGCAAGCACCACAGGATTCGCAGCGAGCATCGATCATGTCCTCATCCATACCTGCCGCGACATGTGCTTCAAAACCTCGTTCAGAAATCCCCCAAACAAAACGTCCCTGAATTTCAGAGCAGGCTCTAACACAGCGGGTACACAGGATACATTTATTCAGGTCTACCAAGATAAAGGGATTCGGATCCGAATCAACTTCATAGCGCGGTTTGCTTGACATGTATTTATGGGGATCAAGCCCGTAAAAGCGTGCCCATTTGTAGAGGTCATTATCTGTATTATCCAGTTTATAACCCTGGTCATGATAGACACTCAGCAATAACTTCAGAACAGAGCGACGGGAGGAAGCCAAACCTTCATTTTCGGTCTCCACTTCCATGCCTTCTGAAACTGGAGTGGTGCATGCTGTAGTCAATCCCCTTGCACCTTTGACATTAACCAGGCACATACGGCAAGCCCCAGTCGGAGAAAGGTCTTTGTGGTAACAAAGGGTCGGGATGGTTATCCCAGCATGTTCAGCAGCTTTGAGGATGGTCCAAGTGCGGTCTGCTTCAATTTCTATCCCATTTATTTTTAATTTCGTCATAATTCTTCCTTTAAGGTGTGAGAATGGCATAAATTAATCCATGCTCAGCTTTAATTGTATTGAAATAGAAAGTTCTATTTATTTTTGCGAAGGTAAATAAACCAATAAGCTGCACCGATGAAGATAGCTCCACCGATAATGTTTCCGATGGTGACAGGGATAAGGTTGTTAACAAAGAAATTGCCCAGGGTCAACTTTGGGAATTCACCTGCAGAAGCAAAGAAAGTAGGATCAGCCCATTTGATGAATAATCCCATTGGAACAAAATACATATTGGCAACGCTGTGTTCAAAACCAGCAGTGACAAATGAGGCAATGGGGAGAATAATAGCAGCGATCTTGCCAGCTGTGGTTCTGGCAGCAAAGGTCATCCAGACAGCCAAACAAACCAAGAGGTTACACATAATGCCTAAACCAATCGCTGAAGCGAATGTGAGACTAGATTTTGCGTTGGCAATCGTGAGGGCGGTTTTTCCAACTGCACCGCCTGCAAAAGTATATTGTTTTGCCAGTAACATAATGGCAGCCACGATGAGTGCGCCAATGAAGTTGCCTAGATAGACAACACCCCAATTACGGAGCATCTTCCCCAAGGTGATCTTTTTACTTAGAACTGCCATCAACATCAGGTTATTACCAGTAAATAACTCAGCACCAGCAACAATAACCAATACTAAACCGACTGTAAAAATCAGCCCTTTGAGAAGTGCATTCAGACCATAAGGAAACTCAGCACCGTTCGTACCGACCGTGGTAGCCAAGATGGCACCAAAGGCAATAAAAGCACCGCCAAAAAAACCTAAGAATAACATCGTCCAAAAATCTAGACCTGCTTTTTTGATCCCAACTGCAACTGCTTTATTAGCAACTTCTGCTGGGGTAAGGTCATCTACTGAAATAATTGTTTCTGCCATTTTGTTTTCCTCTTTCTTATTTTTTTTATCTTGATTTTTCATTTTTTTATTCTCATTATTATTTTATGGATGCATCGGGCAAATTCCGGTGGGGCAAACCCCAAGGCGGATATGTGCTTCCACTTCTGCGCGGAAATAATTTAACATGTCCCTCAGGGGCGTACCAGCAGTTTGACCCAGACCGCAGTTGGAAAGCTCAAGCATTTCTTTATTGAGTGATAATAACTCATACAGGTTTTCAAGGGTACCTTTGCCTTCACTGATATCTGTGAGGATATCGTAAGCTCGTTTTGTGCCAATGCGGCAGGGTGTACACTTGCCACAGGATTCTACTCGGAAGAAGTTGAGCAGAACTTTAGCAAGGTCAACAATGCAAACTTCGTCATTGCAGATCAACAAAGCACCTGAACCAAGAGAAACACCAGCTTTTTTGTATGAGTCAAAGTCCATAGGCGTGTCTTGCAAGCTTGCAGGGATAATGGAGCCGCTGGAGCCGCCGGTCTGAGCCAATTTAAAGCTGCCAGATTTCATGCCTTTTGCATAGATCGAAACAACCTCTCGCAAGGTGATGCCCATCGGAACTTCAATTAATCCAGTTACATTGACATTACCCAAAATGGTGTAAACTTTTGTGCCAGGGCTTGAGGGGGTTCCTAAAGCATGATACCAGGCAGCACCATTGCGGATGATGGCAGGAATGTTGGCAAGTGTTTCCACATTGTTTATAAGAGTTGGTTTTCCCCAAAGACCATTGGTGGTCGG
>CAZJLN010000221.1:0-3918 GCA_964546745.1 uncultured Anaerolineaceae bacterium
AAGCCTCCGGTTGATAATAGTCGTAATAGCTCACGAAATATTCCACGGCGTTTTCCGGGAACAGCCCTTTGAATTCTTCGTATAATTGCGCCGCCAGCGTTTTGTTATGAGCGATAATCAGTGCCGGACGCTGGACGCGTTCTATGACGTTGGCAATAGTAAAAGTTTTTCCCGAACCAGTCACACCAAGCAAAACCTGATGCTCTTTGCCCTCTTCCAGCCCCTTGACTAAATTGTCAATTGCCTGCGGCTGGTCCCCTTTGGGGACAAAATCCGTTATCATCGAAAGTTTTTCCATAACGATAATATATACATGGCTCTTGAAAAATGTCCAGATGCAAAGCGTTGAAATCAAACCCGGCTTTATTCCAAGATGGTATTAGGTTTTATGATGCCTGATGAAAATCCGCAAAGTCTCTGCTAAATTAACGATCAAAAAAGAAACATTGAATCTTGCGCATGCATAGTTTTAACAGAAATTCCTTGACAGAACCGAGCAATACTCATTTAAAAGATGCGATATGCGTTTATGGAGCAACGAATATGTCCAGTGCTGTTTCATTTTCGTGACTGCACTCAAAGCAATATGAATAGCTCCCTTTGATATCTTCAATATATAAACAAGCACCACATGGTATAATCTTCAAAGCGCTTTGGGAGCAAGGGTTAGATTCAAAAAGGTTCAATGAATTATCAACGAAAAGTAATTGTTATGTTTAAGCATAGAGTTCGAATATTGTCCAAAGGATTTCCCTCAGTCAGGAAACTGATTTCAACAATGTCATCCCACCCGATCTATTTATGGAACGGCAAAAAACGCATGGCCCCGCCGCGGCATTTATCTTATTTTATCCTGAATATTCTTGACCATTGCAATCTTCGATGCAAAGGATGCGACCACTTTGCCGCCATTGCCGATAAAAGGTTCGTGTCTTTGGAAGATATTAAAAAAGATGTTGCCCGAATGTCGGAAATACTAAACGGAGATGTTAAACACATCGGAGTCATGGGCGGAGAACCTTTGCTACATCCTCAACTGAAAGAAATATTAACTTACACAAGATTTTTCTTCCCTCAAACATTCATTCAACTCGTAACCAACGGACTTTTATTGCTTAAGCAAGACGATGAGTTCTGGAGAATCTGCCGCGGAAATAATATTGTAATTGTCAACACTAAGTATCCTATTAATTTGGATTATAAAACGATAAAAAACAAGGCCAAGGCTCATGGGGTCATATTTAAGCATTATAAATATACCGGAAAAATAAATAAATCGTTTCATAAAATCACTTTGGACATTGGGGGTAGCCAAGATCCGAGAAAAAGCTTTATAAAATGTTACCACGGCAGCAAGTATCCCCTGCTAATGGAGGGCAAACTGTATACATGCCCCGTTGCGCCAAATGTGCGTCATTTTAACAAGAAATTTGGAACCCATATGGAAATAGAAGATAAAGATTATCTGGACATTTACACCGTAAACAAAGCGTCGGACATTCTCGATTTTTTGAGCTGCCCCAAGCCATTTTGCCGCTTTTGCGATGTAAACAATCTCTCCCATGATCATAAATGGGAACGCTCAAAACAAAAAATTAGTGAGTGGGTAAAATAGAGGATGCTTCATGGTCGGTCATCAATTTGAATTGATAAACAGACAAACCGTTCCCATACAACAACAAAAGAAAAGAAATGTATCATGTTTGGATATATTTTGGCTTTGCTGATCGTCAGCAGTTCGCTGATAGAATTTATATTTTTTCTGGTTTTACGGCGTCACGTAAAAAAACTGGCCGAAAAGAAAACCTGAACACTATCCGGCACGGACAGTCATCGCGCCACAACGAGGGGCGATGACTCCGCGCAACATGGGTGCTGCTCTGAGGCAAGATTATCCGGACCTATGGAAAGTATTTTTTTAACAACACAAGACGATGCGTCTTTCCCGCAACTTCAAAAATATATAACAGCGTATAAACATGCTAAAATAGTGAGTGCGACTGATGTTGCTCAACTTGCTAAAAAGCAAGGTGTTCACCGAAGTCAGAAAAATAAAAATCTGATAAAAGCAATGGAAGCAGCTTCTGCCGAAACAGAAATTTATGTTATCGTAGACGCGGATACCCGTTACTTTTCCACTAAGCCTGCTGAAAAGATTTGTCAACCTTATTGCTTTTGCGATATTTTAAAGTCAGTACAATATCTACAGTAACGAGTGTCGCGTTTAAAACATACAGGCAGATGACTTCATCAAGAACGCCGTATATTTTGAAAAAAATGCCGGAAACATAGCCTAATAAAACGATGCAGAGGAAATACATGCTTTTCCCTTCTGATGTCTTTGTTTTCCATAGCTTGTATATTGAAAATGGCCAGGCAAAGCCGAAACAAAATAACATGATCATTTCAAAAATTTTTACTTCCATATTTCCCTTCTTTCTTTAACCATTATGATGTCCCACAGGCCTTCTTTGAAATTTCGTGCAATCCTATATTAATTCTCAAGAAATAAAAAGTTGAAAACATTACCCATCAACCGACACTTGCTGGTCTGCAAGTTTGACAATGACAACTTTTTCATAGAAATAAAACCGGTTCGCGCAGTATTGTTTCCCTTGCCCGATAAGCGCATTCGGCGATTTCCGGATAAGTATCTTTGAGCGAAGTAATTTGCCTCAGGTTATCTGCAGTGCGCAAAACCAGCGTCGCCATATCACCTTCCGCGATTCCTGTTTCCTTGATGACGGAATCCCAACTGTGTCCCTGCGCCCAGTAATACATGGATGTACCCGCTGAAGTATGAAGTTTCGTAACAGAAAATCCTGCTGCCTCCATTCGATGCATTAGCGGCCTCACGGCAAACATGACCTTTTTGAATGAAAGAACGAGTTTCGGCGGCAAGTCTTTTACGGTCATTTTTATATCATCGTCACGATCGTAAGCGAAAAAAGCGACTACGGCGGCAAGAATTTTTTCGTTCTCTTCCGGAAAAGCGTTTTCGCGCAGACACTGCGCCACCAGCAGCGGATAATCAAGACGAAGCTTGGAAGCCCAACGTCCGTCTTCGGTCAGACATCCTGCTTCATCCACAAATCCTTCTTTCTGCAAAAATTTCAGATGGCGCGAAAAATCATTCCAAAGTGATTTTGCCGCAGAACTTGAAACGCCATGATGCCTGATATTTTGCTGATAAGCTGCAAATGACCTTTCAAATATTTTACGAATGTCTTCCGGTGTTTGTGATAAAAGCAGATTCAAAACCATCGCGAAATCATTTTTCAACTGGCTGAAAATATCTTCCGGTTTCTGAAACAGCAGATGCCGGACATGATTCAAATCCATAAATCTACCGGCAATGGTCAGCATAAAACCGATATTGTCCTGTCCCCGGCGTCCGGCGCGGCCGGTCATCTGGCTAAATTCTGTAGCCGATAGCGGATCAAAATCATTCCCGTTGAATAAATCAGAGTTGAAAAGCACGATGGTTCTCGCCGGAAAATTCACGCCCGCGGCAATGGTGGATGTGGCAAAGATAACGCGCAAATGTCCCCTATTCATCATTTCTTCCACCAGCATCTTCCAAGCGGGGAGCTGCCCGCCGTGATGCGAAGCAAGCCCCCAGGAGCGCAACGCTTTTAGTTGCCGATGACTATTCAGCGACGGAAAACGTTCCAGCAAGTCGTAGAGAGAATCGTTGAATTCCGCGGAACTTTCCGGGGAAGAAAGCGTGCCCCGTGCTGTCAGCGCGGCGTCGCATTCCGAACGTGATTTTAAAAAAAATATAGCCGGCAGAAGATTGAATCTCTCCAGAATTCTGATAATGCCGATATAATCCGGCATTCTGCCACTGCGTAATCTTCTGTCGTTAGTTCGTCGTAAAAAATCGGCAACCGGCGGTGATACTTTTTTCCCGTCCAG
>CAZJLN010000222.1:0-3911 GCA_964546745.1 uncultured Anaerolineaceae bacterium
TAAAACCCGGTGATGGCCTGATCATTCAGGGCAGGCACGGGGGCCTGCCCCTACCTTGCATACCCCTTTTTCATGCCATTTATATGATCCGCGATGTCCTTATGCAACTCCCGTCGCATTGGAGAATTGTAGGGGCGACCGGCCGGTCGCCCTTACGCATTTGTATGATCGTTTTGCAAAGCACGAGTCCATGCCGCGTCGTTGCTGAGATGCAATAGGCTGTGTCCGCCGCTACTTCATTTCCACGGTAACCGGAACCGGGGCGGCGGCGGAGTCACTCAACACCGGCAACGCGTTCTCATTTCCCTGCAGCGTGCCGCTGAAAAATGCCGCCAGGGTGCCCCCGGTAAGCGCGCGCATGCCATCGCGGTTTTCCCCGCCCGGGCAGGCCGGTGAAAAATCCTCTTCATCAATCATGTCCGCATGGCCCAGCTCGGTCGCGGTAATCAGCCAGGAGGGGCTGGGATTGGCTTCGTAGAAATGGCGGGGCCCCACTTCCTCCGGTGCACAGGCAAGAAAACCCCCCACGACAATCGGTCCCAACCCTGTTCCCAGGACGTACGTGGGTATGTCAAAGGTCAGGGGTCCGGTGATGGCCAGGGTCTGCCCGAAGATTTCAAGTGCGTCCACCGGATCCACCCCCGCCAGCGCGCCGATCTTTTCCGGAACAGCAAGGGCCATGCGGTAGGCGGTCTGTCCTCCCCGCGAATGGCCGGCCAGCCCGAGCAGCTGCATGTCGGCAGTGACCGGCACGACCGCCTGCAGGTTCTCCTCAAGCCAGCTGATGATGTCCACTCCCAGCGCGGCTTCTTCCTCGGGCGAGGGCGCCAACGACCCATCACCGGGAGGATACATCTGCGGCGCCACCACCACAAACCCGTGGCTGGCAAGATGGGTCAGAATCGTTTCATATCCTTTGATGGATGCGGTGAATCCATGCTGAAACATGACTACCGGGTATCTGCCGCATTGAGAAGGCGTGTAGATATCCATCTCAACCGGCGCGGCATCACCGGAGAGGGGAATAACCTCCACCGCCAGTCTCCCCGGTTCATAAAAGTCGCCCGGGCTGACATAGAGGAGTAAGCGGCAGCAGCTTACCAGCGCGATCACCGAACCCAACACGACGAACATGATGGTACACAACCTGCATTTTCTCATATGCACCTCCAGGTTTATGGGCAACCTCCGGTGGTTGCCCGTTTGTATCCGGGCAGGCACCGGGGCCCACCCCTACCGTTTATTCTCAGGTGGCGATCCTGTTGAAGGACGCTCCTCTCTTTTCCCCTTCAGGATCAATACACATCCGGCAGATGGGCGCCCGCCTCTTTCAGGGATTTGACCGTGCCCTCATAGAACATCTTGTGCCGCAGGGTTTGCGCGAGATACAGGAGCTCCAGACCAAGGATGTAGGTGCCCCTGCGCGGGCCGCGAATGCGCCGCATCATCGCCGGATAGCGCCATTTCCCGGTCCGGAGGTAGTCCTTTGCCCCCATGAAATCCCTGCCGGGTATCGCCCGCAGCACCGCCTCCAGCACTTTCCGCAGCACCCTCCCGTAATTCCTGAGCACCGGCTTTCTCGCCAGTTTGTGTTCTTCAACCATGGCATCCATAATGCTCTTGATCCCGGGATGCATCACCGCCACCAGATTCCATCCATACTCCTTAATGCCGGTTTCCGCTCCAAAAAAGCCGATGCTCGCATCGGCGTGCCTGCTGGTGATCATGTCACTGCACACCAGGCATCCGCTGGCCAGCACCAGCTCACCCATCCGCAGCACATCATACCGTTTAACCCGCCCGTCGCGGGTTATGGCGCTGTTTTGAATAAACCATCGCCAGTCATGGCCGTTGTTGAATGCGTCGCGCAGGAGATCCTTTGAGACATTTTCGTTGAACCTGGTGATGTCCTCTTCCCTGATCTGCAGCCACTCATATACCTTGTCCATGCTGGTGTGGTTCAAAAAGCAGTTTATCGCGATAGCGAACTTCACGCCCCGGGTGAGCTCATCCGCGCGCGCGGCGAGGCCTCCCAGCGCGGAGCGGTACCGCTGATCTCTGCCTATGATCTGAAGCTTGCGAAAGGCGGTGATGTGGCAGGGCGTGCCCACGAAGAGCGCCTGCCGGAAGCGGGCAAGATGTTTGAGCTGCGCCAGCACCGGGCTGATCTCAAACTTGGAATGAGCGCTGCGCAGCACCTCCGCGGGGGAAACGGCGATGTACGGTTCCGGATGCATGCAATACCGGACCTGCCGGTGCCTGCCGCCGGTGAGCAGGGCGGCATCGACGTGGCCCTTTTCCATCATATAAGAAACGAGCGCGGTGGTCGTGCCGCCGGGGGTTCCCTCCTGGAAAATCTCTTCGGTGAGCGACCGCGCAACAAACAAATCACGGCATGAGCCGAGTCGCCGCGCCTCCTCGCCCTCGCCCCCGCCGAAAAAGGCCTCCTCGATGCGCGAGCGGGGGAGAAAGCTGCGCGGGCATGCAAGATAGCAGTATCCGCAACCGTTACACCTGCCGGTTAACACCGGTTTTTTACCGGCATCGTCGAAGGCAATGGATTCCAGCGGACATATGCTGACGCACAGGCCGCAGCCGGAACAGCAGAAGGCGGCAACCCCCTTCAATGCCTCAAACCCGGCGCGTGCCTGCGCACCATGGAAAGCCAGCATGGTGTCTTCGATTGCCCGCGAACGCATTGCCATAACCGCCCCCCAGTATACAGCCCCACCGAAACACTGTATGCAACGGATACAATGCTCTTATCGCACTTATAAAAATTAAGCAACTTTTTCCCGCCCGGGGCGCGTGTGCGGCAGCGAGATAGCAGTTGACATACGGCGGCGAGATGCTACTCTATCCGCCATCAGCGTCACATGAAACAGCGGCTTGCATTCCATCGCGGGGCGGCATCGCTACCAGAGAACAGAGCGCGTGTTTTCTTCCCGCTCCGGGAACAATCAATCAGGATGGCAGGGAGGGAGCAATGATCCTCATCACCGGCGCCGCCGGTCACATCGGCAAGCGAATGATGGAGAGATTCATCAGCAGGGGCATTGACTGCATGGGCATCGACTGCGTCAGCGGCGGCCCGACGCCGGGCGTGATGGTTCAGACCATGGATATCAGAGATCCCGCCCTGGGATCACTGATTGAAAAGAACGGCGTCGATTCCATCATCCATCTGGCCTTTTGCACCAAAACGCGCATTGATGAGCGGACGCGCGATGCCATCGACCTGAACGGTTCGCGCAACATCGCCGACTGCGCAGTGCGGCACGGAGTGCGGAACATTGTCTTCGCCAGCAGCGGCAGGGTATACGGTAACCGGACCAAGCCGGGGGGATGTCATGATCGCTGCGGGAATTACCTGAACCCGGCGGACGATCGCTACGCCCACAACAAGATCACGGCCGAATCCATGTTTCTCAAGGCGGCTGATGAACACGGCATCAAGGTTGCCGTACTCCGCCTGGCCATCGTCTGCTGGAGGGGCGGGGGCGCGGGCATGGGCGACATGCTCAGGGCGACCTCCCGGAGCGGACGATTCATTACCCTGGGGAATCACAATCCACCGATCCAGTTGGTGCACGTGGATGACGTCACCGACGCCTGCTTTAATGCCGTCGGAAAAAGCGGCATCTTCGACATCGGCGCCGAGCAGACCATGCCGCTGCGGGAGATATTCAGCGAGGCCGCGCGCCTGGGAGGTAAGAACCCGTCGCCCCTGAAACTCCCCGAAGGACTTACCCTGGGACTGGTGGGCCTGCTCTGGCGCATCGGCCTCTGCCCGGTTCCGCCTCTTTATCTGAAAATGTTCGGCTACGACATAACCCGGGACATCTCGCCCACAGCCGCCCTGCTGGGCCGGCCGCAGTATTCCTTGAGCGCCATACTCAGGGACATCGTTG
>CAZJLN010000223.1:0-1794 GCA_964546745.1 uncultured Anaerolineaceae bacterium
TACACAACATCGGGCGGCTCAGGGAATTTTTTATACGGTGGTTCAGGTGGTGGTGGTGGCGGCGTATTGGAATTGTGGGCGCATACAATAGATAATGAAAATGCGGTGAATGGCATAATTTGTAACGGTGCGCCCGGCGGGAATGGCGCAACGGCAGGAACAGAAAAAAGCGGCAACGGTGGTGGCGGCGGTGGCGGTTGCTGTATTATTTATTACCATGCTGAAACCGGTAATGGCTTAAATGGTATGCCGTTGGCGAATGGTGGCGCGGCTGGCACAGGCGGGAATGGCGGCGTTTCCGGTAGCAATGGAACCGCATTGTCTTTACAAATTTAATTCAATAAAACAATGGCAACTGAACAAAAAACGTATTTAATAAATTTCGACGATAATTTGGCGGAATATACACAACGTGCCGTTGATGCGCGACGCGAGGTTGACCGATTATCGAAAGCGAATAAAGAATTGATGGCATCCGGTGAGGCGACACAGGAAGAAATCGAACAATCGAATGCCGCATTGCGCGTGGCACAACAGGAATATAAAAACGCCACGAAAAACGTTGACACGGCCACAAAGGCGTTGAATGCGCAATCGGAATCATATGAACAATTGTATCGTCAATGGCAATTGGCGCAAACACAATTGAAATTGATGCCGAATGCATACACGAAGAATGAAAAGGGCGTGCGGGTGTTGTCCGATGCGTACATTGAACAATCACAAAAGGTTGCGAATGCAAAAAAGGCATTGGACAATTTCGGTAAAGGTGTGAACGATAATCGTTTGAATGTTGGCAATTATGCCGGAGCTTTGGATGGTGCGTTGGGTAAATTGGATATATTGCCGGGATCATTGGGACGCGTATCGGGCGGATTGAAGGGATTGTCCAAACAATTATTGGCATTGTTGGCCAACCCGATCGTTGCCATTATTGCCGCGATTGCCGCCGCATTGATTGGATTATATAAGGCATTCATGTCAACGGATTCGGGCGCAACGAAAATGGCACAGGTTTTCGAATCATTGAAGGGAATCATGGATGTTATTCGCCAACGCGTCATTGCATTGATTGGCGCATTCACGTCGTTGTTCAAAGGTGATTTCAAAAAGGCGGGCGAACAATTCAAACAAACGTTCACCGGGATCGGCGACCAAATGAAAGAGGCGGCGCGCGCGGGTTGGGAATATCAAGCGATGTTGGATGCCATCGTTGATTCGCAAAACAATTTCATTTCACAGGCGTCTGACATTCGGAATGCCATCGCACGTGCCGAATTCACGGCCGCGGATGCATCACAATCGATTGAGGTGCGCAAAAAGGCGAACGCGGAGGCGTTGCGATTGGCGGAGGAATTGGCAAAAACGCAAACCGATTTGAACAAAAAATCATTGGATGCCGAATTGGATTATTTGGCACGGAAATCCAATTTGACCGCCGATGCAATTTTGGGATTCATTCGGATGACGGATGCCGAACAGGCCAATGCGGATCAATCGTTGAAAATCGTGCGTGATAATAACGAAGCGAAATTTAAGGAAATCGAGGAATTATATGCCAAATGGCGTGATTCCGACACGAAATTTTTTGAGGAAAACAAACGGAACATCGCAAAGGCGGCATCGTTTGAGGAACAATTGCGCAAGGAAACGGCGAAAAAACGCGAAATCATACGTGTTGAACAATTGCGCCGTGATGCCGAATCATCAACGGCCGCATTGCGTGAACAATTAAATGCCATAAATACCGCACGTCCCGCCGAAATCGCCGCCGTAACGGCAACGGAACAGGGC
>CAZJLN010000223.1:1881-3910 GCA_964546745.1 uncultured Anaerolineaceae bacterium
GGCAAAAATTGGAACAACAATACCAAATGGAAATCGCCGCGGCCGAACGTGTTGGTGCCGACACAACGGACATTGATGAACGATATTCGCGCGCGCGAACCGCGATCGCAAATGCCGAACGTGATGCCAAATTGGAATTGGCGCGTGGATTGGCATCCGACATCATCGCCGCAACCGGTGAATCATCCGCAATTGGTAAGGCGGCCGCCGTGGCATTGACGACGATTGACACGTTTCGAGCCGCACAGGCCGCATTCACCGGGATGACATCGGCCATTCCCGGCCCGGTTGGAATCGCCGCCGGTATCGCCGCCGCCGCCGCCGCCGTTGCCGCCGGTATTGCGAACGTCAAAAAAATATTGGCGGTGAAATTGCCAAAGGGATCGGGCGGCGGATCGTCATCAACGCCGTCGGGCGGATCGGCCATGGGTGCCGCCGCGTCACGCGTTACGGCCAAACCATTGGGTGCGACAACATTGCAACCAATTCAGTCGGCCGCCGATGTTCAAAAACAACAATCGCAATCACAATTGACGGCCGATCAAATCGCGGATGCCGTGGCAAAATTGCCCGCGCCAAAGGTGACGGTTGAGGATATAAACGCAAAAACAAACGAAAAAAACGCCGTGGAGGTGCGTGCAAACGTATGACATTTTATCAATATATCAACGCGAACATTGATCGCATCCGGGTGGAAATACGCATGGGATTGATCACAACATCGATTTTGCGCCATTGGGAAATTTATTCCCGTTTCGATTATTATCGCCGCGCCGGAAACAACGTCCGTTCGGCGGTTTTGTACACGTCCGCGGATTTGCGAATTTCGAATCGCGGTGTTTTCCGTATTGTCAAACGAATGGAATCAAACGTATGAACACAAAAATCAAAACATTTATTGTCAATTACAACCGTTTGGAATTGCCGCGTCAAATGGCCGAATGGTTGCGCGATCGCGGATGCAACGTGATTTTCATAGACAACCATTCCACATATGAACCATTGTTGGATTGGTATCATCGATCCGGTTTCCCGGTTTACCAATTATCCAAAAATTGCGGACACACGGTTGTTTGGCACAATGACATTTTGGATTTATTGAACGTCCGGGAACAATACATCGTCACCGATCCCGATTTGGATTTGTCCGATGTCCCGCATGATTTCATCAATATATTACAACGCGGATTGGATCGCCATCCCGATGTTGACAAATGCGCATTATCATTGCGGATTGATGATTTGCCGGATACGCCGGAAGGGAATTTTATCCGGGCGCATGAATCAAAATATTGGAAACGAAAATCGCCGTTTGATTATTACATCGCCGACACGGACACCACGTTGGCGTTATATCGAACAGGCGTCGATTGGTATTCACATTCCGCCGTTCGGACGCCATTGCCATATGTTGCCCGACATGTGCCATGGTATTATTCGGATTTCAATGCATTGACGCCCGATGAACAATTTTATTTCCGATCCGCCGATGGATCATCATCCGGTAAAAAACGATTATTCCCAAATATTTAAACACATTTCATGAAATTAACAATTGTTGCAACGTATTTCGAACGGCCGTTTCAATTGATGCGGACGTTGCAATCCATCAAACCGCCACGTGACATCGATTTCGACGTGGTGATTGTCGATGATGGATCGCCGAATCCGATTCCATTCGGTGCGGCGAATTTCCCGATCACGATTTTGAAAATTGATCCGGCCGAAAAACAATGGATCAACCCGGAACCGGCATACAATCGTGGGATTGATTATGCGATCCGCCATGGTGCCGACATTTTAATCGTGCAAAATGCCGAAAATTATCATGTTGGTGATATTATTGGATGCGCGTCCCGTGTTGGATTCAATGAATGGATTTCGTTCGCGTGTTTTTCCATCAATGAACGCACCACATTCACCGATCACAACATCCGTGAAATCATCAGGTCGAACAATTTCGGTGCGGGACACGACGGTCAAAACGCGTGGTATAATCATTCCATATTGCGGCCAGTTGGATACGATT
>CAZJLN010000224.1:0-3885 GCA_964546745.1 uncultured Anaerolineaceae bacterium
GAGAGATTCACTCATTTCTTGAGTAAAGATGGCCAATATGCGAGCTCCATTCATGGAATTGATGTGAGATCAAGCCGGAGAGATGTGAGTGGCTATATCTCCAAGTGGAATGTTATTGAAGAATTAATTAATGTTCAAGCCAAGAATGGCCGGAATGAGAGCTTGAATGTATGGCAATTGGCTCAATTGGCCGTGAGTGGAGATCGAGAAGCTGGCCGCTTATGGCTCGAATATGCTGAAGCTTCTTACAGAATGAAGGCTCTCCAATGGAGTAGAGGTGCGAGAGCTCTTCTTGGAATTGGCCAAGAGAAAGAAGATAAAGAGATCTCTCAAGAAGAAGCTTCTCCAGGTGAAGAAGCTGAATTAATATGCTCTTTCAGCATGCGAGAATTCCATTGGATCAAGGATCATGGCTTCATTGGAGAAATCTTTTTCTTGGCTCGCATTGGTGGATCTCAAGCTATAAACGATTTTATGATGAGAGTGCGAGGTGCGCCATTGGAGCTTCTTCTCATTTCTTCTCAATATTGCACAAAAGAGAGCGGTGATCAATGAGATCCAATAAGCTTCAAGCCATAGAGCTTCTCGCTCAAGGCCATTCAATAATGGAATGTGCTCAAGAGATCCAGGTGAATCGGAGATCCATTCATTCATGGCTTCTCTCTCCGGAGTTTATGAATGCTCTTGAAACGAGAAAGAGAGAGATCATTGAGAGCTTGAATGTGCGCTTGATTGCTTTGAATGAGAAAGCTCTTGATGTTATTGAAGATAGCTTGAATTCCAGGAATGAGATCATTCGCTTGAGATCAGCTTCTCTTTTGTTGGCCAAGTATCATGAAGCGGTGGAGCTCTCCGAGATCGAAGAAGCAATTAAGAGGATCAATGCGAGATTAGATCAAATGGAGATGAGAAAATAGTTATTAACTTTCACTTGCGATAACAGACATTATCGGTAGTTATGTGCACACAAGTATTATCATGAGAGAGAGAATTATTGAGTAAATATTTCTTATGGATTATTTATGATCACATGCTATTATGTGATCAAGTAAATATTGAAAATAGCATATTGCATGGGATTAGCTCCAGGCTAACGAACATAAAAAGCGGTGCTTTGTTCGTTAACTTGGAGTTTAACTTTAATGGCCAATAGGCCGGAAAGTGAGAGCTTATGGAATGAATGCTTTTGATGAAGCGGTGATCAACAAAGAAAAGCGAGGTGAAGAGCTTGAGGATCTTCTCTTGAAAATGGTGAATGAGCTCCAATGGTGCATGAGTGTTGGCCTATTCACGGATCAAGCTTTGAAGAGAGATCCAATAAAGAAGGCTCAAAAGAGAGCGGTATATGTGCTTCTCCGTAAACAATTAAAGCAAGTTATTAGATCTTTTGATGTGGAGTGGTGAATGAGTGTAAAAGCTTTAATAATAGATAGAAGAGCAAGAGCTCTCCAATGGCTCAAGGATCATCATAATCCGTTTTATGCGAGATTTTATCCTAACATGCCAAAAGAAGGCCTTCCAGGTGCTAAATATGAAGTGCTCAATGTGGATCAAGAAAAGAGTGATCCGGTGGAGCTGGCTGGCAAGCTTGGAGTGAATGATGAAATCAAAGAATAAGATCGAGAAGCTGGAGCGAGATCTCCAGGCCAATGAAGCTTATAAGCCAATGATCTTTGTTACTCACTCTCCAGGTGAAGATTATTTCTATGGAGAGAAGAAAGAGAGCTTTGCAACAAAAGAAGCTCTCTTGGCCAAGTATCCAGAAGATCAATTCCAATTAATAATCATTCAATATGTAGAAAGAGGTGCTAATGGCCAGGAATCGAAATAATGAATTAAAGAAGATAGAGAAGGCCATAAAGAATGATGATAGCTTGAAAGATATCACGGTGCTTTGGAATGAAAGCCAGGATAATCAAGTTTACCAATGGCTCAATTGCCAGGATGGAAAGATAATATCCGGATCAAGAGATGAATTTCTCAATGCTGGCAATGTGATCATTGAAGTTACTATGGATAATCAAGATCATGTTCATAGTAAATATGTTACCAAGTGGAGCGATAATGCCAATAAACTATAACATCAATAGAATGGGAATGAACACAATGAAATCATGGAGAGATCATCTCAAGGATCTCAAAGATCTCCGAGAAGAATATGCCAATGGCTTTTCAATTATGAGTGAATATGAGAGAAATGCTAATGGTAAAACGATTGTAGAGGTGCGTGAAAGAATTAGGCCAATAATTGAGAATGGTGCTCTCTTTGAGTGGAATCAAGCGAAAGATAATCTCAAGAAGGCTCTGAAGCAAGTTGATGAAGAGCGAGCTCGCATAATTAACTCTTATGACCCGGTGAAGTTGAGTGCTGAAATGAATTTGGCCAATATGAGGATCGAGAATGCTCGCAATTCTGAAGGCGGTAGATTCGATCTCAAGGCCATAAAATCAATGAAAGAAGAAGCTGAAGCTTCAGGTGATAAGCATAAGATAAGAGCGGTGAATGAAGCTCTCACTTCTCTTCTTTCAAAAGTTGCTCCAGGTGATCAAGATGATCATGGCCAGGATATGAGATTCCAGGCTAATAGGATCTCGAATCAAGCCAAGAGAGATCTCAATGCTCTTATGGTAAGTGATGGCTATATTAAGGCCAATGAGAGCGCATTGAATCGAGTGAATGAGCTTACGAGTGCGAAATTTCAGCTTCTTGATGTGGTGGAATCTTTGGGAGAAATGTCGCCTAATGGAGTTACCATATTCAATTCACGGATCGAGAATGCCATTCTTACAGTAAAGCAAGATGAATCCGGAAGTTTTATCTTCACGGATCAATGAGAATGAGAATCTTAAAGAAATTAAATTGCTCTGGTATAAAGCCATGATGTATGATAGCATTGTGCACATGAAGAGAAAATATACCATGAACGATAAAGCATATTGGAGCAAGGCCATAAAGCCAGAAGAGCTCAAGAAGAAAGCTTATATCTCTTTGAGAGTTACTGAAAGCGAGAAGGCCAGGATCAATAAAGTAATTGGTGATAATTTGGCCATTCGAGAATTCTTATTGGAGCATTGTAAAAGCCATGAGTGATCTCATAAATGAAAAGAGAGCTCAAGCTTTGGCTGGCGGTGGCTCTCTCTCCCATAATCAAGAAAATGCTTTTGGCATTTCCGGTGGCAATTCCTATAATAGCACAATTCAAAATACTTTACAAGAGAATGATCTTCAGTATAGAAGCCATTGCAATTGCAATCATGCCGAAGTGGCAAGCTCGCTCTTGGTAAATACTTATGAATATAACTTCCGGAATGCTAAAGAGAAGCGTTTGGATCTTCTTCATGGCATTCAAAAGCTCAATGGCATGAGAAGATTCCAGGTGAAGAATTGTATGAGCTTCATGCCGAAAGCCGGTGATCCGCTCCAGGTGGATCTTATTAAGAAGCATGATGGCCAATTAGCCATGAAGAGCTTGAAATATTGCTCAAGTATATGGCTTTGTCCGATATGCTCTTCCAGGATCTCAAGTGAGAGAAGGAAAGAGCTCGCTGAAGGTGTGGAGAATGCCGGTGCTTTTACCATATTAATTACTTATACACTCCAGCATGATCGGAGCGATAATCTCAAGGATCTTCTTGGAGCTCTCCGGAAAGCGGTGAATAAAGTAAAGAGTGGCCGTTGGTATGAAGCTTATTTACAAGAGCATGAGATCATGGCTTCAGCTTCTTCTCTTGAATTCACTCATGGCTCTCATGGCTGGCACCCACATTATCACCAATTGCTTTTCTTGAGAAAGAAGCCGGATCCGGATCGCATTCATGAGCAATTATCGGAGAGATTCACTCATTTCTTGAGTAAAGATGGCCAATATGCGAGCTCCATTCATG
>CAZJLN010000225.1:0-3844 GCA_964546745.1 uncultured Anaerolineaceae bacterium
CTGCGACCTCATCTGTGTAAAAGATGCGCTCTGACCAACTGAGCTATCCGCCCGAGAAAATTATTATACCTTAACTGGACTATTTTGCAATAAAAAAAATGAAAATAATCAGATTTGCTACAAAAAATATTAAATTCAAGTACGGATGGATATTTGAAGACATGGTAGGTGAAATTGAGGGAGATCCCTTTGGTGAGTTTAGACGATTTGAACCTGAATATCAGCTTGATGAAGTTGAGTTACTTCCCCCTTGTCTTCCCAGTAAGATTATCTGCGTCGGACGAAATTACTTAGAGCATGTAAAAGAACACCATTCAGAAGTTCCTGATATTCCCTTGCTATTTCTTAAGCCCCCTTCTTCAGTGATTAGCCACGGAAAAAGCATCATCCTACCTCCTCAATCGAAGAATGTAGAACAGGAAGCCGAGCTTGCTGTTGTCATTAGAAAGCAAGGAAGATGGATTACACCCGTAAATGCTCTCAATTATGTTTTTGGGTATACAATTGGGAACGATGTGACAGCAAGAGACATTCAACGGAGTGACTTACAATGGACACGCGGAAAAGGGTTTGATACTTTCTGTCCGTTGGGACCTTGGATTGAAACAGAGTTTGATCCTTCTGATGCTTTAATAACTTGTCATGTGAATGGTAATTTAAGACAAATGGCATCGACGCGCGACATGATGTTTTCTACACAACAACTCATTTCTTTTGCTTCAACCGTGATGACCTTATTTCCTGGCGATATCATTCTTACAGGAACGCCAGCTGGAGTCGGTCCACTAAGTTCAGGGGATGTTGTGTCCATTCAAATCGAAGGTATTGGCAGCCTTTCTAATCCGGTTGTTAACGAAATCATCCCCAACATGTAACATGTAAAATGGCAATAGGTAGTTTACAGATTACAATTGTTTTGCCTGGCATTAATTCACTTAAAGCAAAAAGGCATATTATCAAGCCAATGTTGGCTCGACTACACAAAGAATTTAATGTCTCTGTTGCAGAAATGGATTACCTGGATAGCTGGCAAAATGCAAAACTCCAAGTAGTGATGGTCTGCAACAATGCTCGCATTTTAGAAGCAACACTTCAACAAATATGTGATTTTATCAAAAATAATTGGCCGGAAAATTACATCAGCGACGAGAAATTTGAACTCATTTAAGAGAATCCCAAAATATGAATTATTATGAGCTAGAAAAGTTTTTACTTACAGTACAAAAGCCTGGACGATATGTCGGGGGAGAACATAATCAAATTGTCAAACCATGGGATTCTGTCAAAACCCATATTGCATTAGTATTCCCAGATATTTATGATATCGGGCAGCCAAACTTAGGCCTTGCCATTTTATACGACATTCTTAATAAACAACCTGATGTCCTTGCAGAAAGAAGTTATGCCCCATGGTTGGACATGGAAGCGTTAATGAGAGAAAAGAGTTGTGAAATTTTTTCTCTCGAAAGCAAAACACCACTTTCTGAATTTGATATTATTGGGATTACATTGCCGTATGAATCTATCTATACCAATGTTCTCAATATCCTTGATTTGGCTGGATTGCCACTTGAGTCAAATAACCGCAACAATAATCATCCGCTAATCATCGCTGGAGGTCAGGCGGCTCTTAATCCGGAACCCATGTCAGATTTCATCGATGCATTTGTTCTTGGAGAAGGAGAAGAAGCCATTCTTGATGTTGTTTCTACATATCAACGATGGAAAAACAGTTGCTCTAATCGTAGGGAACTTTTGATGTCACTGGCACAAATTCCAGGGGTGTACGTTCCATCGCTATTCAAGGTCAACTATAACCAGGATGGAACTATTCAGTCCATAACACCCTCAGATCCCCAGGGCAGAATACCCATCGTAAAACGAATAGTGGCAAAGCTTCCCCCACCTATAAGTAACTTTTTAGTGCCGAATGTGGAAGTTGTTCACGATCGTATTTCAATTGAGATTATGCGGGGATGTACACGTGGATGTAGATTCTGTCATGCCGGTATGGTCAACAGGCCAATCCGTGAACGCACCCCTCAAGAAGTAATTACAGCCATTAAAGAGGGCATGCAAGCAACGGGCTATGATCAGATAAGCTTGCTCTCTTTGTCTTCCTCAGATCATAGCCAAATTATCGATATCACCAAAGGAGTCTATCAAAACTTTTATGACTCAAAAGTGATCGTTTCCCTGCCTTCACTACGTATTGCGTCATTTTCAGTTGAATTGATGGATCAATTGAAAGAATTACGACCTGGTGGAGGTTTTACGATTGCTCCAGAAGCAGCGACTGAACGTATGCGTGCAATTATTAATAAACCTCTTGATGAAAATGATTTGATGGACACTGTGCGTGCTGTCTTTGAACATGGATGGTTGTCTTTAAAGCTTTATTTTATGATCGGACTTCCAAATGAACAAATAGAAGATGTCCAAGCAATTATTGATCTCAGCAAGAGAATATATTTTGAAGCCAAAATACTCGTGGGGCATCGTGCGAGGGTTCATGTGGGTGTAAGCACCTTTATTCCAAAACCATACACACCCTTCCAATGGCAGCCATTGGATACCGAAGAAAACATATATCAAAAAATCAATCTCCTTCGAGATGGATTTAAGAAGACACCTATAAAGATGACCTTTAATAGCCCTAAAGAGACCTTGCTTGAATCGTGGCTAACTCGCGGAGATCGTCGAATTGGCAAGGTAATCTTTACTGCATGGAAAAATGGAGCAAGGTTTGATGCCTGGGCAGAACAACTCAATCTTAACATTTGGATTGATGCATTTACCAAGGTTGGCTTAGATCCAAATTTTTATAATCATCGAATGCGACAGTTAGATGAAACCCTTCCATGGGATCATTGCTCAGTAGGGGTCCGTAAAAATTTCCTCATCCAAGATTACAAGTGGAGCTTGGAGGAAAAAACAAGGCAAGATTGCAGGATTCAGTGTTTTTACTGTGGCATCAGTACTGAATACGAAGCACTAAGGAAAAATCATGAGGAAATAATTTGGGGGTGTCCTTAAATGAACAATGACAATGTAACAAGATATCGGATTGTTTATAAAAAGCAAGGTGCTTTACGCTTCTGTGGTCACCTAGATATGCAGCGTTTGTGGGAACGCGCCCTCAGGCGTTCTGAAGTTCCAGTACTTTATTCACAGGGATTTTCTCCCAAGATTCGCCTTAACCTGGCATCAGCCTTACCACTTGGTTATATTAGCTCTTATGAGTTGATGGATTTTTGGACAGGTGAACTAAGGGAACTTGTGCTTTTACATCAAACTCTGCAGTCAAATATACCAAAAGATTTAATAATTACCGATGTTTCGATCGTTGATAATTCTCTGCCGTCTCTTCAATCCAGCGTCATTAGCAGTGAATTTCTTATAAGCTTCCCTACGACATTTACCTTAGAAGAAATTAGATCTAAGGTTAATCGCGTGAACGAATTAACATCAATCATCAGGACAAGAAGAGGAAAGGAATATGATTTACTCCCTCTGATTGAAAGGTTGGACTTAACAATAAAAGAATCATTGCCAAAATTATTGATTCTTATGAGTGCTCGCCCAGGAGCGACTGGTCGCCCGGATGAATTATTAGATGTGATGGGAATCAATTCTTTTGAGTGCGTTATTGAAAGAACTAAATTAATCCTCCAATAATAACAAAAGAATTCAGGTGGAATTGAGTATAATATCCTCTGCATCTGTTCCCGTGGCCTAATGGATAAGGCATCGGCCTCCGAAGCCGGTTATGTGAGTTCGAATCTCACCGGGAACATTGGCTTTCCTGTCGTTGTGAACCCACCATGTTATAATTTTTTTCATT
>CAZJLN010000226.1:0-3818 GCA_964546745.1 uncultured Anaerolineaceae bacterium
TGGTTTTCAAAGCGAAACGCCAGGTCTGCAGCCTGGTCAACCGCCTGGTTCACACTTGCCATGTCTGCGGGTTTAAGTAATTCACGCAGTAGGTTAATCAACCTGCCTAAAACACCGGATTCTGGTCCGCCCAGTTCACGGATTAATCGTGTGATGTCCTGCTCCCGCACCTTAAATGCCATTGCGTCTGTAGTGGCTGATTCCAGATGATGCGCCTCGTCGATGATCAGGTAGTTGTATCTTGGCAGAACATGGTTATTGGTTGCCGCGTCAGCCAGCAGGAGTGCATGGTTGACAATTAGGATATGTGCACCTTCGGCTGCCATCCTTGCTCGGTAAAAGGGGCATCTTCCACCTGTGCGCTTCAGGCAGACTTCCAGCTTACATCCCTCGTCCTCAGCTGACATACGCGACCAGACCATACGTTCAATCGGTCCATTCAGGTTGATCTCACTGCGATCGCCGCTATTAGATTGCAATAGCCAAACTAATACCTTTGCCAAAACTCTCAGTTCATCCACTGTCTCCGGTTGCCGCTTACGCATTAAAGCCAGTCTGCGTGGGCAGAGGTAATTACTGCGTCCTTTAAGGACAGTAGCGTGTAAATCCAGATCCAATGCTTCACACAGATCAGGAATATCTTTCTTGATCAATTGGTCCTGCAAGTTGATTGTGTTGGTAGAGATCACCACCCTGCTTTTGTTCTGAATTGCCCAAAGAGCTGCAGGAACTAGGTAAGCTAAAGATTTTCCTGTGCCAGTTCCTGCCTCAACTAGTAAATGTTGGGATTGATTGAACGCTTCTGTGACAGCTTTAAGCATGCTCACTTGTTCTGGGCGATTTTCGTAATCAGGAAAATGTTTGGAAAAAATACCTCCAACTTGCAGAATCGCAGAGGTTTCCTCAACATCCAAAGGCTGCATAATATCATTTGGCAAGAGGGAAGTATTTGCGCGGGAGTCAGGGGCGTCAAATAAAGGTCCTGAAATTCCGGGTCGATCAGTCTTAGCTTTGATCGGTTGTTTGATTTGTTCTTGTAACACCTGCCGGAATGGAATCTCTGCTTTCCATCCCAATCCATCACACAAACGCACTACTTCAGCCACTAGATTAACTGGTAATTCGCGTGCCTTATCCAGTAATGCTTGATAGACTGCATGAGTCGCTTTTGCGTCGTCCAAAGCACGATGTGTGGCTGGCTGGAGGATCCCTAGCTGTTGTCCCAGAGAAGATAGACTATATCGACTGGCGGATGGAATCAATACTGCTGCCATTTCATAGGTATCTATAGAAAGGTTGCGTTTGAACGCGCCTGCTCGGTTAAGAAATCCAATGTCAAATGCCACATTGTGCCCGATGATCGGAAGATCCCCCACAAATGCAATTAAATCGGGTAACACATCAACAAGCAGTGGAGCATGCATGACCATGCTATTGGTGATACCAGTCAGCCGGGTAATAAATGGTGGAATGGGCTTGCGTGGATTGACCAGCGTATTAAATTCGGCTTCAATTCGTTTGTGGTTAAACTTGACTGCGGCAATTTCGATGATGGAATCGTTAATCGGGTCCAATCCAGTGGTTTCGATATCCAGGGTAACAAGTGAAGGCATGCGCACGATTATACCAGAGGGGATTATCTTATGGCAGAAAGATTGACATGTGGACCAAGAAAGTTAAGAGATAATTTTGTTACTTGGTATTCAGATGCATGGTGCTTAATTAAATCATCAAATCTCTTTTGTTGTAGGTTGTGTATGCCAAAAAAATGCAAGCCCCTATAATCAATGCTGTAAGCAGTAAATAGATACTGTCAATCTTACCATTTGCAAATAGACGGGCAGCATCAAAATATTTGAATGGACTTAAGTATTTTAAGAAATCCAGTTTCTCATTAATTTCAATTGCTACAGAAAGGAAATAAGTGAAGAGGATAATGCCCACGGCAGTGGAACCAGCCCGCTTGTATTGCCGCATGCTGCAACCAAGTAGTAGTCCAATGGCAAGAAAAATGAGTTCAATCAGGAACATCGCCAGCATTTCGAGTGCAAGGAAATTATTAAATATCTCATCAGGGCTGTAGGAATGTACTGCTAGTAGTGAAATAATCCAGGTGATGAAGACTAAGGTGACGCAATTTACAAATGCAGCCAGAGCTTTAGCAGTAATGACTTTGCTTCGGGAAACTGGCAGCACTAAAGAGAATTCTACCGTTTTATCGCGTTCTTCTTTAGAAATGATTTCACTGCCCCACATGGAAGCGGCAATTGCGCCCATCAGTCCAAAAAATATAAACATAACCCCGAAAAAACCGCTTAGTGTGGTCAGGTTAAAGGCACGCATGCTAAAAGCATCTAGGAATCCAGGTGGGAAGGCATCCAAGATTGAGAGCATTTCCTCATTTCCAGAAAAAGCTGCAAATTTTGCAACTGCGATAATTATAAGAATGAGTATAATTACACTCCAGATAATTAGGGATTTAAAATTAGCTTTTAATTCTCGTAAGAATATATTCATTGACCACCTCTCATGACACTGCTGGTATATCCCTGTGGATATATAGCCAATAACTGATTACAAGGGAGATCAGACTAATAGCTACGTCTATTAGGACCAGGCGCATGTCATATGCCTGGTTGGTAACGATATAAGCAGCGTCAAAATGCTTGAAAGGAGTGACGAACTCTAAAATGACTTCGTCAAATATTCCTGTAAATGCGCTAATTACATACATGCCAAATCCAAGTCCGAGTGCATAAGGTGTCACACTGCGGATGCGTTTAACTAGCAGTGAGATCACTATGCCTACGCATAAGAAGAATAGCTGAAAAATATAAGCGCTAATTAACAATAAAATCAGTAAGCCTTTGTTGTAAGCCCGTCCATCATTAAAAAGCTCAACTGCGGTAAAACTACATAGCCACACGACAACATTAGTAATTGCCAGGCTGGTCAGTGCAGCTAGTAGCTTACATGTAAAAACTTGCCCCCGGCTGACGGGTTTAGACAGGAGAAAATCTGCTGTCATTTCGCTTTCTTCTTTAGAAAGCAATCCAAAACCGTAATTGCTTGCCTGTATGGCGAGGCATATTTGGGAAAACATAAAAATGAAGCTAAAGAATCCTAAGACAGAAGCCATGTCAATATTATCCATATTAAAAGCTGCTCTTAATTCTTTTGGGAAATTTTTTAGCATTGATTCCATTAACTCAGCTTGGTCAGCAAATGAAGGATAAAGTGAAAAGAAAAAGAGAATCAATATCGCCAGCGAAAGTGACCAAATCAGGACGGATCTGTAGTGCGAGCGTAATTCAAATTTGAAAATGTTTGCGTTCATAATCTGCTTCTTACTCATAGTAATGCATGAAGATTTCTTCCAGTGTGGGCTCTTCGATGCTGACATCTGTCACATGGATCCCGCTGAATTGTTGCAGGACCAAGTTGATGTCACCCTTAAAGAAAAATTGGTAACCACCGTTTTCAGAACGCAGGTTGCTCACGCCTGGCATTTCAAATTGGGCTGACGATATGTTCGCCGCGGTCACCTGCACTTTTTTGTAGTTGTTCTGCTGAAGGCTGCGAATATCTGAAATCTCGGCAATGCTACCCTCGCGGATAATACCCACGCGTGTGCACAACCGCTGTACCTCGCCCAAAATATGCGAGGAGAAAAAGACGGTCACACCGCGCGCGTTCTCCTGCCGAATCAGGTCGAAAAACTTACGCTGCATGAGTGGGTCCAGACCAGAGGTGGGTTCATCTAAGAAGAGCAGCCTGGGGCTGTGTAGCAAGCCTTGGACAATACCAACCTTCTTCTT
>CAZJLN010000227.1:0-3807 GCA_964546745.1 uncultured Anaerolineaceae bacterium
CGGCTCGGGCCAATGGGCACGATTCCAGTTGGTGGACGTCGATGTCGCAGGCAGTGTTGTGTGGCGATCGCTCATGTTGGACGTGAACGTGGGGGCGAAGGATTATCTCGAACTCGAGGAGTCCTACTATCTCAGTCCCACTGATACGTGGTGGTACGTGCATCAACCCACGGCGTGGTTCGACAAGGGTAAGCTGACGCTGAACGACCTGGACCTGCGCCTGGAATTCTCCAAGTTCGCTTCCACCGACCCTTGGCAGTTGACTGCATCTTACGTGTCCTTCCGGTGAGTGTGCGAAATCTTTTCGCGGGTTGGTCCGCGGTGGTCCCGGGCTGGTGATTGAGATGCTGGCGGGCGGAACGGGGCAGTCGCTTACGAGCCTGATGCCTCGAGTTGGTGCTGCAATGCCCGAAGTTTCCGATCATAGATGCATCCGACTCGGTCGCTCTTGATCATTGCTTTGCACCACGCGACGATGTCTGCGGGCGGGAAATCACTTTTCTGGAGAGCCTCGACGACCACCTGCAAACACTCCTCGATTTCGTCGGTCATCAAGCCCTCGTCGCTCATTTCGACCTGGTAGCTTCCTTGGCTCATCAGTTCCAGCGAAAGTTCCATCGCCAGCCGCAGTTGCCCCAGTTCGATCAAGCGGCCCAGGTTGCGTTTCACCTCGCCGTAGGCTGCGTAGTCGTAGTCGAAATTGTAGTTGATTTCCCGCTCGTCGAAGTCGGTCGCATCGGCGATCGCTTGACGCGTTAAGCCCACAAGTTCTTGAAGCGAGGCTTCCAGCTCGAATCGCTCGTCGAGTCGCCGTAGGATTCCGCGATCGTCTCCAGCCAACTCCACCAACGTATCAATCAATTCGCGCTTGGTGCGTTTCGACAGCGTCTTACGCAGTCGCTCTGCAACATCGGCCTTGTAGACGATCTTCTTCGGACGGCGTTTCGGCATCTCCCATCCCCTCCAACGTCTCGCGATAATTCCAGGGCATCCAGGCCTTTGGGGCCGCGGACAACTCCCTGCCGTGCCGCTCCAAGGCCGTGAGGTAATGGAACGGATTGGCCCCGCACAGTTCGCAGGTGTGGATCAGGCTCATGAACAGGTCGCCCACGCGGGCGCCGCGGTGCGTCTTGTAGAACAGGGCATTCTTGCGGTGCAGGATGACCCGCTTCAACGCCCGCTCGCAAAGATTATTATCCAGCGGCGCACCCGGCACGCGTAAGAAAAGCGTCAGCTTCGCCCAATGCTTCAACAGGTACCTCATAGCCCCGCCCAACGCCGAGTTCGGCTCGACCAACCGCTTGTCGAACCGTTGCACAAGCCAGACTTGAAGATCCTCCATGACCGGGCCGCTCTGGGCCTGATGAAATTCCCAGCGTGCTTGCGGTGATAGCTGCTGCGCGCGGGCCGACGCGTCGTTCCTGTAAACGACGGCCAGAGACTCCAAGACGTGCCGGCACTCCTCAGGAAAACGGTCCACTACGTCGACGAAGCGCCGCCGAGCGTGGGCCAGACAGTTCGCCACGATCGTCTGGAGTTCACCCGGCAGATTCCTCGTCAGGGCGTCGGACATCTGGATGGGTGCGCCCCGTTCCGCCGCCCGCCGACTTAGCACGTCCTTGAGATTCTCCCCCGCATGCTGATGCCCGCTGAAGAACAACGCAATCCGGCGGCCGTCGCGCGTGGCCACGATGCCCGAGGTGAACGTTCCCGTACGCTCCGCCTTGGATTTCTGGGCCGAGCCCTCCGCAGTATCTGCCGCCGGCATTGCCGCAGCCTCGGGCATGGCGTGGGCCGCTTCCTCCACCATTGCCGCCTGCCGACCACGCGCGCCCATCGCCTCCAGAATCTTCACCGTGGTGTCGTCGTTGAACAGCACGTCGCCATCCGCCGCCTGGTCGAGGAGTTCTTCCAACGCCGGCTTGGCACGCTCCGCTTGGTCGCGGACGATCTCCCACTGCGTCGAGGCCGGCAGCGGAATCCCCAGGTTCGCCTGCAACTTCTCCGCGCGGTGGAACGGCGTTCCCGCCCCGTATTTCAGCAGCGCGATCATGCTCCCTACCGTCGCGTCACGTTTCTTGTCCCCCACGCCCGCGGGCGGCGCGGCCGTGAACAGCTCGCCGCACAGACCGCAACGCAGCTTCTGCAGATAGTAGACCTTGGCCCCGATCGGCGGCTGGCCCACGAGCCGCACCAGCACCCCAGGATGTTTCCACTCGTAGACTGTGCCTTCCTCGCACTTCGGGCAGGGATCGCCCGCCTGCAGCGATTCGTGCGGCACGCGGATCTGCTCGGCGCCCGTGTAGGCCTCAGCCCCGTTGCGCCCGTGCCCCTTTGCCGCTGTGTCGTCGCCTTCCGCAGCATCTCTCGCCGCGGTTTCTACAGCGGTTGCCGCGTGTGTCGGTGGAGAAGCATCCGTCGAGGCGTCGACCGTGGACGAAGCCGGCGACGGTGGCGTCTTCTGCTTGCCGAGCACCGCCGCGGTCTTCTCGGTCTTCGCCCCGAACAACAGCTTCCGCAGGCGAGTGATGCTCGTGTTCTTATCGCCCACCAAGTCGGCGATGTAGCTGTAGGACTCGACGACCGCCTTGAGGATCGCGTAGTCCTCTTCGGGAAGCGCCCCCTCGGCTCGCCGCAGCACGTCATCCAGCCGGTGCATGTCGAGATCGAGAATCGTGGGTTTCGTGGAACGCATGACCGCTGCCCCAGCCATCGGCGATCATCTCGATACGGTGGGCAGCAGAGACCGCAGCGACATCCGGCGGCAACCGTGCCCGAAGCCCGAAGTCCATTTCACGCGAACGTAACATAGCAAACCGCCGCAGAAAACGTAAGAGCGATTCGGCACGATGCGCGCTTCATTCTTCGCCCTCAATCCGTCGGCCCAACCGGTCGCCACGCCGGCGCCGCCTGCACCGCGTCGGGATTGCCGGCCGAGAGCAGCACGTGCAACTGGTGCGCCGCCAGCGTCTTGGCCGACGCCGTGCCCGACGCCGGCCACCAGTGGAAACGCCCGCTGGAAAGCCGCTTGTGCAGAAGCCAAAAACCCTGCCCGTCATACACCAACAGCTTCACTGCCGTGGCTGGCCGGTTGCGAAACACGAACACCCATCCAGCAAACGGATCGTGCTTGAGCACCTCCTTGCAGACGCGAGCCAGGCCGTCGATTCCCTTGCGGAAGTCAGCCGGCTCAACGGCTACCACGATCCGCATCTGCGGCGTGATCTGGATCATGATCCGCGATTCCAGAAGCTGCGACTGAGAGCCGCCAGGTCGGGCATCGCAGTGCCCGTCAGTTCGACCCGCATCTTCACCCCGGCCGCGTCCTCCCAGTCCACCGTGCACCGGCAAGGGCCAGCCGGCGCGGCGACCAACCCATTGCCGATGGGCGGCGCCAATTCCACAAACGCGGGAAGTGCTCGGGCAGGATCGGCTCCTCGGCGGCAGAACCGCCTTCGCGCAGGTGGGCAACCTCGGCGGGTGGCCGCCTTGGCCGTCGGATCAGAGGCGGTGCTGGTTCGCTGTTCCACTCGTTCCTTCAGTGAGTAGTAGTCCAGCCGCAGCGCCCTGACGGTTCGGTTCAGACCATGCACACCGGCTGCTTTCACTGCTGCCGCCCACAGCGCATCAGGGATCCGCGCGTGCCCCCTCCGCGTCCGCCGCCACCGCTCGAATCGCCGCTGCACCCTTACCAACCCGGCAGGAAGGTCGCGTCTCTTGCTGGCATTCATCGGCTGCCCTCCAGTGTTGACAGCCCACGATACCACAAGCCTCAAAACGATTCATGCACAGTTGCCGCAAGGACAC
>CAZJLN010000228.1:0-2092 GCA_964546745.1 uncultured Anaerolineaceae bacterium
TAACGGTATTGGCGAGCGTGCTGGCAAAGAGGTGGTGCAACTGTATGTGGCTGCCCCCCAATCGCGGATTTTCAAACCTGTCAAAGAGCTGCGTGCATTTGCCAAGGTGAGCCTAGCGCCGGGCGAGGAAAAAGAAGTGAGCTTATCCCTCTCCAAGCGTGCGTTCGCTTACTATAACGTCCAGCTCAGGGATTGGCATGTGGAGAGCGGCGAATACCAGATCCTCGTGGGTAGCTCCTCGCGCGATATTCACCTCAGCGCCAGCGTGCAAGTGTGGTCTAGTCAACCTAATGTAGAAATACCGGATTATCGCCAGAACGCTCCAGCCTACTACGACCTGTCTGGTGGCTCGCTGGACGTACCCCAGACACAATTTGAGGCGGTCTATGGGGACAGAGTGCCGTCGGATGAGACGTATCATGCAACGCCTTATACCCTGAATTCGTCCTTGGCGGATGCCAACCACACGCTCATGGGCAAATATCTGAAAAAGACCTTTCAAAAGAAGATGCGCGAAATGACTGGTGGAGACGAAACTCAGGATGAGACCACGCAGCGCATGATGGAAGCCATGATTTTTGATATGCCGCTGCGCTCGCTCACGATGTCGGGCATGTCCATTACCATGATTGAAGGCATGGTGGACTTGCTGAACGGGAAGATATTTAACGGGCTGGGCAAGCTGCTTAAGGCGAAGAAGGCGTCAGTTTAATCTCTCGCAGAATGCACAGAGAAACCCCTAGATTTAAAGAAGGTTTCTGAAGGCTAGGAATTTAATATGACCTCTGGGTTTCGTCTTCTATGGGATGTCATTGCGACGAAGGAAGCAATCTCAGTAATACGCTTATGAGACTGCTTCGACCCAAGGGGTCTCGCAGCGACATTTTTGTTTTCCTTTCAGCTTTCAGCTTCTGCGCTTTTTTCCAACAAGAGCGTGCTCTCTCGTGTGATGCGCAGCTGCTCAAACACCGGAAGCTCTGGCAACTCGCTCACCCGCAGGTAAGCCCCACTCCCGCTCATTTCCAGCGTGTCGCCCGGGTTGATGCCGCCCTTGTTTTCCGCCAGGTAGTAAAACACATTGAAGAAGGTGTGCATCACTGTCCCTACGTCTTCCCCCGCCTCCACCAGGGTTGCCAGGTCAGGCAGATTGAAGACCCCGTGACCGCGGCTTACGAGGAAGTAAAGCTCAGGCGTAATCTCCACCCTCAGATAGCCAAACCACAACAAAAACGGCAGCGATTCGTGGTAGCTGCGGATGCGCTCTGGCTGGAGCGTGTCAAGGATGGGGTGAGCCGTCCATGCCGGCTCGTTCACAATGCCTACCAGGCTCTCATGCCGCAGGGCATGCGCCAGCTTATACAGCATCACCATCTTATCGGTCGGGTTCTTACTCCCGCCGCTATAGCTCAAAACTACCTGTGTGCGGTGCTCCTGCACTTGCTTGCGAAAATCCCCCTGCCAGTGGGATGCCTGCAGGCAACGCGCCATCACCTCTTTGGGCAGCGGTAGGCTGGCGCCTAAGATGCGGATCTTGTGATCCAGGTAAATAAAATCGGCTGCCAGTCGGTCTGGCTCATTCACCTGAGTGACCACCTGGAGGTTCTCAGGGTGCGGGCTGCCATCCACAGCGGCATAATCCAGTGCCATCTGCAGCGTATCTGGAAAGTGCAGCTGAGCGTCACGATAGAGCAGGGTGATGCAGGGTTGGGTAAAGGCAGCCTGTTGTGTCATAGATATTCTCCGCCTTTATTTTAACCTTTTTTTCGGGATCAACAAAATGGTTCGTTGCTGGGCAAAATTTCACGCATTTTTAGTGACTTTTATGGAGGTTGCGGAGGAATCCTTACAAACCTTGGGTCTATCTCTTCTCCTCAGCTTTACCCTAATCAACAAAAAATCCCCGGCGGGAGCTGCCGGGGATTTTCTCATTGCATACTATTAATACCGGATATCAATTTCGAAATGATAGTCCTGT
Organism: uncultured Anaerolineaceae bacterium; assembly: GCA_964546745.1. Taxonomy (GTDB): domain Bacteria; phylum Chloroflexota; class Anaerolineae; order Anaerolineales; family Anaerolineaceae; genus CAZJLN01. The sequence goes on from CAZJLN010000228.1 coordinate 1,976, forward strand.
GTGCCTGTGCCGTAAATGGCATGCACATTAACCAGCCAGTCTTGCGTAGAGGGCAGTTTGCCGCTGAATTCATTCAGCCCGCCCATTCCGCTTAGCAGGACAGTGCCATCCTTGCCC
>CAZJLN010000228.1:2102-3742 GCA_964546745.1 uncultured Anaerolineaceae bacterium
TGTTATGATCTGATCCTTCATCGCTTTGACAACGTAGTTATGCGCGCTGCCTTTCTTGACATCGTCATCAAACTCCATGCCGTAGCTGCCAGGATCAAAGCTGAGGCGCTGTGGGATCATCAGATTCAAGCCAAAGTTGGCGTCCACCGCCTTGGCGTACACATCGATGTAGTAATCGCCATTGGCTGGCAGGTAGTCACGGTAGAAGACCTTGCCGGAAGACGGCGCCAGCAGCACCGTACCAGCCTTGCTCATGATGCCAATATACGCATCTTCACCCGTCTGCAGGGTCACTTCAGTCAGTTGCCCCTTGGCTGCCCAGAAGACATAGCGCTTCACCTGGTATGCCTTCACGCTCGACTCGAGGAAGGCGTTGGTAGCGCCAGTCTCAAAGTTGATGCGCACAGGAGTGGAGGTAGGCGCAAGCGTAGGCGTCTTGGTCTTAGTGGGGGGCACCTGTGTATTGGTGGCAGTGGGCGGCACCTGGGTGTTCGTGGCGGTATTGGTGACCGTAGGGGTGTCCGTCAGCGTGGGGGTGTTCGTCAAAGTTGGCGTATCCGTTGGCGTGGCGGTGTCGGTCATGGTTGGGGTATGGGTGTCTTCCGGGGTAGAAGTGTCGGTTGGCATGGCTTGTTGCGTCATGTACTTGATCACTTCTTGTTCCAGGGCTGCCTTGGTCAGGGTTGCCTGAGCAAAAAGTACTGCCTCGGTCAGATCAATCGGGGAGGGGGGTTGGGTGACTACTGGAGCTTGTGGAAAACAGCCAGAAATTACGGCTGTGGACATGATTAATACCAATAAGAGGGGAACTATTTTGGTTTTCATAAATGCCTCACTTTGTTATTCTAATTTCTATTTTACTTTATTTTAATTAAACGACAAATGCATGTCAAATGTTCCCTTGCAAGTTTCAAACCAACTTAATAAAAACTTGCAGCAGGTATCACAAACCCTTGTTTTGCCATTTTTTCTATTACAATATACAATAGAAACAAGAATAAATGCAGGACCTTCCTGCCAATTCGCTTTAACCTTATTGGAGGACCTATGACACTCTCACCTTATGCCATTGCCGGGATCGCTTTAGCTGCGCTCCTCGTGATCCTGATCGTTATCTTACTTTTACGCACCTCTGCGTTTCCCCTCAAGCGGGAGAAAATTGCTCCTATCCAGTTGCCCGAAGTGGATGGGCAGACCATCGCCGAGCGCATTGGGCTGGCAGTCCAATACAAAACTATCGCCGACCCCGACCCAGCTAAAATTGATAGCTTTCCCTTTGAGAGCATGCACCGCATGTTTCAGACGCTTTATCCACAAGTGCATGAGAAGCTGAAGCTGGAGATGGTCAATGACTTATCCCTGCTTTACACCTGGGAAGGTAGCAACCCAGAGCTGGAGCCCGTCCTGTTTATGGCGCATCAAGATGTGGTCCCTGCTGATGAATCGGACAATTCTGGCTGGACCTATCCTCCTTTTAGCGGCACGGTTGCAGACGGCTATGTGTGGGGGCGGGGTACGCTCGATATCAAAAATTCTGTGATTGGGCTTTTTGAAGCTGTAACGCACCTGCTTAAAGAGGGCTTCATCCCGGAACGTACCATCTATCTTGCCTTTGGGCATGACGAAGAAGTCAGTGGCAT
>CAZJLN010000229.1:0-3728 GCA_964546745.1 uncultured Anaerolineaceae bacterium
TTGTCTCTTGGTGATTGGAGCGGCGAGGGTACACCCGGTAACATCTCGAACCCGGAAGTTAAGGTCGCCAGCGTCGATGGTACTTGGAGGGTAACCTCCTGGGAGAGTAGATCATTGCCAAGAGACTTTTCATTTTAAATCGGTAACCTCACTCCCGTTGGTCGGAGTCGGTCATTGCCAAGAGACTTTTCATTTTAAATAGGTAACCTCACTCTCGTTGTTCGGAGTCGGTCATTGCCAAGAGACTTTTCATTTTAAATCGGTAACCTCACTCCCGCTGGTCGGAGCTAATCATCGCCAGATGTGTTTTTTATTTACATGTTTCACTTGCCCCTTAGGTATTTTTCTTTAAGATTTTTTTTGAGATCTAAAAAATTTACTCAAAAACGAGTCAATGATTCAATATCATTGGTACTGCTTCTCCACACAAATCCTGTTAAAAATGAAACTTTCATTCATAATTAAACGGAGCACCTTTTTGAGTGCTCCGTTTTTACGTAGGTTAGTCAGAATTTATTTAACAATAATGGGCAGGTAGATCTGGCTTCCTTCAGTTGTGAAGGACCATGTATGGGGTACTTGCTGTATATCTCCGCCTGCGTCTACCAGACCGCTGGCAGAGGCGGTATATAGGGTGGCGGGGGCAAGTGGGTTGGCAGGGGTGAAGGTGATTGTCCGCGTTGTAGGTTCGTAGGTGCAAGCACCAGTCACAGGTCCCTGTGGACCGTTAACAATAAAGCAGGTATTGGTTGGCATTGCCTGGCTCCAAGTGGTGGTAATGACAGAATCCAGACCTACCCCTACTGTTCCATCTTCCGGTGTGACATCAATGACAATTGGATCGCGCCAGTTGAGGACGATGTACTCATATAGCTGTGTGCCATCGGTGCCATAGTCTACAGTCAAGGAAAGGTTACTTAATTCTTCATCGGCAGCGCCTTTAATGACGGTGTCCCAACTGCCACGGGTAAACTTAAATTCCATCACGGTGCCATCCAGGATATAGAAGGTACCTCCCCAGAGAGTATCACTCACTTTTGCAAGTGCAGTGGCAGCCGGGTCCCAACCGCCAACTGTACCATCCAGGTTGATATAGCGGGTCAGAAAGACTGTTCCGGGGGTGTAGCTGGGCACGTTTACAGCGAAGTTGACCTCAACCAGTTTTGGAGCAGCTGTCTGGCTGACCTCATTGGAAAAGTCGCTGAAGTTGAAGCTGGTATCGATGGCTTTGAGGGTGTAGTAATAGGTGATCCCGGTCTCAACGGTGTCGTCGGTATAGGATAATCCGGGTGCTAAAATGCGGGCGATTTTTTCAAAGGCTTCACCATCAATAGACCGATAAAGGTCGTAAGCATAAACCTCCACATCATCTTCAGACTCAGTCCATGAAAGCTCAATGAAATCAGCGCTCCAATCGGTGATGCTGAGCTCGGGGGTCGAAGGGGCGGTCACATCCCCAGACAGATTGACGGTTAGACTGCCAGCCTGATTTGGTGAGTAACCATCACTCGTTCCATTCAGGTCCGCATACAGCCAGGTTTCGCCCAGGTTGGTGGAGTAGCGGTAACAGTAATCAAATGTACCGACGGATTCTGGCAGCAGCTGTGCCATGAACTCATCATTGTTCCCAACATCTACATTATAGACGGCATCCACCCATGTCCAGGTGTCATCAATAGCAGGGTCAGATCCATTGGGTCCATAACCAACCTGTGCCCACAATCCAGGCGTGGCACCTGGCAGTAAGGTCATGCCATCGATATAAACCTGACCATAAATATTCTCGGTAAGGCCGATCCCAATGGTATGCGTAATTGAGGAAGGAAACTGTAAGTTTGCCCAGCCGATGATGTGCGAAGGCAAGGCGCTGACCTCATTTGATTCAGCACTGTCCAAGCCTGTCCCGATGTTTTGGGCGATGACGATGTAATACACGCGCACGCCAGGAGTCAGGAAGGTATCTACGTAAGATGTGTCTGTTGTAGCGCCGAGGTATTCAAACCCACCTCCAGAAAGGAAGCTGCGGAAGACTAAGTAGTTGTTAGCCCCTGTAGCGTCTCCCCAATCCAAGTAGACTTCTGTAGCGGTTGCACCCATCACAGCCAGGTCAACAACAGGATCGGGCGGGGCAGCAAGAGTGTCATCTGCCAATTCCAATAAAACGGCACTGTTTGCTGGAACTACGACCCATTCCAACGCTTGATGAACAGGTGGAATAGTGTAAGAAGCATGGCTGAAGACATCCTCAAAGGTTGCTCCGTGAGGCAAAAGCCCATCCACCTCCACCGTGATCAAGTGTTCCACGTCGTCGCGGTTGATCACGACCACCGCAGCATCCTCACCTGGGATCAAGCGCAGGTAGGCATAATAATCATGTTCATTATCCACCAGCAGCGTGTGGTATTGACCAGTACGCAGAGCAGGGTGTGTATTGCGAGCGGCAGTCAGGGTAGCATAATAATCATAAATTGCATCCTGCTGAGACTGGGTCTGTAAGTGAGTGTAAAAGGGGGTGCCACTTTGATCCAGCCAGGGGAAAGGTTGGCGGTTGTAGGGATCATCTTCCCACTTGCCGTTGGCATACGCCATCGGTCCCACCAAGCCTACCTCATCGCCGTAATAGATGGTTGGGGCGCCGGGCATGGTCATCTGCACCAAGGCAGCGTTCTTCAGGCGATGGATCGCATCGCTCCAGTCGTAGTCTGGATCCTGATAGATGGTGGAATCGTTTTGATCCGTGTTGTGATCCAGCATGAAGAGGGCTCGGCTGGTATCATGGCTGCCAAACAGGTTTAGCATGGCTTGCAGCGCTTCGGGAGCATAGCGTTCCATCAGGTTGAGGATGCGCTCATCAAAATGCTCGGGAGTGATAGGGTTCAAGGCGCCGGCAGAGCTACCATCTGCATGGTCATTATCAATGAAGGGCTCATCGCGCCAGAGGGAGAGCACTGCAGAGCTGAACTGATAATTCATGACCGCGTCCCATTCGCCACCCAATAGCCAGGCATTGGCAATGCCCCATTCCTCGCCGGTGATATAACCGTCTGGGTTGACAAATTTGACAGTGTTGCGGAAGCCTTCCCAGTAGTTGTTACTGGGATCGTTGATCGTGCCAGGGTCCACGTCTGCGCCTACATCCAAGCGCCAGCCGTCAGCATACTGCATGTAATAGCCAGCAACTGTTTCGAGGCAATTCGTATCGCATTCCCACACCAAGGCGCGCACTTCTGGGTTGGTAGAGTCCAGCTTCGGCAGGCTGTCGTAGCCCCACCAGGAGGTGTACGTTGCGCCGCCTGGCGTGCCGTCGCTGCCCATACAGGGACCTGTGCCAGCCGGCACGTCGGTGAAGTAGAACCAGCTGCGGTAAGGCGATTCGTGGCTTTCGCACGCACCGACTTCGTCGAAATTGCTGTAGCGATCAAAGTAGATGCTATCGGAGGAGACATGGTTGAACACACCATCCAAAATCATGTGCATGTTGCGGGTTTCTAGCGCGGTTACCAGGGCAAAGAATTCTGCTGGTTCCCCGAACATGGAGTTTATCGCCATGTAATCGGTGGTGTCATAGCCGTGGTTGGAAGGGGATTCAAAAATGGGGTTGAGGTAGATGGTATTGACGCCGAGTTCCTGCAGGTAATCCAGCTTGCTGATCAGCCCAGCCAGGTCGCCACCGTAGAAGTTTTTGCTGTAAGTGCCGGCGCAGGCATCCGTCCCACGCGGGTCGCAAA
>CAZJLN010000230.1:0-3696 GCA_964546745.1 uncultured Anaerolineaceae bacterium
AAGGGGACATTTCTACTTAATTTAATAAGGTGACATTTTAAAAAAACCTTGACAGCACATTAAGGATTTGTATTGGAGAAAAATATATGATTACAATCGTTTTAGATGCTATGGGAAGTGATGACCGTCCCACCCCAGAAGTTCAAGCAGCGGTCATTGCTTCTCAACAGCTAGACATAAATATCCTCTTGGTCGGCAACGAAACTGATCTCACAACTCGCCTTTCAAATTTAACTGGTGACAAATCTAGGATAAAAATCATCCATGCCCCAGAAGCGATTGAGATGAGCGATCACATTGAAGAAGCCCGAGGAAAAAAGCAAAACACCATGCGCGTTGGAATTGACTTAGTAAAGGCTGGCGAGGCACAAGCCTTTGTTACCGCTGGTAATACAGGGATGTCCATGTACTTTGCTCAAAGAGCCCTCGGAACGATTCCTGGCATAAATCGACCTGCCCTCTGCTCGTTGTTTCCGGTTAAAAATGGAAAATGTGTAGTTCTGGATATCGGTGCCAATGCCCAATGCCGTCCTGAATTTTTAGTTCAATTTGCCCAGATGGGATCCATATATGCTAGGATCATGCAAAAGATCAAAAAACCTCGAGTGGGTCTGCTCTCTAATGGCGAAGAAGAAGGTAAAGGGAATGACCTTGTACGTGAAACGTATCCGCTAATGAAAGAATCTGTCGAAAATTTCATCGGCAACATCGAAGGTAAGGAGCTTTTCAATGGCACGGTGGATGTAGCTGTTACGGATGGATTCACCGGCAATGTCCTTCTAAAATCAACTGAAGCGGTTGCTAAATTGATTGTGGACATGCTTAAAGAAAACCTGATGAAATCGCTTATGACAAAGTTTGGTGCTTTACTCTGCAAACCCGCCTTCAAATCCTTAAAAAAGATACTGGATCCATCTGAAGTTGGTGCTGCTCCCCTCTTAGGGATCAATGGACTGGTTTTTGTGGGTCATGGTCGTTCAGATGCAAAAGCAATTGTGAGTGCTATCGCTATTGCAAAACAAGCCATTGAATCCAGATTACTCGAAGCACTAAGATCTGAATTATCGGTATAATTGATCAAATAAAATAATAGGATTAAAAATGAAACTTGTAATTAACGATAAGCAAATCAAACGTAATAAATTAATTGGCACCATTACCACTTTTGCCAGCCTTGCAGTGCTCGCCCTTGGTCTTGTCTTTGCTTTTGCAAAAAATGATATGACCAAAATGATGCTTTCTTATGTATCCCTCATTGTCGGCTTTATCTTGTCACAGGTCGGTATCTATTTTACCAACCGATATGGCAGATCTCCCCGCTTTGATCAAATCATTTCTGCAAATTTCGAAAAATTGACGAATGATTATACCTTTTATGTCTACAAATCACCCGTCCCTATGCTCTTGGTCGGACCAGCAGCTATTTGGCTCCCAATGCCAATTACAGCCTCTGGAAAAATCTCATACGACAAAGGTCGCTGGCGTCAGCAAGGCGGTGGTTTTATGATGAAAGTTTTTGGGCAAGAAGGGATCGGCAAACCAGATAGCGATGCTGAATCTTACAAAAAGGAAATTTCAAAGCAGCTCCAAACAAAGCTTGGACCTGACTTTGAATTGCCACCCTTAAAACCGATCTTAATTTTGATGATGAAAAATGCTGAGATTGGAGAAGTCTCTTCAGCTCCCCTCCCCATTGTGACTGTGGATAAATTGCGACGGCACATCCGCCATGAAGACCGTCAATGCACTACGCCATTCACACCTGAAAATCTTGAAGAGATAAATAACGCAATTGAAAAAAAGTAATACCTTATGTAAATGTTAAAAAAAGGCGCATTTTGCGTCTTTTTTTATTTTTCATACAGCTTGCATAAGGTTAGGCTTGAAATCGTAAAATGTTTGTAGTATCTTATTCTCAGTAAGATGCATATAGGCAATAAATATAACTAAGATTTATTTCTAAGTCTTTATGCTTTAGGATAAAAATGAAGAAAAAAATACAAAAAATCGCATTGATCACCTTGGTAATTACAGCTTTGAGCGCGTGTACAGTTAGCTCAGAACAACCTCAGACCCTCGCAACACAGGCTGATCAGGAAGAGATAAAACCCATGACCTTTACACCTATTGACCCTTCATACACAAAAAAAGAAGGCATTGAAGTTATTTACCTTGCTGGCGGATGTTTTTGGGGCTTGGAAAAATTAATGGAATCAATCCCTGGCGTCGTGGATGCAGTCAGTGGCTATGCCAATGGCAGTCCAGATCTTGTCCCTACCTACGGCAAAGTGACTACAGGGCTTACAGGCTATCGTGAGACCGTGCGTGTCGAGTATGATCCATCGCTAGTCAGCTTGGATGCCCTTCTTTTTGCTTACTTCCATGTCATTGATCCTACCATCCAAAATCAACAAGGAAATGATATTGGATCGCAATACCAAACTGGCGTTTACTACGCAGATGAATCCTCACGAGCAGTCGTGCAAAGAATTACTGAAATTGAAAAAGAACGTCATGCTAAATTTGTCGTCGAGATAAAGCCCCTTGAAAGGTTTTATGATGCAGAGGAATATCACCAGGATTATCTTGTCAAGAATCCCTTAGGTTATTGTCACATTTCCAAAGATGAGATCAGCCTGATTAGTGAAATAATTGTAGATCCAGGTGCCTACCCTCGTCCTTCCTTAGAACAAATAAAAGCAAATCTGACTGAGCTACAATTTAATGTTACCCAAAACGCCTCAACGGAGGTTGCATTCAATAATGAGTACTGGGATAACCACACTGAAGGAATCTATGTAGATATCGTTACGGGTGAGCCGCTTTTTTCTTCAAGGGATAAATTTGATAGTGGTACGGGGTGGCCTAGCTTTACCCAACCCATCGATGAAAATACGATGAGATATATTGAAGATCTAGCTTTTGGAATGGTGCGTGTTGAAGTACGAAGCCGCGCAGGTAATTCGCACCTTGGGCATGTCTTCTACAATGATCCTGTTTCTCCCTCCGGAACCCGCTACTGCATAAACAGCGCTGCCCTTCGTTTTATTCCCTATGAAGACATGGATGCCGAGGGTTATGGATATCTGTTAACCTTCGTAAAATAACTATTAAAAATACACCTTATGCCAAAGCTTTAGCATGATGAGATTAGAGTAAATCTTTTTTCATTTTTCAAATCACACATTAACACATTCACCTCTTTCCATGAAACGGGGTGGATGTGGATCTAAGATATATATGAAATTAAATATGACATCCTCTTTTCATGTCATATAAAAGGAGTATAATTTTTTTGTTCTGGGTGGGCGATCATCAAGCAATTTCAAAATAATTCATACTGATCGGAAAAAAAACATAAATAGTGCTGATAAAATATGTTTAAGTCATGATTATTAATTGGAGATCAATCCATGCCAAACTTACTTGAGGACTACCTGAAGCAAGTCGAAAGCAAAGATACAAACTCAATCATTGACGCTCTGGAACACTTAGCTAATTATGCGGATGTGCGTGCGGTCAGCGCGATTCAAAATGCATATTTTAATCCGTATGCTGGGGTTCGCACAGCTGCTATTTACTTAACTGCATCCCGCCTCGATGCCAATCTTTTCGATGCCCTGCTTAGCCTCCTTGACGACCAAGAGCCAGATGTTAGGCAGGCTGCTGTGAAGGTGCTGGGGATGTACGCGGCAA
>CAZJLN010000231.1:0-443 GCA_964546745.1 uncultured Anaerolineaceae bacterium
AAATCATTCAATTATGCTGTCGGGATGTTCGGAACATCCATTCCCATCAATCTCTTAAAAACCTTTGCTGCGGCTTTCTATGTGAAAGACCTCGGGCTGATCACCGCCGCACAATGGGCAGGCGTGTTATTCTGGTACACCTTCATTGACGCCATCGATAACCCGGTCTACGGCTATCTCTCCGATCGCACCCGCACCAAATGGGGCAGGCGCAAGCCCTGGCTGGTGATCGGCACGCCTTTGCTGGTGTTGGGGCTGATTTTCTTCTTTTCACCAGCGTCCGCCCTGGCGGGTAAGTCTGCCTTTGCCTGGGTGATGCTTTTCTACATCTTCACCGGCACGCTCGACTCTGTGATCAATGCCAACTATGGTGCGCTCTTTCCCGAACTTTTCCCGGATGACGTCAGTCGCGCCAAGACCAATGCGCTGCGCCAGGCGTTCCA
>CAZJLN010000231.1:453-3669 GCA_964546745.1 uncultured Anaerolineaceae bacterium
TCGCCATGATCATCAGCATCGCACTCACCCCCATCGTTGCTGAAAAGCTGGGCTTCAGCATGACGGCCGTGGTCTACGGCATCCTGGGCGGTGCGGTAATCCTGTACATGGCACTCACCAGCAAAGAAAAACCGGTAGAGCCCGAAGAGAAGAAACCGCAGTTGTGGGACAGCATAAAAACGCTGATCACCAACTGGAAGTTCTGGATCGCGGGTTTTGCGAACGCATTTTACAGCGCCACCATGTCCCTGGTAATGGCAGCCCTGCCCTTTTACGCGCAGTACAAGCTGGGCATCAGCAGCCTGCAACAGACCATCCTCTTTGCCACAGTACTGCTGATTGCTATCGGCAGCGTGGCGATCTGGGCAGCGCTGGTGCGCAAGTTCTCGCTCATCCCAGTATGGCGCGCGGCACTGATCGCGCTCACGCTGGCATTCATTCCACTATACTTTGCCAATAACTTCATCATGGCAATCATCTGCAGCGCGCTGGTCGGTTTCGGCTTTGCCGGCGTGATCACCACCATGGACCTGGTGCATGCCAAGATCATGGACGAGGACAAGCTTAAGCATGATGTGCGCCGCGAGGGGATCATCTCGAATGCGCTCGGCTTCATGAACCGCCTGAACGGCCTCTTCACCAGTCTGGCATTCTTGCTCATCACCAAGCTGTTTGGCTTCGTCAGCGGTGAACAGCCCGGCTCCAGACCTGACCAGGCATCGCTCTTCTTGTTGACGGTGTTCCCTTTTGTGATGAGCGCCATCAGCGTGGTTTTTGCATTTATTCTGAACTTTAAGAATATCGATCAAAAACCGCCCAAGGTGAATGAGTATACGGAAATTTTTGAAAGCTGAAAGCACAACAGCAGGATGGATGTTTGTCACTGCGAGGAACGAAGCAGTCTCATAACTAAAAGGCAGATTGCTTCCTTCACTAATGGGTGCGCATCGCATTTTCCCAACCCACGAGAGTTGCTGCACATTGACAATAACAATTGAAAACTTACAAAGGACTAACCCATGGCACTTCTACGGCTCGATCACACCCCCGAAAGTGTGGGACTTTGTATCCCACTGTATGTCATTTTGCCAGACCCGGGCAGGATGGGCACTCGACCCCTGTCTGAGCGCAAAGTGCTCTACCTGCTGCACGGGCTCTCGGATGACGGTGGCGCATGGCAGCGTTATACCTCCATTGAGACCATCGCCAACGCTTATGGCTTGGTGGTAATCATGACCTCGGTCGGGCGCAGTTTCTACACCGACCAGCCGGATGGGCAGCACTTTTTCACCTATCTCTCACAGGAGCTACCCGCCTACCTTAAAGCGGTGTTTGGGCTGGCTCCCAAACGCGAAGACACCCTTATCACTGGCAACTCGATGGGCGGTTATGGCACCATGAAGATGGCACTCAATTTCCCAGAGCGCTTTGCTGCCGCTTGCAGCCTTTCAGGCGTGCTCTCGCTGGAGTTTATTCGCCTTTATCCCAATGACCCGCGCAATGAACGCTTCAGCCGCATCTTTGGCGACCTCCAGAAGCTGCCAGGCAGTGCACACGACCCGCTCACCTGGCAAAAGAAAGCTGCCCAAGACCCCAGCGGTCTGCCGCGCTTGTATGTCGCCTGCGGACGGCAGGATGACCTTTATCCCCTTAACCAGATCTTCCACGGCACCTGCCAACAGCTGGGTATCCCACTCAATTACCATGAAGAAGACGCCAAGCATGACTGGCCTTTTTGGGACGCACAGGTAAAGCGCTTTCTCAAGCTAGAACTGGGTGAACCGGGTTAGGAGGCAGCCAATGGAAAGCCAAACCATCGAAATTGTCATCCCACACGAACGCCAGGGTGAATACTTTACCGTGCCCTTTGAAATGCCAGAAGGCGCGCAATCCATGCGCCTGCGATACGCCTACCCGCGCGGGGTGGATGAGCAAGTCACCACGCCCTATGGCATCTTCACCCCTAGACCGAGCGGCAATACCATCGACCTGGGATTGGTAGACCCAGAAGGCAGGCAGGTGGGTGCCTCCGGCTCGGACAAGCTGTGGGTGACCCTCAGCGCAGAGCACGCCACTCCCGGCTACACCCCCCACCCCCTCACACCTGGAACCTGGCAGATCATGGTCGGAGCTTACAAAGTACTGCCGCAAGGCGTCTCTGTGGTGTATGAGCTGAGCTTCAGTGAGGAGGAAGATGCGCTGTGGAAAGAAACCGAGGCACTGGAACTTCAGGAGAGCACGCAAGAGCTACCTACCCCACCCTTTAGGCTCTATCTGGGCGACGTACACACGCATACCATCGCATCGGACGGCATTTTGAAGGCTGAAGAGTTGGCGGTGCATGCCAGGCGGCATGGGCTGGACTTCCTGGCGATCACCGATCACAATCAGATGGTGCGCGCAGATCAATTGCCGCAGGTAGAGGGGCTCACTGTGATCCCGGGTGTGGAATGGACGCATTATCAAGGGCATGCCACCTTTTTAGGCGTGGATCAACCTTATGACGAGCCTTTCTTCACCAACGATCGAGCGGAGATGCAGGCACGTTTTGCAAGCGCTCACGATCGCGGCGCGCTGATTAGCATTGCCCATCCCTTCGATGAAGGCAGCCCTTTCCATCTGGAGATGGGTCAGTTGCCCTTTGACTGCCTGGAAGTGTGGAACGGACCCATGCGTGAGAGCAACCTACGCGCGGTAGGCTTTTGGCTGCAGCTGCTGGGTTCTGGCAAGAAAATCACTATCACCGGCGGCTCAGACTATCACCGCGACAACCTCTTCCAGATCCTGGGCGGACCTTGCATGGGGGTCTATGCCCCATCGCGCAGCATGTCAGATCTTATAATGGCTATGCGCAGTGGACACAGCTTCATCACCTTTGCACCTAACGGACCCACCGCTCAGATGCATTGTGGCGAGGCGATGATGGGCGACCGACTGCCGTTGAGCGAAGGCACGCGCCTGAACATTTGCGCGGATGGACTGAAAGCGGGGGATGTGTTACGCCTGTTGCGCCGAGAAGGCAGCCTGGACCTGCTGCAAGCCCCCTCAGACGGCAGCTGTGCTTTGGACGTGCCGATTGAGAAGCCCGGCTATGCCGTCCTGCAGATCCTGCGGACCTTCCTGCCCGGCGTCCCGCCCCTGCCAGCACTGTTGACGAATGCGATCACCTTCGATAAACAGGAGAAACTTCCACAAACAAAGTTCATTCTGGAATAA
>CAZJLN010000232.1:0-3652 GCA_964546745.1 uncultured Anaerolineaceae bacterium
CTCTGTATTACTAACCTCAGGGATCGTTAAAGTTTTCACAACGTTGCCATGCGGCAATGGCGTTAAGTTGTTGTAGGGTCGCATGTTGCACTTGCAGGAGGGCTGTCGCGATTTGGCGGCCCTTGGTGGTCATGTGATAACGCCGCTGGCCGGGTAATTTGCGGATCAGACCGTGGGCGCGAAGGATACGCAAACGATAGGAAACCTTCGAGGCCGTGCGGGCGCGCGCGGTCGGATCGGCCAACGCCTTGGGATACAGCCGCGAGGCCAAGTCTCGATTGCAGAATCCGCTTGTGGCGTAGGTGCCGTCGCTGATGGCTTCCAAGAGCTGACGATCGTCCGGAGCAAAAGGCCGCAATCCGCGATACCGTTTGCCGTTTTTCGAGACGGGCCGGCAGACCGTCGCGGCCAGCCGCCCCAGGGGCGTGGTGCTGTCGAGCGACGCCAGGGCTTCAGCGTATCGGTCATTGGCGGCCTGCGAGACCTCCGCGCGGCGGTACATGTCGGCCACCCCGCGACGCATCACGCGCCACTGCTTCTCTCCTTCCGGTTGCGTCTCGCTCGACCGGTACGAGCGGTAAGCCTGGGGATTGTTGATCGTGGTCTCGATCCGCAGAATCGAACCCCCTTTGTCGTACACCTTGATCGAGTTGCCCACCGCGCGATGCTTCACGCAGACGCCTTCCGGCCGATGGCGGTAATCGCTCGTGATCTGGCCTTCGTGGTTCTCGTAGAGCCGATGGCCAAGGAACCGCATGACGTTGCGGCTGTCGAAGGTGGCGATTGCGCCGCGAACCAGTTGCGGGTAGATGGCGGCCAAGGCTTTCGGAGAATCGAAGGCGGTATCGCTGGCCCACTCGGTTTGGAAGGCCGACCAATAGTAATGGAATCCCAATCCGCGAAACATGGCGGCATGGGCGGGATGGACTTGGCGGGCGGCGGCATCAAGCACTTTGGGCCAATCCGTCTTTTGCATGCCGTCGAGCATCTTTTGGGCCTTGGCAAAATCCTCGATCCGCGGGAAGCTATTGTCGTAGCGGGTGTACGACATGCCTTTCTCGTCCATGCGGCGAGCCAGCCATTCCCGACCGTTCATGCACACTTGCAGGGAAAAGGGAAACCAGGTTTGCACTCTCGCCGACATGAAGCCAAACCGGCGGTCGATCCAGTAGTGATAGAGGAACTTACACTTGCGATTCCTGGCAACCAGTTCCAGCAGCTTCTTCTCGCGGTTTCGGTAAGGGATCGCGTCAAAACAACTTGATTACTTTTTGGGTTTCTGGTACAAGGCGGCGATGCAGGATGCAGCCGCCATTCAAGGGATTGAATCTCGGTACGCTGCCTTGGCTTCGCTGATGGACGAACGGATGCGTCGTCAGTGGGCTGCAGCGGAGGCAACGTCGTATGGTTGGGGTGGTCTGCGGGCGGTGAGCCGTGCCACGGGGATGTCGCCGACCACGATCGCCGTGGGGCGCGCCGAACTGGAGGCGCGAGAAGGTGACGAGGAGGCGCCCTGTGAATCGCGGTTGCGAAAGCCAGGTGGCGGCCGCAAACGGCTCACGGCGGTCGATCCCGAATTGGCTGCGAGTTTGGAGAGGCTGGTCGATCCGGTGACACGCGGAGACCCTCAATCGCCGTTGCGATGGACGTGCAAGAGCACGACGCAACTGGCGGGCGAGTTGACGCGGCAGGGACATCGTGTCAGCCCGCGGACCGTGGGACGCTTGCTGAAAGCGGCTGGGTACAGTTTGCAGAGCAACCGCAAGACGCGGGAAGGGAACGATCATCCCGACCGCAACGCCCAGTTCGAGCATATCAACGCGACCGTGGTGGCGTTTCAGGAACAAGGGCAGCCCGTGATCTCGGTGGATACGAAAAAGAAGGAAATCATCGGGAAATTCAAGAACAATGGGCGGGAATGGCAACCGCAAGGAGAGCCCGAGGAAGTGTCGGTCCACGATTTCATGGACAAGGAGTTGGGCAAAGCTATCCCGTATGGCGTGTATGATTTGACGGAGAATCAGGGGTGGGTGAGCGTTGGCATCGATCACGATACGGCGCACTTCGCAGTCGAGGCCATTCATCGTTGGTGGAAGAAGATGGGATCGAAGCGTCATCGGGGCGCGAGGAGACTGCTGATTACGGCGGACGGCGGCGGGAGCAACGGCAGCCGTTGCCGTTTGTGGAAAGTGGCTCTGCAAGGCCTGGCTGACCGATTGGGGATGCCAATCCATGTCTGTCATTTCCCGCCCGGCACGAGCAAGTGGAACAAAATCGAACACCGGATGTTCTGCCACATCACCCAGAACTGGCGTGGCCGCCCCCTCGTCAGCCACGAAGTCATCATCAACCTGATTGCCAATACCGCAACGGCCAAAGGTCTTCGAATCAAGGCGGAACTCGACCCGAAAGTCTATCCCCTGGGCGTCAAGGTCAGCGATGCCGAATTGGCCGCCGTAAAAATCCGACCCGCGTCATTCCATGGCGAGTGGAACTACTGCATCCTTCCCAAACGACGCAGAAAGTAACCAACTTATTTTGTCGCGGCTCCTAAATCTCGAAGGACCGGCACGGCTCTACGCACGTCAGCACACAGATCAGCCCATCGGTGATGCCGTCCGTCTTGGCAATCTGCCGGGCGTAATCGTCCTTGCGAATGCTCGGCGACTGAAGGTACTGGACAGGCCGCCCTGCCGCTTCCGCACGCGCGAGCGACGCTTCGATGAGTTGTTCGGTCATGGCTTGCGCGTGCTCGCCGAAATTCTTCAACAACGTGCCAATCCTGGAAAGATAGGCGGCCATCCCGCCAGCATAGGCGAGCATCCGCAGGGTCCCGCGAAACACCAGCCGATCCCATCCACTCAACACCCCGATGACATGATCCGCGTTTTGTGGTACAAGAGCGTTCACGGCGTTCCTCCTTTGTGGGCAAATGTTTCTGTACAAAAACATCTACCTCACAACAGGTGGAACGCCCTTTCTTCTACCCCCTTTGGTTGCGGCTACGCCGCGCTAGGTTTCTACTTCTTGAGTTTCTACGTCTTGACCGCGAATCCCAGCCCAGCCCAACGCCCTGCGGAACCTTGAAACACAGAGGCACGGAGAGCACGGAGACGGGGAAGACGGGCTCCGTCTGTACTACGAACCTCAAAGATCGCGATAGTTTTCACGATGTTGTCAGTGGCTGGCCCTGCTAACCCTTTGTGCAGAAGTCGTTTCGCGCCGCTGCACGCGATTCGACTCTTCACTCCTTACTGCCCACCTCGGTTGCGGCTACGCCGCGCTAGCTGACAGCGCCTTATGCATGCTCACGCAAGTGTAGGCACGGTGCCCGGCTACTGCGGCTCGGGATACTTCCAGCCGGTCACGTTGTAGGATTCGACGGAGACGGGTTCGCCGGCGCGGAAGCAGGGCGCGAGCAGCGAGAACCCGGAGGTGGCGGCGACCTCGTACTACAACCAGTCGATCACCCATCTGCAGAAGTTCGAGTACGAGGCCTCCAACGAGGCCAAGTCGAACGCCCGGGAGGAGTAACCCGCCGGGTTTCAGGACCCGCCGTGCCTCGACAAGCATGCGCGTCGGCGATTCGACGAAGCAGAGGGTCGTGAGGACCAGCGCATGGTCGAAACTGGCATCCGGAAAGGGCAAGCTC
>CAZJLN010000233.1:0-3553 GCA_964546745.1 uncultured Anaerolineaceae bacterium
TACGATTTCGGTGATACGAAGTACCTGAGAAGCCACAAGTACAGTTATCGTCAATAAAATGATAGAAATCCCCGAATCGATCAACACTTGTTTCCCTGTTCTGGGAATACTATCTGATATTTCTTCAGACATTGGCGCATTGTCCTCTGCTTGGTAGAACTTACGTTCATCAAAGTACAAATACAAACTATAGAGGACAAAAGAGCCAAAGAGAAAGAGGCCATCCCATCGCGAAAAAGTGCCATCTATCCCTAAAAAAATGCATAGGATAGTGGAACCTATCATCGGACCCAGGCTTTTCCACATAAAGTAACGGCGAAAGTACATGGTTCCAGATAAAAGCACAACAAGACCGAGAATAAAGGTCTGTTGGACAACGTCGGAGCCAATGTTGGCACCTAAAACAATGGCTGAACCAATATGAAAATCGAGTTTGCCAGTCATAATATTAGTCGATGCTGTCAGGTGAGCAGTAATCTCGGGGATGGAAGTTGCCAATGATACTACCGTCATGCCCATGAAAGTACTGGATAGATTGAAGTAAGCGGCAATTCCCACCAGTTTTTTTACCGACAAATTTGCTGCTAATACCAGTACAGCGATTAGGGCAAGCCCTATAAAAATTACAGGAAACAATGGCCAGTTTTCCATATTGAACCTCCTAAAAAAGAATTAATAAAATAGCTTTCATCAAAGAGAAGAAAACAGTATTGAAAGACTCGCAGTCATTACTCCATTTGCAATTTAATGAGAACTCACCATTTTATTGCAATTGAAATTAGTTGTAAGTCTAAAAATTTTTGGGAATTACCCCGGGGGTTCTATATTATGAAGGGCTTGAATGATCAAATCAGTAGCTGATAGAGGGGATAGTTTTTGGGTGTTGACGATTAGGTCATAGAGGGCAGGGTTGCGCAGGTCAGTGTCAAAATAATTTTTAACAAAATCAACATGGGCTTTATCCCGGAGATTGATTTTTTGGCTTGCATCATTGTAAGATAAGCCTTCCCGAATCTGCCAGGCTTGAATGCGTTTTTCAAGAGGCGCTACTACACGCACATGGAGGACATCAGGTTTATCAGCTAAGACAATCTGACTTCCACGCCCAACAATGACCACATTGCCTTGATCGTAAGCAGCCAGAATCAAAGCTCTAATCTGGGAGACACTCGGGGTTTGATCATCCTCAATTGAAATGATCTTTTGAGGCTGATGATTCTCTTCAAAAGCTGAATTAAAGGGAGTCAGAAAGCGCTCAAGGAGTGTTTTTTGAGTGGAGGCTTCTGAGAATTTTTCGTTATCTAGGATTTGTGCATTGAGTTTTTCTGCGAGTTGGATCATCAAAGCTTTATCAAATAAACGATAATTCAGCTTTTGACAAAGCAGTTCAGCAACAACATTACCATCACTACCGGATTGACGGGATATCGTTATGACTGACAAAGTGACCTCCTTTTCCTCGCAAAGGAATGATAACTAATATAGATAAATAGAAATTATTATTAAATTATTTTAATCATGTTTAATCATAACATAGTTTTTGGAAAAAGTCAGTAGACAAATTGTCAGATAGTCGGATTATCAGATTGTCGGAGGGTAATTTTTACAGAAGAAACCTGACTTAAGGGGAACCTCTGCAATTTAGCCTTCAATTCTTTTTTAAGACTCTTTGATCAATGAGTAACTTGAGGTGAAACTCAGCATGCTATAATTTGTGCATGGCTACCATCCTTATTGTTGAAGATGACGCTCCATTGCGGGAAGGGCTTGTTTACAACCTTACTAAACAGGAATATACTGTCGAATCTGCCGATGATGGAATTAAAGCAATTGAAATAGCCAGGAAAATTCAACCCGATTTAATAATTTTAGATATTATGCTGCCTGGAATGGATGGGCTTCAAGTCTGCCGGATCTTACGACAGGAGATGAGCTGCCCCATTCTTATGTTGACTGCACGAGCAGAAGAGATTGACCGGGTTATCGGGCTAGAGATTGGTGCAGACGATTACATCACCAAGCCATTCAGCATGCGAGAGCTGCTTGCAAGGGTCAAGGCTCATCTGCGGCATGAACGGATGGTACTTTCCAAACAGGGCAGTGAAACAAAGCCAGTAATGAATGAAGAGGTATTGACTAGCAATAATTTAATATTAGACCTGGGACGCAGAGAAGTAAGTCTAAATGGGCAGCCATTGCAGTTAAAACCCAAGGAATTCAATTTACTTCATTACCTGATGCGAAATCATGGGAAAACGCTTTCACGCGCAATCCTATTGGAGAAGATCTGGGAATGGAACTATTTTACAGACACGCACACAGTTGATGTACACGTACACTGGCTGCGAGAACTGATCGAAGAAGACCCAAAACAACCAAAAAGAATTGTTACGGTGCGAGGTTCTGGTTATCGTTTTGAAGGATAAATAATGTTCAAATCTATCCGCTGGCGCATAATCCTCCCATATGGCTTATTAATTTTGGTAGTAATTATTTCCCTTGGATTGTACAATGCCAGTTTCGTTCAAAAGACCACCCTCAACACATTAAAAGACAAGCTTTTTTCCAATGCAGTATTAATTGCAGATGCAATCCATCCTTCCAAACAAATCAGCAATAATGACGATTTACTAGCAAAGGCGGTAGAACATTGGGCAGTAATGCTGGATATGCGAATTACTGTAGTCGCACCTGATGGTTTGGTCTTGGCTGATTCCCATGAAGAAGCGGAAAAAATGGTCAATCATCTTGATAGGGAAGAAATTCAAGCTGCCGTGAATGAGGGACAAGGAAGCAGTATCCGCTTCAGCCACACGCTCGGATATGAAATGCTTTATGCTGCAGTTGCCATGGAGCAGGGTGAGCAAGTTGTAGGATTTGTGCGGTTGGCAATGCCGCTTAATGAGGTAGAAGAGCATATTGATAATTTGCAGCGGGTTTGGTTGGCAGTCGGATTTATCATCTCACTGATCTCCATTGGATTATCGAGCTTGATCTCAGTTCAGATCACAAAACCCCTGTTAGTGCTAACAAAATCTTCGCAAAGCTTGATCGAAGATGATGGAGAGCTTGATACCTCCCTCTCCAGGGAGAAAGATGAGATATCAAAACTCACACAAACCTTTAACCGTATGACAGTTAGCATTAAACAAAAACTGGATGAGCTGGAAAAAGAAAAGGGGAAATTATCTGCGGTATTAGAAGAAATGAGCGATGGGGTTATCATCACAGATCGTCAAGGCGTCATTCAACTTATCAATCAGGCTGCTATTCAGATGTTTGAGCCGGCTGCGCAAGAAGTAATAGGATCGACACTGATCGAGGTCACCCGGCAACATCAAATTGTCGCGTTATTGGACAGCTGTATCAGAGGCGGAGGTGAACAAGCACTAAGTTTTGAGGTTACACAAACAAAAAAGTACTTACATGGGGTAGCTACGCCAAGTGGATCAACCCTAAAGGGATTGTATCTGTTGTTGTTTCAAGACCTTACCCAACAACGACAGAACGAATTAATGCGGCGAGACTTTGTGAGCAATGTTTCCCATGAATT
>CAZJLN010000234.1:0-3544 GCA_964546745.1 uncultured Anaerolineaceae bacterium
AAAAGCTACCGTACTTACGGGAGAGTGCCAAGGCTAGAAACAAGGTCGAAAAGAAAGAGATCAGCTGCGAAGTACCCATTAACAGCAATGTGTATGGGAGTTTTTCAAGTATTATCTGCCTCACATTGCGAGAGCCGCTATCTGCGGACATTTGCTGGGAGCGACCTAAGTTCAGTGTGAGCGCATTTTTTAAGTAACGCACACTGCGGACCATCAATGGTTGGTCCAAACCCAGTCGTTCAATCTCATTCTGGATTCTTTCTTGGGCTAATTGAGCACGTACATCAGGATCCCAACTGCGCATTTTTGGATCCATCTGAATCTGCATGGTGACACGCTCCTGGATCTCCGCCTTCATCATTTTATCGACATAGCCCCCCATGTTTGCGATCATGATGGTAAGATAAATGCCTATCACGACCGTGATAAAGAGCGAGATTAATCTTACCCCTGAATACTTAAGCACCCGCGATAATGTACTCGAAGAAGACGACTTCTTCTTTCCTTCAACTTTTGGAGCTACATTTTCGGTTACCGATCCCATTGGATTTAACCTCCTCTATTTGGATGCACAGGGGCAAGGAGAGTTTCTCACCTTGCCCCTACCAATTACTTACATTTTACTCAATACAGAGTTCTACTCTTATTACTTGACGGTCACAAACTCGTAAGTATAGAATGTCGGAATGGCAACAACCTTGGATACCACGACGATATCAACCTTGCTAGCACCCGCCTCCATCTTTCCGGAGGTTTCAGCTGGCACGGTCACGGTGTAGTACCCGTCTTCAACCAGTTCTGCAGTCAACACTTCTACAATTGCGCCGGTCGCGTCATACAGCAAACCTTTGACTTCCTTGATCTCATCGGCAGGATAGGCTTCGCCATCGAAGGTCGTGTAGACATCAAATACAATGTCGCCACCTAATATAACACTGGATTCACCTTCAACTTCAACTTCAGCCATCTTGGGTACGCTAAAGCGATCCCAGCGATCAGACAGATCAATATAATCAGGATTGTTTATCAGGGTAGCAACCTTTTCAGTCAGGTAAACTTCACCCAGGATGTATGGACCATTACCAATCATGTAGTGCTCATACTTGGCATAGAAGTCTTTAGCTGCCTGATAACGGGCAACCGCATCCTCAGGAGTGATGTATTCACTTAACACAGTTGGATATGGTACGTGCTGATCGGCAATTGCCTGATCCAAGTATTTGGTTAAAATATCCAGGCTAGGACCACCAACAAGGCTAAACCATTCAACAGTTGTGGTTTCGGTGGATTTGGCATCCGCTTTATCAGCAGAGAAGGCAAGTTCACCAGCTGCATCAGCCAGGGAGGCGGCAGTAAGCACATGCCACGGGGCATAGCCATAGGTATAGACAGGCCACATGGTAGTGATATTCATTTCCGCATCGATCTGCCAGTTGTCGGAGAAGGCTTCGATGGTTAATGGATCTTCGGATAGGATACGGAAACCTTTGTAAGATTCCAGTACAGCTTCAATATTGGGTGCTTGAGCTTCGTCATAAATGGCGGACCCTTCTTTACCAATATCAAGCCCAATGATAAACGAGTAGAGGAAATCTGCAATGCTGATCGTAGTACCATCTTGGTTCTTTACAGTCTCGAATAAATCTTCTGGATAGTAAACCACGCTCTTAACTTTGGCGGTAATACCATCGGGGAATTTTTCAGCAGCAGTGATGAATTTCTGTTCAACTGCATCCCAGTCCACAATAGCATCTTCTGGAACCGCAATTTCAGGGGCAAAGTCAAGCTCTACCCAGTCATGGGTTTTACCAATAGGAAGACCTTCTAGTGCTGTAATTTCAGCACGCTCAAAGCGCAGCGGCCAGAGAAGACCCGTATGAGGATCGAACATGTAACCTTCATCATAGGTCGCGCGCACGATTGGCTGGTCAAATGCCCAGTTGGAGCCGGCGATCGGGTTGATAGGATCTACAAACAAATCGGGAGCACCCCAATGCAGGGTTCCACCTTCTTCATCCTTCATACGCAAAGTGTATGGCCAGACTTGAGAGCCATCCACACCTGCAGCAAGGTCATATGTAACAGACAAATAATCTGCGTAAGGAGTGAAGTTTTTACCATCGATCAGCCAGACAGTCATAGACTCTTCCAAACCCATTGGGAGAATCGTATTCAAAGCTTCTAACCGCTCTTCTGGGCTGTCAAACAGAGTATAAGCCAGCTTGTCCGCTAATGCACAATATTCCTCGGAGGGATTGTTTGCTTGCCACAAGGCGGTAAAGCCATAGGCAGATGTTGGGCAGTCAAAGAACTGGAAGTTATCAGCTTCATTACGGGAGATCGCAGTGGCTGACCATGCGCCGGTATAAATGTGGAAGACACCGTCAGCAGCATCAGCAGGATTACCCTGGACCCAGATGGGGGACGCTTCGGAGGAGCGCTTATACTGGCGGTCGGTAGCAAAACCAATGCTTTCGAGTTGGTTGCCAACATAATCACCGATCGGTACACGGGTTCCGTCTGAGTCATTGCGGATTAGCAGGGAAAGGGTTACCGGTTTTCCACCAAACATATATTTGCCCTCTTCAATGGTAACACCTTCAATGCCCAGCATAACCTCATCCATTTGTGCTTTAGCTTTTTCAGGATTGTAGGCATACTTTGACTCAAGCATCTTTGCTGTAGGAGCAATACTGGTGTAATCGGGCATGTTGGTCACAAGCGGGAAGAATTTTGCCAGGGCACCACCCATGTAGACCTCACGGTTAATGTACTCGCGGTCAACCAACCAGTTGATGGCTTCGCGGGCGCGTTTGTCAAAGAAGGGGTTAATTTGATCTTCCTGACCTTCAAACACTGGACCTACGGGGTTAAAAGTCAACTCGTAGTACAGACCGTTTGATTCGGCGTAGCCCAAGCCAGCAGCTTGAATCTCTGGCAAGGTATTTGATGAGACACCTGCGGCGTAGATATCGAGCGCACCAGCTTGAATCTGAGTTACAGCAGATGCGGAATCGACGACCTGGACAACCACTTCATCGAACCAACCGCCATGGCGGGTGGTAGGGACTTCGGGTTCCTCAGTGGGTTCCACCACGGGTTCTTCAGTGGGCTCCACTACAGGTTCCTCAGTCTTGACGGGCTCCTCAGTCTTAACTGGTTCTTCAGTCTTAACGGGTTCCTCGGTTACAACGGGTTCTGCAGGTTTTGGTTGGCAGGCAGCCAGAACCATGCTTAAAGCAATAAGCACGCTCAGAACCAAAAAGGTAATACGTTTCATCTTTAGTCCTCCTTAATAGGATTAAAATAGGTTGGATTCGGTTTGGCAGAACGCGTTTGGCGCTCCTTTTTCACATATTGATCTGAATTTGGGCTTCTCAGCAAACCCTCATTTCTCATCAAAAGCGTGCCTCTCCATTCGATAAAATCCCCATTACGGGGTTAATCTGTTTAAGCAATATAGCACAAGGAATTCGGATTGTCAAGCAATCCTTAAAATGAATGACATGACTCAAAAATCATCAGGATCTTGACTTTATGGTAG
>CAZJLN010000235.1:0-3509 GCA_964546745.1 uncultured Anaerolineaceae bacterium
AGCTGCTGTTCAAATCGGCCCCTGGAGTGGATACAATGTCCTGGCTCAGAACCAATTTTCCGGGTTCCTTTATTTGATTTTTTGAAAAAATAATGGGTGATAAAATAAACCAAAGAAATAAAGTCAATAAATTTTTGGATATCTTCTGATAAAATAATCAAATTATTGGCTGAAATTAATTCTATGTTGGAGTGAGGACGATGGATGATATATTAAAAGCGCCTCTAAATATTTATGACAGCGCAAAAAATAAGCACCCTAGCCTTGAAGAAGTGCGGGGGTTAATTCGATATCGAGATCTTTTATATCAACTGATAAGACGTGATATTGTTGCGCGTTATAAAAGGTCATTTCTTGGCATCCTATGGACTATGCTAAATCCACTGGGAACTATGATCATCCTTTCCATCGTTTTTTCACGATTATTTGATGTTGATGGATCCTTCCCTGCCTACATAATTTCCAACATTGTTGCATGGAACTTCTTTTCTCAATCGACACAATTTTCCATGAATTCTACCCTTTGGGGAAGCAGTTTATTTCAAAAGATCTATCTCCCTAGAACCGCTTTCGTGGTCACCACGGTAGGTACAGGGGTTGTCAATCTACTTTTGGCTCTGGTACCACTAGCAATTGTTTTCCTTGTAGTCGGAACACCCATCAAACTTTCGGTGCTGCTCCTACCCGTAGTGATCTTGTTATTAGCAATGTTTACACTAGGTGTCAGCTTAATTCTTTCGACAATTACAGTGTTTTTTCCAGACACAGCTGAATTTTATCCGGTCTTCCTGACAGCTTTATTCTATTTAACTCCCATCATGTATCCCGAATCACTACTTTACAGCAATCCTTTAGGCTACTGGATTATGAGTCTAAATCCCTTGTACCGGGTTTTAAAATTATTTCGCATAGTGCTTTATCATGGAGTTGTACCTACCCCAAGGGAGTGGTTGATCGGTGTTACTGTGGCGATTTTTACCTTCATAGTCGGTTGGTTTATTTTTACAACTAAATCAAAATCATTTGGATATTATGTTTAATATGGAAGACGAATCATTAAACAACTTAGCTATTTGTCTGACTGGGGTCAGCGTCTCTTACCGTCTCCCCACTGAAAGGGTCGCAACAATTAAGGAATATGCGATTCGAAAACTGCAAAACCGAATCAAATATAATCATTTTCTGGCATTGGACAATATCAACCTCTCTATCCAAAAAGGTGAAATATATGGAATTATCGGAAGAAACGGTGCTGGAAAATCAACCATGCTAAAAGTGGTCTCTAGAGTCTTAGATCCAACTCATGGAAGGGTGTGGATAAACGGCAATGTCTCACCCATGCTTGAACTCGGAGCTGGATTTCATCCAGAATTAACGGGGATCGAGAACATCTTCCTAAACGGGACTCTGTTGGGTCATTCTCGTAAAGAGATAAAAGAAAGAATCCCTCAGATCATTGAATTTAGCGAAATTGCTGATTTCATTAGTTCACCTATTCGAACCTACTCTTCTGGAATGATTGCTAGACTCGGTTTTTCTATAGCAACAGCCTGGAATCCAGATATTCTTATCCTTGATGAGGTGCTGTCTGTTGGGGATGCTGCTTTTGCACAAAAGTGTGAGCTCAGAATGAAATCTATCCAGGAAAGTGGATGCACCATCCTACTAGTCACTCATGCTATTGACATGGTGCGTTCTTTATGTCAACGGGTCATGCTACTAGATCACGGAAAAGTCGTTGGCGAAGGCATACCTGATGTCATAGTCGATCAATACCTGCGTTTGATTGGTGTAAACCCAACGTAATTGTGAACATAGTTAATAAATCTAGGGTAGGCTAATGATTTGACCATGCAATATCACCGCATCTATCAACTAAAGTCTTCCTACTTTTGTGATAAGGGTATAATCCAGTTTTGATCAAGATTAGCCATATTTAGGAGGCAGTAGTGAAATCAGCTTTAATTACAGGTATAACCGGCCAGGATGGATCCTACCTGGCTGAATTACTCTTACATAAAGGGTATGAAGTCCACGGTCTCATCCGCAGGACAAGTACTTTCAATACCAAACGAATCGATCATCTTTACCATGACCCACATGCCAATGGAGAAGTTGTACGTTTATTCCTTCATTACGGTGATATGGCAGCTACAGACACCCTTCTCGATGTCATCTATTCAGTCAAACCAGATGAAATCTATCATCTAGCAGCACAGAGTCATGTACGTGTGAGTTTTGACATGGCAGAGTACACTGGTGATGTGACTGGATTGGGTACCACACGCATCCTTGAAGCCATTCGGAAAAGTGGCGCAAATTCACGCTTTTATCAGGCATCATCCAGCGAAATGTTTGGAGCAGCAAAACCACCTCAAAATGAGGAAACCCCATTTGTCCCACGCAGTCCTTATGCAGCCGCAAAATTGTATTCATATTGGATGGCAAAAAACTACCGGGAAGGTTACAACATGTACACCGTCAACGGCATCCTTTTTAATCACGAATCCCCACGCAGAGGTGAAACATTTGTAACCCGAAAAATCACAAGGGCTGTTGCAGCCATAAAAGCGGGATTACAAAAACATCTGTATCTTGGTAATTTGGATTCGAAAAGAGATTGGGGGTATGCGCCTGAATACCTTGAAGCAATGCACCTCATGCTGCAGCAAGACCAACCTGATGATTATGTGATCGGGACTGGCGAAGCTCATTCAGTTCGTGAATTTCTTGAAGAAGCCTTTGGTTATGCAGATATGGATTATCAGGATTATGTTCGCATCGATCCACGCTACTTTCGTCCTACAGAGGTAGACTATTTACTAGCAGATGCAAGAAAAGCCAAGGAAAAACTGGGATGGTCTCCCAAGGTTAAATTTCACGAGTTGGTGCGCATTATGGTAGACGCTGATCTTGAACTACTTGGACTCGAAAAACCTGGCGAAGGTAAAAAGATCATCGAAGAAAAATTCGGAGATTGGCATCGTTGGGATTCGCAAGTAGTTTCCATGGAGAAATAAGCAATTAACTTGCTAATTACCTGCCAATTCAGTATAATAGCTACTAACAATCTTGGAGGAGTAGGCTTGGATCTCCTGACAGAAAAAGCTGCACCTGCTGAAAGCAGCTCCAGAGTAAATCCAGATTGAAGTCGCCAGGATAATTGCTGAAGAAATCCCATCTGGGAAACTAGACCAGCACGGGGATGCCCGTTATCGCAGAACAGGATCATGGCGTCCTGAATAAGCGCAGTTGGAGTGAAATCCAATTGAATTGAGGTGGTACCGCGGAAGCACACTTTCGTCCTCTTGAGGGAAGTGTGTTTTTATTTGGGTAAGCCTAAGGAGAAGAAATGACAAAAGAACTACCGAAAACCTATGACTTCCGTGACTATGAAGAGAAGATCTACAAATGGTGGGAGGAGAGTGGATATTTTAAACCAAGCAATGACCCTGTCAAGCCAGGATTTGATCCATCCATCACACCATTCGTAATCGTCATCCCTCCGC
>CAZJLN010000236.1:0-3508 GCA_964546745.1 uncultured Anaerolineaceae bacterium
ACTGAAACATAATTCATTAATTGATGTGGATCCTGCGATCAAGTCGCAGGATGACGGCTCTCGGCGTCGCAGCGCATGGCCGCTCTCGGCGTCGCAGAGTATGACCGCTCTCGGCATCGCAGCATGACCCTCCATGCCTGTCATTTCGATGGAGTTGCGCAGCGGCGACTGAGAAATCTTCTATGATTTTATTGTATAAGATTTCTCACGTTCGTTCGAAATGACAGGGGGGAGGTTCGACATGCCATGATGAGAACCTTCATTCATGCTACTGAAACATAATTCATTAATTGATGTGGATCCTGCGATCAAGTCGCAGGATGACCCGGAAGCAAAATAAAAGATTTCTCGCGTTGCTCGAAATGACAGCCTGTATGCATGGACGGGGATAAAACTTCCTTTAATGACCTCTCCATTGTATACATTGTCATTTCGAAGGAGCGCGAGCGACTGAGAAATCTGGCAGTCCGTGTGGCATCATGGCCTATCAATACTATCCCATCGAATCCTCATGAAAAAGCTGCTCTTGCTCCTTTTGCTTTCGGCGTATGGCATCACCGTCTTCCTGTCGCCCGCCGACATCATTTCAGACGCCCCGGTTTACACCGATGATTATTCCATGCACTTTGCCCAGTGCCTCTCCACCAAGCGCTTTCTTTCATCATTCGGCAGCTGCTGGGGATACGATCCCTTCTTCCTCGCCGGGTTCCCCAACGGGGCGTTGGTGAACGCCGACAACAAGGCCTGGGAGCTGCTCGTGTATGCGCTTGCCCCCGTGCTCACGGCGGAACTCGCCTTCAAGCTCTACCTGCTGGCCTTGCTCCTGCTCTATCCGTTTTTGACCTACGGCGCCGCGCGGAACTTCGGCCTGCCGCACGGGAGAAGCTTTCTTGCCGCGCTGCTGGGCATGCTCTTTTTCCACCTCTCCATCACCATCGATTTCATCTCCTGGGGCATGGTCTCCTATGTTTTTGCCTGCTTTCTTTCGCTGTACGTTCTTTCATTGTTCAACCGGCTGTTTGAATCATTCAGCTGGAAATGCTGGGCCGCGGTTACCTTGCTCTCATCGCTTCTGCTGCTGATGCACATCCTCTCCCCCCTGCTCCTGGGTCCCCCGCTGCTCATCCTCTACCTCGCGCATTTCAGAACCCTCGAACGCCGCCACCACTTCGCGCTTGCCCTGACCGCGGTCGTGGTGCTCGCGGTCAATAGCTTCTGGCTGATGCCGGTCATTCAATTTTTCCAGGACAAAACCACCCGGCCGGAACACTATCGCTTCGCCCTGCAGATCGACAGCTTTTATGAGCCGATCCGGGTGTATCTTACCCAGAAGATGAGCATCCTCAACCGAAAGGATCCCTCGCTCAACAACACCTTCATGGATGTGTTCATCCTGCTCACTGCAGTAGCCGGTCTATACCGCTGGAAGAAAGAAGGAAGGGGAAGGCTCATGTTTCCCCTCCTGGGAGGAGCGACACTCCTGTTTATCATCGCCTACGGCGGCTCCCGCACCGAATTTTTCGCCCAGCTGCAGCCGCAGCGATTTACCATACCCTTGAATCTTCTGCTCACCATCCCTGCCGCCTCCGGCCTGGCCGCGATGCTCACGGCCCTTTTCCGGAACCGCGGAACCGCCGCGCGGCTCTTCACTGCCACGGCCGCCTTCGCACTCCTGGTACACCCCGTGTTTAAGCCGCTCAAGACGGTCTATGGGTACGATCTCTACCGGCTGAATTGCGCGTTCCCCGCGCCGCTCACCGAGCTGCTCACCTGGCTGGATGCCAACACCGGCCGGGAAGGCAGGATACTTATTGAAGATTCGGAGTGCGATACCGATCACCGCTTCTACGGGGCGCATTTCCCCGCGCTATTCCCCGAATCGGTAAAGCGGGAATATCTCTGCGGCCCCCGGCCCATGTACCCCATCAAGCACAGCTACGCCAGCTTCACCGCGGGAATGCTCTTTGAAAAAAAGATCGGGGACTACACCATCGGGGAACTGGAGCGGGACTTTGACCTTTATAATGTCAGGTGGATTGTCTGCTGGTGCGATGAATCGAAGCAGGTTTTTGACCGCTTCCCGGAATATCTTGCGAAGGCGGGCGATATCGACAGATTCACCCTTTACGAGGTGAAAAGACCCCCCTCATTCTTTCTCAGGGGCAGCGGCAGGATAGACGCTGATTACAACCGGCTGGAACTGACCGACGTTGTCCCCGAGGACGGCGAGATCGTCATCAGCTACCACTGGATGCAATACCTCAAAACTGATCCGGCGCTGGCCATGGAACGGGCAGCGGTCGGCGACGATCCCGTCGGCTTCATTCGCGTCATCAATCCCCCGCAATCGCTGGTCATCTACAACGCCTATTAAACTGATTGCAGCTATTATGATGCCAAACCATAAAAAGATTGTCATTATCGGGGCCGGCCCGTGCGGGCTCGGCGCCGCGTGGCGGCTGCATGAACTGGGCATTGAAAACTACCGGTTGTTTGAGAAAAATGACCATGTGGGCGGGCTTTCCGCGAGCTTTGCCGATGCGCAGGGCTTTACCTGGGACATCGGCGGACACATACAATTTTCGCACTATGACTATTTTGACCGGCTCATGGAGACCGTGATCCCGGCATCGGGCTGGATCCCGCATGAGCGGGAGAGCTGGATCTGGATGAGGGATCGCTTCATCCCCTATCCCCTCCAGTACAACATCGGGAAGCTGCCGCGCCAAGAGATGCAGGAATGCCTGGAAGGATTACAGCGATGCGCCAACAGGAACGCCCCCAGGGCCAATTTTTTAGATTGGATTGTAAACACCTTCGGCGAGGGTATCGCCAAACACTTCCTCATTCCTTATAACAAGAAAGTGTGGACATATCCGCCGGAACAGCTTTCCGCCGAATGGACGGGGGAGCGGGTCGCCGTGCCCGATGTGAAACGGGTCATGGAAAATATCACGCACGGCAGGGAAGACCGCTCCTGGGGGCCGAACAACACGTTCAAGTTCCCCCTTCGGGGCGGAACCGGCGCCATTTGGCGCGCCCTGGCAGGCGGGCTGCCCCAGGAAAAAATCCATCTCTCTTCAGAGCTGGCGGCGGTGCATCCCGACAGGAAGCGCCTGCAGTTCAGTGATGGCCGCGAAGAGGAGTATGACTATCTCATTTCAACCATGCCCCTGGATCAACTCCTGCACCTCGTCGACGGAGCGGGGCGCGATGCACAGGATCGTTTTGTCTATTCCTCGATCAACACGGTCGGTGTGGGGCTGGCGGGAGAGCCTCCGGAGAAGCTCCGCACCAAGTGCTGGATGTATTTCCCCGAAGATGACAATCCCTTCTACCGGGTAACCGTCTTTTCAAACTATTCACCGCATAATGCGCCCCCCGGCGGCCACTGGTCCCTGATGGGTGAAATTGCCGAATCCCCTCACAAGCAGGTGGTCCCTGACCGGCTGGTTGACGAGGCGCTTGAAGGATTTTACAACACGCACCTGATTGAAAAAAACGCCTC
>CAZJLN010000237.1:0-3471 GCA_964546745.1 uncultured Anaerolineaceae bacterium
GTGTACAGGCGATAATAGTGACCTTTTAGGCGCATCAATGATTCGTGGTTGCCCTTTTCAGTAATCTGTCCGTCTTTGATTACCATGATGATATCAGCGCGCTTAATGGTAGATAGTCGGTGGGCAATAATGAAGCTTGTTCTACCTTCCATGAGCTGGTCCATCCCTTTCTGAATCAGCGCTTCAGTGATGGTGTCCACCGAACTAGTAGCTTCATCCATCACAAAGATATCCGGCTTTGCCAGAATTGCGCGTGCAATACTAATCAGTTGCTTTTGACCTACTGAAAGGAGGTTTCCACCTTCACCCACGTTCTGTTCATAGCCCTTTTCAAGTTTTAGAATGAAATCGTGCGCACCAGCCATCCTGGCTGCTTCTTCGATTTCTTCATCCGATGCTGATAGCTTTCCGTAACGAATATTCTCTTTTACTGAACCGGAAAACAAATGTGGGGTTTGCAACACAACGCCGATACGAGATTGGATATCTGTCAGTTTGAAATCCATGTAATCTTTTCCAGCAATATTAATATGTCCGCTGGTGGGTTCGTAGAAACGGCAAAGGAGATTAATGATGGTTGACTTGCCCCCGCCAGTGGGTCCTACCAAAGCTACAGTCTCACCGTGCTGAATTGAAAACGAAAGGTCCGTAATAACCGGATCATTGGCTTCATAATAGAAATTGACATGATCAAAGATGATATCGCCAGAAAGTGAGTTGATGTCCAGTGTGTTATGCCGATTTTTTACTTCAGGCTGAGTATCCCGCAAGGAAAAGATTCTTTCTGCTGATGCGACTGCGTTTTGCATATCCGCATAAACCCGCGCCAAGTCCTGGATTGGCCATAGGATAAACATGATGTAGGAAATGAATGCTTGAATTCCGCCAATGCTGATCTGGCTGTTTTGTACCATGATTCCACCACGCCAGAGGATAATTCCCAAAGAGATAGCGCTGATGCTCTGAACCACAGGCAAAAACAATGAAGACAAAAAGGCAGCTCGATAACTCGATCGAAACATGTCAGTGGAGAGAAGCATAAAGGCACCCAGGTTCTTTTCTTCGCGTGACAACGCTTTGACGACCTTCACACCAGTGATGTTTTCGTTTAGTGAGGCTGTCATGCGAGAATTTGCTTTGCGAGACCTTCGGTAATGTAGCAAGATTTTTGTGCGGAATTTGATGGCAAGGAATACCATTAAGGGGAGGGATGCCAATACTAATAAAGCCAACTTCCAGTTGATGATGAACATGAAATAGGAAGCTGTCAGGATATTAACCAGTGCCCAAGTTGAGTCCAGTAATCCCCAAGTCGTTAAATCCGACACACGTTCGGTATCCGAGGTGACCCTTGCCATAATCCACCCAACCGGTGTTTTGCTGAAGTAGGATAACGATAACTGTTGAAGATGGTTAAACAGCGTTTTGCGTAAGTCATAGCGGATGCGTTCACCTAAAATCCCAACCAGGTAAATGAACAGAAACGCAAAGATCGCCTGAACGGTAACAAAAAGGCCAAATGTGAGGATAATGCGCAATAGAGCTTGTTTATCGCCTGGATTGATGCCCAGGTCGATGATTTGTTTGCTCAGGTAGGTAAAAGTTGAATCCAAAGCTGATACCAGGACAATCGCAATAATGAATCCAAAAACAGTTACCCAATGGGGTTTCAGGAGGCCAAGGATGCGCGAAAAGGTCTTTGAATTGAGGTGACTGACCTCGTCTTCAGCGGTATCTTCGTAATCAGACATTTGATATTTCCTTTTCCAGGGCGTCATCAATACGTGTCTGGATATCAAATATGTTGCGGTACATCCCTTCAACGTCGATAAGTTGAGTATGCGTTCCTGACTGCACGATACGTCCTTGATCAAACACTAGAATGAGATCTGCGTTCATGATACTTTGGATACGGTGGGCAATAATGAAGGTTGTGCGGTCTTTCATTAAGTGGTTAAGTGCTTGTCGGATGAGGGCTTCGGTTTCCATATCAACCGATGAGGTTGAATCATCTAGGATCAGGATGCGTGGGTTCATCAATAAGGCACGGGCGATAGCAATGCGCTGCTTTTGTCCTCCTGAGAGGGTAACGCCACGTTCTCCCACCAGGGTTTCGTACCCTTTCGGAAATTCCTGGATGCCTTCGTGAATAGCAGCAAACTTGGCAGCTTGTTCGATCTGGGCATCATCGACCGGGACGCTCATGCCATAGGTGATATTGTCTTTGATGGAACAGGAGAAGAGGAAAGGTTCCTGTTCAACGATGCCAATTTGGCTGCGCAGGTATTGACGTGAGTACTCACGCAGGTCTAATCTGTCTAACAGGATTCTGCCTGATGTAACATCATAAAATCTGGGCAATAGATTTACTAGGGATGTTTTTCCGGAGCCTGTAGATCCTAGCAGTGCGACAACTTCGCCTGGGTTACACGAGAATGAGACATTTTGAATGACAGGGATGTCTTTTTCATATTCAAAACTGACATCTTCAAAGGCGATTCTGCCTTCAAGGGTTCTGTCTGGATCAAGAATACCATCTAACAAGGGTTCTCGCTGCTGTTTGATGATATCTGCGACACGCTTATAGGAAACCAAAGCACGGGATGTATCAATGATCAACCTGCCAAGGTTGCGGATCGGCCAGATGATCCACCCAATCAAGCCGGCATAGGTGATATAGGTGCCCAGGGTGATCTTGCCGTCAATTGCTTTTACTGCACCCAAGTACTGGGCAATGAGCAGTTGGGCAGAACAGATGATATCGGAGATTGGCCAGAAAAGGGCATGCATCGTGTTTAGCTTTTTTCCACGCTTGAATTTCTCCCAGTTGTTCTGGTCAAATTTATAAATCTCAAAACCCTGTCGGGCAAAGGCTTTCACCACCCGAATTCCGCTCAGATTTTCTTGCAAGGTTGTGCTCAACACTGCTTCTTGTTCCTGGTAGGCTTCATAAGCTTTGGATAGATTTTTAAAGAAGAAAATGGATACTACCAGGATGACCGGGATAACACCGATTGAAACCAGGGTTAATTGAGCTTTCAGGCGGATGATAACAATAAGGTTGATCGTGAAGATCATCACCACGCGACCAATGCCGATGGCTTGGTCTGCAAAAAAGCGGCGTAAAGTATCCACATCTGAAGTCGCTCTTTCGAGCAGATCCCCAGTCTTGACTTCAGCATGATAAGCGTAAGAAAGCCTTTGAATATGATCAAAAAGGAAATCACGGATCCGCCGCGTGGAATTCTCAGCTGCATAAGCTGCCAGCCATCCACTGAAGAAGGAAAATAAAGCCTGGGAAATGATCAGCAGAAGGAAACCAACCGCCGTGAGGATCAGTGAGGAATCAAAACGTTTTTCTGCCAGAATTTTATCGACATAATAACCAAGCATCAAGTAGATGCCTGTCCTCGAAGCAGCAGAAATCGTAAGGGCAATATAAGCGCCTATATAATGCCAATGGTAGCCCTT
>CAZJLN010000238.1:0-3436 GCA_964546745.1 uncultured Anaerolineaceae bacterium
TATCGTCATCGGGAATCGCCAAGATAAGATATTGTATTGACACACCGGGTTACGGCACCTATACTCATCGTATCGTAAACCCCGTAGACAGGGATTACCCCGCATCAGAGCTGCCGGGTAATTCCGGCATGTCTTGATAAAGCCATGAACCTCCTCAGCACACTCGCTTTCGCCTTGGGATCGGCGTGGGTGTCCGGCTTGAACCTGTATGCCGGGGTGGCAACGCTCGGCCTGCTGGGCCGATTTGCCCATCTCCAATTGCCGGGGGATCTTGCCGTATTGACCAACTGGTGGATAATCGGGGTTGCGCTGGCGCTGTACCTGATCGAGTTTATCGCCGACAAGATACCGGTGGTTGACAGTGTCTGGGACGCCATCCACACCTTCATCCGCGTTCCCGCCGGCGCGGCGCTGGCGGCGGCGTCATTCGGTGATTATGACCGGGGCTTCCAGGTCGTGGCATTTCTGCTGGGGGGAGGGCTTGCCTTAAGCTCGCACGGCACCAAGGCAGCCGCCCGCATGGCGATCAACACCAGCCCCGAACCGGCAACCAATGCGGCGGCGAGTGTGGGGGAAGATGTGCTTGCGGTAGGCTCGGTTTTGCTGGCGGCGTTTTATCCGGTCCTGCTTCTCACCGTAATTGTGGCCGGCCTCATCGTTTCCCTCTTTTTGCTGCCCCGTGTCGTCCGTTATTTCCGATCACTGCTGGCCAAGCTGCGCGGAACAGGGGGGACGCCCTTACAAATCTAAATTTCCCGGCATCAGCAATGAATGTTAGAATTGTAAGGGCGGCCCTCCTTGCACGCTATGCTTGCAGCAGTGGACTGCTCCTTTTCTTTATGCCATTCAAAGAAACCGGGGTCTGGTATCAACATGGCTCGTATCGAATGTTGAGACCAAACCCCTTTTGCTTCGTGTTCTTCCTGGTTCAAAGCTAAGGGAACAGGGTGCAGGAAAAACCCCCGGTTGTATCGCGTATCGCGTGTCACACATTTCACATCGCCTTACTTATTCCACATAGTCAACAACATCCCCACTTTTCTGTTGCTCTATGGTCACGTCCCCGGTGCACGGCCGTTGCGCAGATACGTGCCGCGTCCGGTGGGCCAGAGGCCGCAATACAAAGCGGCATCGGCGTTCGGAGGGATACAGTTGCAGGATGAGCCCTGAACCGTAAAAACATCGAGCCCGTGATCGATGGTCAAGAGCAGAATCTCCAGGGTTCCTTTGCCGTCTAGGTCGGCAACCGTCGGCGCCGCGCACACGCCCACGCCGTTGCCGCTGTCAGGACGCTGGCCGGGCAGCTTGATGTCGTGAAGCAGCTCCCCGTTGCTCGCCAGTATAATCAGCCGGCCGCGCTCCCCGCCCGGTTCGCCGTACACGCCGAAGATGATTTCCGGCCGTCCGTCGCCGCTCAAATCAGCTATCGCAACCTCTGACGCATAGGCGAGGGACAGCCCATGCCCGTAGTCATATTTCCACAGCAGCGTCGAGTCCGGCTTGAAGGCATACACATATCCGTCAGGCGAGGGGATCAGTATTTCAGGATTGCGGTCTCCCGCGATATTCGCCAGCGAAGGCGACGGCACAACCTGGGGAGGATACCAGTCGGCATTGTAGGATGGCGCGCCGGTGAGCGGCAACTCTTCCCAGCCCGGCAGACGGCGGGCCGAGCGATGCCCGTTGGCATCATAGTCACCCTCCAGCACCATCACCGCAAGGCTGCGGGTTCTGTACGGAATGTCGAGTTCGCACCAGGGCGCGGCAATCACCTCATTCAATCCGTCACCGTTTATGTCGCCCACGCCGGGCGGTGATTGGGTCCACTGCAGCCAGGCAGTCCAATCCGGCCCCGGCCAATCGCCCTGATGCAAATGATAATGATCCTCCTCCACCGCCGGATCCAGATACCGGATAAACTGGCCCCAGCTCATGGGCGCGTTTTCACATTCGCTCCCCCGCCTAGTGAAGTATGAGGGATCGGCAAGCAGGGCGGTGCCATCCGGGTTGAATGCCTGGATGGCATGGTTATCGTAGGTGACAATGATCTCTTTGTCCGAGTCGTCATCAATGGTGCCGATGCCGACATTCAGCCCGTAGCAGCCATAGCCGCTGTGGCCATAGCAGTTTGCATCCGGCCCGCCTTTCACATCGCGTCCTATGCCCGGACGGGTGTCGTAGCGCGGCCATCCCTCCCTGATGGATCAGTCAGGCTCGAACACGAACACCTGGGGGTTCGCGCCATCATAACCGGGCGGCGCCTCGCTGCGGGTGGATGCGGCAACAACTTCAATGGAGCCGTCTCCATCCAGATCGTCAGCGGCAAGCGACCGGTTCTCAAAGCAACTTCCGGCGATGCAGGTGGACGCAGGCCATCCCTGCTTTATCCGAAGTGCGCCGCCTGACCATTCATACGCAGCTACACTGCCTTCCCCGGCGGAAACCACCACCTCGACAATACCGTCCCCTTCCAGATCAGCCACTACCGCCGGCGCATATACCCGCCCCGTATGATGGGTTCGCTCCTCACGGTCAATAAGGTTACCGTACGCGTCCCATACGGCGATGTCGTAGAAGGGCGCAATAATTTCCCTGGCGCCGTCGCCATCCAGGTCATACACGGCAGGACTGGAAAACCAGCCGGTATTGCCGATGGTGAGGTTGCGGACGAACTGCGGGGTGATGATAGCGGTACTCCCACCGGCATCGGTACAGGTTTTATTAAACGGGTCCTCCGGTTTATCCCCGCACCCGGGAGATATCACCGTGAGGCACAGCATAACGATTTGAATTACCGCATGTTTCATCCGGGTCTCCATCAATTTCATCAGTGGCGTGGGCAGAAAAGAATAATTGCTTTTTACCCCCATATAAAAGCAATTATTGGGCCATTTTCGAGGCAAAAAAAGAAACTTTATCAAATAGTATTAGCAACATAGCGTGGCCCGACCCCAGGGAAGTTTTTGTAGAACATAGGACATACCTCCCTGCAGATGGCATACTGACTAGTGGAGCATTGATAAAAAACGGTTCCTCAATCCAAGGAGAGGGGAACTCAGTCCGTTGCGTTTTTTATCTGCACGTACCTTATCGACATGCTGGTCAATCTTTGTGAGGGGAAATGTAACGGCACTGAAGGGACGTTGTTGACTATGTGGAATAAGTATGGCGATGTGAAATGTGTGACATACGATATGCGATAAAAACGGGAGGGGGTTCCTGCCCCCTTTGCTTTGAACCACGAAAAGCACGAAGAAAAAGCGACAAGGATGCAGGAGAGGGCGTTTGACCCTGAACCCTGTACCCTCATTTTGATCCAGAGCACGAAGATGATGCCCGAAAATGGCTTGAATTCGCCCTTGGACTGTGCTTTAAATATAAATCAGAGGCGCACAGGAGGGGGCAGTGAAAACCAACAACCGATATCGTCCCGCTT
>CAZJLN010000239.1:0-3434 GCA_964546745.1 uncultured Anaerolineaceae bacterium
GGTGAATTTCGTGATTTTATTATGAAAGGCAGCATCCTTGATTTAGCCGTTGGTGTTGTCATTGGTGGCGCGTTTGGTGCCATTATCAACTCATTGGTCAAAGATGTTATTATGCCGCCCATCGGTTTGCTTTTAGGGAAGGTTGATTTTGCTAATTTATACGCCAACCTAACGCCCAATAAAGTGCCATTGGAAAAAGGCACAGTACTGGCTGACGCCCAAGCAGCTGGCGCAGTCACTTTGAATTATGGTGCATTTATTATGACCATAATTACTTTCATTATCATTGCGTTATGTATATTCTTCCTGCTTAAAGCAGTCAACAAATCTCGTAAAGCGAAAGATGAAACACCTGCAGCACCAACCACGAAGGAATGCCCTTTCTGCAAGACCACCATTGCAATCGGTGCCACACGTTGCCCGAACTGCACCTCAAAGTTAGACGAATAATTTTTGTTAAATTTGATACCACCCCGGCGTATTTTGCTGGGGTGGTTGTCATTAACCAATAATTCCACCAGCGTGTTAAAATAGGACGCATGTCAAATCACATTTACTTCGCGGATAACCTTGAAGTTCTCAAACATCTGCCGGATAACAGCATCGATCTCATCTACATCGATCCGCCATTCAACACTGGAAAGGTTCAATCGCGCACCCAGATAAGAACAGAACGTAGTTCAAACGGAGATCGAAAGGGATTTGGCAATCAGCAGTATTCGACTTCTGTCTTATCAGAGCGAGCATATACCGATCGCTTTGAGGATTACGAAGCCTTTCTATTTCCTCGCCTCAAGGAGGCATACCGGATCTTATCCAGAGCTGGCAGTTTTTATTTCCACATTGATTTTAGAGAAGTGCATTACTGTAAAGTGATGTTGGATGGAATATTTGGTAGAGAATCATTCTTGAATGAAATCATCTGGGCTTATGATTATGGCGGCAGGGCGAAAGACCGCTGGCCAGCAAAGCACGATAACATCCTGTTCTATGTCAAAGATCCGAAGCACTATACCTTCAATCGCGATGCCATTGACCGCATCCCCTATATGGCACCCGGATTGGTTGGCAAGGAGAAAGCGGAAAAAGGCAAATTGCCGACCGATACCTGGTGGCACACCATTGTGGGGACGAATAGCCATGAAAAAGTAGGCTATCCAACCCAAAAACCTGTTGGGATACTTAAGCGTATTGTTTTGGCTTCATCCAACCTTGGGGATGTTGTAATGGATTTCTTTGCGGGCAGTGGTACTCTAGGAGAAGTCTGTTATGGTCTGGAACGGCAATTTATCCTGGTCGACAACAACCTGGAAGCCATTGAGGTGATGCAACGGCGCTTTTCAGGCTATGATAATTTAACTTGGCATCTGCCTGAGGAAAGAGCATGACCCACAAGGATTTAAAATATAAATATCCGATTCTGGAATTTGACCCTGAGCCTGAAGCGATCATCCACCCTTCTCGACTTATCGATCGGCAGGAAAAGACAAAACACGCAGTGATTTGTTTCTTTGCCGAGGTCATAGAAAAAGTCGTTAAGGAAAACCAAGCGCAAATTCTTTTCACCTCTCATTCTGAAATGGGATGTCATCCTATTTATGAAATGGACTTTAAAGGGAATTCGATTGCTTTTTTTCACCCTGGTGTCGGTGCGCCGTTAGCTGTGGGATTAACTGAGGAAGCCATTTCACTTGGCATCGATAAGTTCGTTGCTTGTGGGGGATGTGGCGTTTTGGACAAGCAAATCGGTGTGGGACACCTTTTACTGCCTGAGTGTGCATTGCGAGACGAGGGAACTTCTTATCATTATGCTGCTCCATCCAGGGAGATCTGGCTAGATTCTGAGGTTGTTGATAAGATGGAGGCAATGCTTTTGTCTCATCAACTTCCATACCAGAGGGTTAAGACCTGGACGACCGATGCTTTTTATCGAGAGACTGAAAAGCGGGTTGCTGCCTATCGAGAAGAAGGATGCACCACTGTTGAAATGGAAACCTCAGCACTGGCCGCACTGGCTCAATTTAGAAATGTTAAGTTCGGGCAGTACCTTTATGGCGGTGATGCGGTTTTGGCGGAAGGGTGGGATGGACGTGAGTGGAACTCCAGGAAACAAATCCGCGAACAATTATTTTGGTTTTCAGTGGAGACCTGTCTAACCCTTTAAAATAATTAACGGAGTATACAATGCCTGATCTATCATATTCTTTATTAACTCAATTAAGAGGTCATATGCTGGATAAGATTCCAGTAGCAGAAGATATCCTAATGCCAAGTTATCATGGCTATTCTCTGTCGAATATTCCTTCTACGGTGTGCCATTTATTAGGCATTCCATCATTTGGGGAACATGCTCTGGGATCAGAACTGCTCGAAAAACTTGGCGGACCTTACCAAAGGGTGATCTTGTTGGTGGTGGATGCGTTGGGATACCACTTGCTCAATAAATTGATGGACAGCGGATATGCAAAATTTTGGAAAGATAGATTGCGTGATAGCGTCTACTTCCCACTAACAAGTATCTGCCCCAGCACCACTGCGTCTGCGTTGACAACTTTGTGGACAGGCGTCAGCCCTGCGACACATGCCGTTGTTGGTTATGAAATGTGGGCAAGAGAATTTGGAATGGTGATCAACAATATTTTGCACAGTGCCATGAGCTTTGTAGGTGATACAGGTGGATTGAAGCGGGCTGGTTTTGAACCTAATGAATTTCTGAAATCATCTACATTGGGACCCCATCTCAACCAACATGGGATCGACGCAGATGCATTCATGCATTACTCGATCGGCTCTTCTGGTTTATCATCGATGCACCTCAATCAGGTCAATTTTCATGGATATGTTGGTGAATCGGATATGTGGGTGAGCATGCGCAATGTATTGAATGCTGATCCACATGGAAGAAAATATATTTATGCTTACTCAAGTGAAGTTGATACTCTGACTCATCGTTTTTCTTTGAATGATGAACGAATTGCTCTTCACTTTAAATATTTCAGTGAAATGTTGGAAGAAGGATTGATCAAAGGATTATCACCTTCTGAGCGGAAGAATACCTTACTCATTCTGACTGCTGATCATGGTTCTATTTTTACGCCACGATATGGAAAATTCAATTTAACTTCGCATCCTGAACTGAATGCCATGTTGCGTATCCAGCCGACCTGTGAAAATCGGCTCGTATTCCTGTACATAAAACCAGGGATGGAGGATGCTGTCAGGAGCTACTTTGAAGCTGCCTGGTCTGGAAAATTCAGTCTGATCAATGGAAAGCAAGCGATTGCTGCTGGATTATTTGGACCTGAGCCACATGCACCCACACTGGAAGACCGGATTGGGGATCTGATTGCGATTGCGCATGAGGATGCTTACTTGTGGTGGGCTGCCAAACAGAATGTGATGCTAGGCAGGCATGGGGGACTCAGCCCTGAAGA
>CAZJLN010000240.1:0-3376 GCA_964546745.1 uncultured Anaerolineaceae bacterium
TTCCGTGGCTGAGGTAGACATTGCATAACTCCACGCCCTCTGCGCCCCAACTGAAGAGTGCCAGATCAAATTGCCTGCCAAACAGCACCCCGTCCGGTCCTGGTGCATAAAGCTCTTCCAAAGGAAGTGGCACGTGTTTGACAAGAATGCCACACTGCGCCAAAGATTCTGCAATGATCGCAGCGGCTGCCATGTCAAATGCAGATTGTCCACTGTGCAGTGACACCTCGAAAGGCACTCCCATGTTCAGCCCCGGTACCTGCCAGGAGACCAAAGGCGTGGATGGATCACCATCCGCATCTTGCCAACCGACCTCCTTGAGGAGTGATAGACCGCGCTCAGGATCAAACTTGTCTGTGGGCTGTGTTTCAAGACCTGAAATAAGCCCTTCCGGTACACGGCTGATTCCACTGGTTAATTCGTCCACGATACGTTGTCGGTCAATACAATAGGCAAACGCCTGCCGCACACGACCATCCGAAAAGAAGTCGGGACGATCGCCATATTCGGGCGTGTAGCCGTTATCGTACGAAGCAGGATTGATACCAAATGTCACCCCTTGCCATTGTCCACTCAGGCGAACGCTGTAATTAAGCTTTCCCTCTTCACTGAGCGCTTTAATTTCTTCCAGCTGCCCTCCCAAACCATAGCTACTGTCCAGTAGATCACAATTGCCTTCCTGGAGCGCTGCTAAAGCTTCATCTGCATCGGGGATAAATCGATAAATCAATTCATCAAAATACGGCAGTCCCTCACTGGAGCGGAAATAATTCGGATTCTTAACCAGGCGGATGGATCGCCCAACCTGCCAACCATCGATCTGCCACGCCCCCCAGCCCAGCGGTTGGCGATTGGCAGCTTCATTCGTCAGCATGTCTGCTGCAGTCACGCCCTGGAGCACATGTTGGGGTAACGGACTCCAGAAAAAGCGGTCCACCTGCGTGGTAGCAAACCCGGGCAACCCGCGCCATTCGATCGTTCTCTCATCCAGCGCCTGGTAACTGCTGGTGCGATCTGTCGCCCAATTGGAGCTGGGTGTTGCTGGGTCGGCTGCCATCTGGTAGCTGAAGACTGAGTCTGCGGCTAGGAGCGGCATACCATCTGACCAGCTCAGTCCTTCGATCAACTCAAAGCGCAGCAGCATACTATCCATCAGCAATTCCGTCTCGCCATCCCATTCAATGGCACAGCTGGTTTCGTGGCATCCCGCAGGACGCACAAAAATGCCCTTTTGCACCACATGCAGCTCCCCACGGGCATCAATGACCTCTGTGCCGGCTTTGACCGCTATTGGCTCAAAAATCAGCCCACCATTCTCGTAAGTTGGGATGCTTTGCAGGATAACCGGAACTAATTCCTGACCAACCTTATCAATGGGTCCAT
Source organism: uncultured Anaerolineaceae bacterium (assembly GCA_964546745.1). Lineage (GTDB taxonomy): Bacteria > Chloroflexota > Anaerolineae > Anaerolineales > Anaerolineaceae > CAZJLN01. Next base: position 1,384 of record CAZJLN010000240.1, read on the forward strand.
CATAAATTGCTTCCAATATATTCCACTTGCTGACGGCGTTGTTCCCATTGTGAATGTATAAGGAAGCTGGCTCCTCTGCTGTGCAAATCGTCAGAATTTTTGGGGGCTGTGGAGGTTGAGTGGGAACGAGCGTGGGTTCGGCTGTTGCCTGCTCCTTTGTTGGGACAATAGTCGGCATGGTGGTTTCATTAGATTTGGGTTGACAAGCAAATAGCAGCAGCGCACTGATCAAAAATGCCATGACCAAGCGCTGACCCCAGCGCTTACCTTGCGAAGAATTACGATTATTCCCCATCATCCGTCTCGCCTTCCTCATCATCCAATTCCATCCCACCGCCAAAGCGCAGGCGCAAGTAAGACTGATAGCGTCCCTCGTCAATCTCCCCATTAAAAACCGCAGCCACCACCGCACAGCCTGGTTCGTGACTGTGGGTGCAATCGCTAAACTGACATTTGGAGACCAAATTGCGCATCTCGGGGAAATAGGCATCCAACTCCTCGCCTTCAATATCCCAAAGCGCAATCGTGCGAATGCCGGGCATATCTGCCACATACCCACCTGTTTCCAACGGGAAAAGTTCGCGTACCTGGGTGGTATGCATGCCTTTTTCTGTTGCTTCGCTGACCGAGCGGACAGCCAAACCTAAATTCGGTTGGATTGCATTCAACAAGCTGGACTTACCTACACCAGACGGTCCGGTGAGCACAGAGATTTTCCCCTTCAACCGCTCTTTGAGATCTTGAATACCAATCTTAAATGCAGCAGAGGTAAAAAGAACTTCGTATCCTAATATTTTATAGATCGAAAACTTATCTTGCACCATATCCAGGTCTGCCAGATCGATCTTATTGACCACGATCAAGACGGGGATCTGTTGACTTTCTGCCACCACCAAAAAACGGTCGAGCATGCGCAGATGCGGCTCCGGCTTGGCGCACGCAAAGACGATCACTACCTGGTCTGGATTTGCCAGAAGGATGCGCTGGTACTCATACTGGATATCGCGATTGACTTTTTTGCGTGAAAATACCGAATGGCGCGGGAGTATGACCTCAATTGAACCTGTAAAATCATCCTGAGGACTGATCAACACCCGATCTCCCACAGCAACAATATCCCCCTTAGGCTGTTCCTTTTTGTTCTGCTTTAACTTTCCGCGAATTCGGCAGGTGTAATCTCCCTGTTCAGTTCTGACCACCAGAAAACCTGATTGTGCCCGAATGACCAGCCCCTCAAGCATACCATCCTGGTTTTCCATGTTGTCAGACTGCTTACTCAAAGGCTGCTACTCCTCAGGCGTTGGGGTCACGATGGGTGTGGGGGATTTTTGGATGTAGGGTGATGCTTCCCAGGGCATGAGAATACCGTAGGTGTCTGAGAAGTAGAGCGAAACTGCGCGTCGGAAAAGCGGCGCTGCCAGGTCAGAACCCTCGCCCGCATTTTCAAGAACAATGGCAACAGCAATGTCGGGCTTATCCGAGTTATTGTTGTTGGTGTATCCAGCAAACCATGCATGCGGATCGCCCAAGGGGTTCTGAGCAGTTCCAGTCTTGCCAGCCACGTTGACCGTCATGCTCCCCAGAAACTTGTAAGCCGTGCCACGCGAGTTATCGACCACACTCACCATCGCTTCCTGAATAGCTGATAGGTTTTCCGGTGTGACCGATAATTCACGAACGACTTTAGGCGTAAAAGTATAGGTCGGATCTCCATCCACAGGGGTGATCTTATCGATCACAGTGGGTTGATAAAGCGTCCCACCGTTTCCAACAGCAGCCACCATCATCGCCACTTGCAGCGGGCTAACTTGCATGGTGCCTTGACCAATGGCTAACTGGACATTCTGGTTGAGGGTATCAGGGTACTCCAAAGTGCCGTCCTCATCCCCAATTTCAATGCCCGAGTTGGCTCCAAAACCATAAGCAATCGCCTCATCCGCAATGGAGGTTGTATATCCCTCATTCCATAAAGAATACCCAATATGCCAGAACC
>CAZJLN010000241.1:0-3365 GCA_964546745.1 uncultured Anaerolineaceae bacterium
AGTTAATCTCCTTACTAGGATGATATCCTGATTTTACCATCCCGACTCCTAATCCATCAGAATATAGGTTTTTAGGCAACTTTTTCATTCTGTTTGCATCTTAACAACTTGATATATGACTTGGAGCAAATATGGAAACTCAAACTAAAAATTTAGATCAAAACTTGGACCTTACAAAAACGCTGGATGTAATCATCATTGGCGGTGGACCCGCTGGCACTACTGCAGCTATCTATACCGCCCGTGCAGGTCTAAATACACTGGTGATTGATAAGGGTCTGACCGCTGGAGCACTTGGTATCACAGGTAAAATAGCTAATTACCCTGGCATCCCTGAGATCAAAGGCTCTGATCTGGTCGAATACATGCGTTCTCAGGCGCTCTCCTTTGGAGCACACTTTCTCACAGACAAAGTCATTGGTGTCGAACTAAATTCAGAAACTAAATCTGTTTTCACCAACCTGGGAACCTACACTGCGAAAGCCATTATCATTGCCACTGGTTCAATGGGTCGAAAAAATCTGGTCAAGGGCGAGCAGGAATTCATCGGTCGGGGTGTCTCATACTGTGCTGTTTGTGATGCTGCCTTTTTCCGCAGCAAGCAGGTAGCTGTAGCAGGTAATAACGACGAAGCGATCGAAGAAACACTTTACCTCAGCCGCTTTGTCGAAAAAGTTTACTTCCTTAGTCCAACGCCAGAACTGAAAGCTCCTCAAAACCTCATTGATGAACTCTCTGAAAAGCAAAATGTTGAGATTATTTATGGTGCAGTCCTGCGTGAAATTATCGGTAGTCAACAAGTGGAATCTATCCGCTTTTCGATAAGAGGCGAAGGAGAAAAGTCCGTCCCCGTCAGCGGTGTGTTTGTTTACTTACAGGGCGGACAGCCCATCACCGATTTTCTGATGAGGCAACTTGAAACGAACGAAGCTGGCTGTCTGATGGTTGACCGCTTCTTCCAAACCCAAATCCCTGGTGTGTTTGCTGTGGGCGATGTGCTCTGCAGTCATATCAAGCAGGCAGTCATCGCCGCGGGAGATGGAGCTACTGCAGGTATAGCTGTTGAAAAATTTATCTCCGGGCGTGAACGCATCAGCTACGATTGGGCAAAGTAAACATCCAAATTGAAACCAAAAAACAAAGAGGTTGAGAAAAGATTAATCCTCAGCCTCTATTTGTTTAAGGGTAAAATAAGACTCTGATTATCAGTAAACAAATTTGGAAAGAAGAACTATGCCGCACGATCTCCCTCAAGATTTAGATAAAGCCGCCCAACGTGGAGAACCGTCGCATATTTGGCGCGAGGGACAGGTCCGTCGTCTATCGATGATAGCCACCGCTGCCGGTGAAAGACTCAAAGGTCGTGTGTTGGTGGATGGTTGTGGGGTGGGGATGTATGTTAAACACTTACTCCCACTAGCTGGAGAAGTTATCGGTCTCGACATTGAATTTCCCCGCGTACTTGACACCCAGACCTACACCCCGCTAGTCCTAAACGCGGCTGGGGAACATTTACCTTTCCCATCTAACACATACAACCTGATCTTGAGCCATGAAGTGCTGGAGCATGTCCAGGATGATGCTGCCGCCATCCGCGAAATGGTACGTGCTCTAAAACCTGGTGGCAGGCTGGTGCTGTTTTGCCCAAACCGCGGCTACCCCTTTGAAACACATGGCATTTATTGGCGTGGCAAATATCACTTCGGCAACATCCCCCTTGTCAATTATCTACCCCGCGCTTGGCGTGATAAACTCGCACCCCATGTGGAGATTTACACCCGGCGAGATCTGGCGCGTCTTTTCAAGGATCTGCCCATGACATTGATCCAACACACCATCATTTTTGGCGCTTATGACAACATTATTAGCCGCCGCCCACGGTTTGGCAGGTTTCTACGCAAATTTCTGCAAACTCTGGAACGGACGCCGCTGCGTATCTTTGGGCTCTCCCATTTCTGGGTTGTCGAAAAAACACACTAAGAGCATCCACCAGGTGGTTAACTCAACTTCAATATTCTGCCCCAATTACCAAAAAGCGGCAATTTGAGGATGCGATTCTCAGTTAAAAATTTTTCTCCTCCATTAAGAACATCCACCCATGTTTCATCTTTTAACTCAGACAATTTCAATTCAAGAATCTTCTCGTCTTCGTTACTATTAACCACAACAATTACCTTTTCATTATTCCAAGTGCGCATGAAGGCGAATTGTTCTGGTCCGACAAATATTTCTTGATAATTTCCTTCTCTCAGCGCTTCACTTTCTTGCCATATACTAGCTAACCGTCTAATGTCTGCAGGTAAATTGGGGTGAGGCGAATATGCCTGCAGTTTGGGCAAATCAAAATAGGGTCGCAATGGCTGATCTTCCCACTGAGTTCGTTTGCCCAGAATACCATATTCACTTCCATAATACACTGATGGAATGCCAGGAACTGTAAATAACAACAAATACAGCGGGTAAAGGTGCTTGGGATCTTTGAGTTGGCTGGCGATTCGGTTTACATCATGATTGTCTGCAAAGTTGTACAACTGCAAACCTTCATAATTACCTCCTCTGCCAAACTGCTGCTTAATTGTGTAAGCCAATTCAAAATAATTATGGTCATTATGGCTCGAATACAAGCCCTTATACAGTTGATAGTTGGTTACCGAATCGAGCATTTCCGGGTTAGCCCACTGACGGTAATCTCCATGGATCACTTCGCCCATCAGCCAGAAATCTGGCTTCAAATGATGACAGAATTCGGATAGTGCCTTCATAAAGCTAAAACTAAGCGCATCTGCTGCATCCAACCGTAACCCATCAATCCCAAATTCCTCAACCCACATGCGGATGGCATTGAAAAGGTGCTCTCGAACTGCCCAATGCTCCAGGTTGAGCTTAACCAGGCTCATGTGTCCATTCCACCCTTCATAAGTAAATGGATCACCAAAGGAACTATGACTGTCAAAACGTAAATTGACAAACCAATCCTTATAGATGCTCTTTTCGCCATACGTTCGCACATCTTTAAATGCCCAAAAATCTCGCCCCACATGGTTAAATACACCATCCAATATCAGCCGCATCCCGCGCTGATGCAGATCCTGGCTAAGTTCTCGCAAGTCCTCGCGTGTGCCCAATCTACGGTCCACTTCGTAATAATTAGCTGTGTCGTAGCCGTGTCTTGAGGATTCAAATAGCGGACCTAGGTAAAGGGCATTGACCCCCAAAGATTGAATGTGATCCAACCAGCTCCGAATTTGTCCCAGTCGGTGAGAAGGCGCGGAGGAAAAATCATTTTGCATGGGAGCGCCCAAGGCACCTAGTGGGTAAATATGATAAAAGAATGCTTTGTTTATCCAGTTTTTCATAAAATCTCC
>CAZJLN010000242.1:0-3362 GCA_964546745.1 uncultured Anaerolineaceae bacterium
TCGTCGGCTGTGGGAGTGATCGTGACAATTCTCTCGGAAGAATTAAAAAGGCAGCTGAAAACATCTCAGCTGCCTTTTTTTGTATTCAAATTGGATTAAGGTTCGATTTCTTTACCAGACCGTAAAGCACTTAGTTGTTCTTCTAGTTCTTCACGTTTTTGTTGTGACGCCTGCTTTACCTGATCAACCATATTGTTAAAATATCCGCTGATTTTGTCGCGTGTTTCTGAACCAGATACGGGAGTAAACAGCATTACCAATGCACTACCCAGGATACCGCCTGTCACCATGCCTGACATAAAATGCATAAATTTTCTCATTTTATTCTCCTTTATGTTTTATTCATTTATATTATAAGATATTTTAAGATCACTCAAGTCATCTCAATCCCTTATATATATTTTTCTTAGGCTTTGTTAATAAACTTCTAGCATTTTCAAATTATCCTTGAAAAATGTAATTACTGATTAGATTTTTAAGGAGAACAAAGATGAGCAAAATCATTGGAATAGATCTGGGTACAACCAATAGCGTTGTATCTGTAATGGAAGGCGGTTCCCCTACCGTCATATCAACTGCAGAGGGTTCACGTTTACTGCCTTCTGTTGTGGCTTTTAATAAAAATGGAGAGCGTCTTGTAGGTATTCCAGCAAAACGGCAGGCAATTATCAATCCTGAAAACACCGTATATTCTATCAAGCGTTTTATGGGGCGTCGTTTTGATGAAGTCACCTCAGAGAGAAAAATGGTATCTTATAAGGTTACTGCTGGATCAACTGGCGATGCCCGAGTTGAAATTCCGGTTACGGGTTTAGTTTATAGCCCACAGGAAATTTCTGCGATGATCCTGGGTAAACTCAAGACAGACGCAGAAGCGTATTTAGGAGAACCTATCACTAAAGCCGTCATTACCGTGCCGGCATACTTCAATGACAGTCAGCGCCAGGCAACCAAAGACGCAGGTCGGATTGCTGGTTTGGAGGTGATGCGCATCATCAATGAGCCCACTGCATCAGCATTGGCATATGGACTTGATAAAAAAGAAAACGAGGTCATATTGGTCTTTGACCTGGGCGGTGGTACTTTTGATGTTAGCCTGCTCGAGGTTGGCGGCGGTGTGGTTGAAGTAAAAGCTACCAACGGCGATACCCATCTCGGTGGAGACGACTGGGACGAAGTCATTGTCAATTGGGCAGCTGATGAATTCAAGCGTGAACAGGGTATTGACCTACGCGCTGATCGTCAGGCGCTCCAACGCTTGCGTGAAGCTTCAGAGAAAGCCAAGATCGAACTCAGCACAGTGATGGAGTCGGAGATTAACCTGCCTTATATCACCGCAGATTCTTCGGGTCCCAAGCATTTATTGCTCAAACTAAGCCGCGCCAAGTTTGAGCAAATGACTGACCACCTTCTGCAGCGTTGTCTGGGTCCTTTCAACGCCGTCATTAAAGATGCCAATCTCTCTATCAATAAGATTGATGAGGTGGTTTTGGTTGGCGGAGCGACACGAATGCCCATGGTTCAGGAACTGGTCAAGAAGGTTACCAACGGCAAAGAGCCCAATAAGGGCGTCAACCCGGATGAGGTTGTATCCATTGGTGCCGCTATCCAAGGCGGTGTCTTGGGCGGTGAGGTCAAAGATGTTCTATTGCTAGATGTCACCCCGCTCTCACTAGGCGTGGAAACTCTAGGCGGTGTGATGACCAAGCTGATCGAACGAAATACCACGATCCCGGTCAAAAAGACCGAAGTGTTCTCAACCGCCGAGGACAGCCAAACAGCTGTGGATGTGCATGTCCTTCAGGGCGAACGCAGCATGGCAAAGGATAACATGACTCTTGGGCGCTTTCGCTTGGACGGCATTCCACCCGCGCCACGCGGCATTCCACAGGTGGAAGTGACTTTTGATATCGATGCCAATGGCATCATTAATGTGGCTGCTAAAGATAAGGCTACTGGTAAGGAACAAAAAGTAACCATCACTGCCTCGACCAATCTTAACAAAAACGAGATTGACCGCATGGTGCAGGAAGCAGCCCAGCATAAAACTGAAGACGAACAACGAAAACAATTGATTGAAGCCCGCAACATGGGTGACTCAGCTGCTTACCAGGCTGAAAAAATGTTGAAAGATCTGGGAGACAAAGTTAAACCTGAACAGCGTAGCAGTGTGGAATCCAAGGTTAAAGCGGTGCGTGATGCTGTGGCTGGGGAGAATATTTCTAATATTCAATCTGCGATCCAGATCCTACAGCAAGAGCTGCAGGTAATCGGTCAGGCAGCCTACCAACAGGAACAGCCGGGTCGGCAGCCGTCTGGTGAAACCTACCAGCAGCCGGATCAAGGTAAACCTGAGAGTGGTGAAGACGTCATCGACGGCGAATTTACCGAAGCATAAATCTTAAACTCTCAATCAGGCTGGAGGAAACTCTCCAGCCTGATTTTTTAACTAAATCAAAATTAAAGTAACGTTTTCCAACAAGACCGATGGGTGTATAATGAGTGCAAGTTACCCTGTTTTGTCTTATTTAATTAAATGGTTATTTTAATATTAGGAGGAATAAGGAGAGAATCCACCAAAAACAAATTTCTAATGCATATTGATGTTAACATAATGCCTCATTGCTGCCTATAGAATCCGTCAAAATTTATTTATTTTGGAGGTAATCTATGAACCAAAAGCCTGTGTTTTTCAAAATTTTCTCAATTTTTCTTGTTATAACTTTTCTTTTTTCACCCCATTTATCGAAAACTGAACCAGCCAGCGGGCAAACCACGCGCACGGGTGCTTGGGTCGATTCAGTACAATTTAGTATTGTGAATTCGGATGAAGTTATCGAAAATATACGCGACGGGGGCATCGATATGTACTTTGCAGGACTGTCATCCAATAGCTATACTGAAAATATTCAAAACGACCCTTCACTTGACATCAGCACCAGCAACGGACTGTACTACGAATTGACCATCAACCCAGCAGTCTTTTATGATACCAACCGCATTAATCCTTTTGCGGTACCAGAGATCAGAGAAGCCTTGAACTGGTTGATTGACCGAGATCAGGTTAACCAATCGGTTTACAACGGGATTGCCCTTGCCAAATTCTTCCCAATAGTTACAGGAGGGGTAGAATACCAGCGTTATGCCACCAAAGTGGCAGAACTTGAAGCAACCTACGCCTACAATCCCACTCTGGCAGAGTCCATCATCACAACCGAAATGCTGGCATTAGGCGCTTACAAGTCTGGCGGTATCTGGTATTACAATGGCAACCCAGTAACGATCACATTGTTAATACGCAATGATTCAGATGGAACCCGCTTACCCCAGGGCGATTACGTGGCAGATCAGCTTGAGATGAT
>CAZJLN010000243.1:0-3351 GCA_964546745.1 uncultured Anaerolineaceae bacterium
GAAATTGCCGACATAGTTGTGCCCCAGGCAATACCCAAAATCATATTTGAAGAAAATTTCGTATTTAAATACTTTGCAGCAAACTCTGCTGTTCTTTCGAGCCATTCAGTTTCATTCAAAACATTGGACACATTTACAACATGGACATTCTTTATTTTCAATTGCTCTTTTATTATGGTTTCGATATGCGCCGATTCTTCCATCGGATCGATAACTTTTATGTTCACAAGACCTTGATCTCTGGCGAAATCAAGCAACCTGGAGATAGTAGATCTCGATACATTCATTGCATTGGCTATATCTGCAGTTTTTATCTCGTGATAGTAATACATCCTGGCAGCTTTAACTGCTAGATTAATTTTTGTAGGGTCGAGTCTGGTCATAGAACTTCTCCAATATGCAATTTGGTGCAATTCATAATAAATACATTAACCTATTATATTTGTAAATTAGAAATTATGTGCAACATATATTGACAAATATTCATTAAATTCTATAATGAAATTTGTAAAGAATCTCAAATTGCTGAATTCTATTTTATCCAACTTTATGAAAGGAGATGTATCGATGGTATTCATTTTAATCGTCCAGGTTTTGCTTATTGCATTGATGTTGCTCGCACCGATTTAATCAGGCTATATGGTAATGTTCCTTGTGGATTCCACAATAGAGGAACCGCATGGTGGCATTTTCAGGTGGAGAAGCCGCATCAACGGGGGTTTTCATCTTGGTAATAATATATTCAGTTTTTTAAGGAGAATACGATGGAAAAGGAAAAGCAATACGGAAATAAATCAAAATTGAAAACACTTTGGTTATTTGTGGTGATAATCTTAGTCAGCAGTCTACTTGCAAGCCTTTTGAGCCATAATTTTGGAAAGGTGGACATTAAGACGGTTCGATTTGATGGAAGCAGGGGGGCGATAATTGATGCCACACTGTATACACCGTTTGGCATGAGCCCAGATGCCCAATTACCAGCAATTGTAATAACCCATGGCGCTGGTGTTGCTAAAGGGATTATGGCGGGAATTGCAGAAGAATTAGCTCGGCGCGGGTTTGTCGTATTAAATGTTAGCGGATATGGCGCTGGAGCAAGTGAGAACCCTGCAAGTACCGGTGAGGATAAATCCAACGGCATTTATGATTCCGTAGAGTATTTACGGACTCTGAGATATGTAGACCCAACGAGGATTGGCATCACAGGACATTCTGCGGGAGGAACCAACGTATCAAACGCTGCCATAGTAGATGGCAACTACTATACACTCAACGACATGATGATCAATGTGTTATACGACACTTTTGGTCAGAAGTTTGCCCAGGATGAGATTAATCTGGATGCTGATACACTTGCAGGCGAAAGACTCTCGGTTGACCAGTATGCATGGTATAGTGAATTAAAAAAGGATGCGCAGGATTATTTATCACATAGGATAAATGCTGTCCTCATTCTTGGTCGAGCGGATGCTAAATTCTTTGGTCCAAAACTTGTTACCGTTGGAGGGTATGAAGTGACCCGGACACCGGTAGCAAATGGTGGGTATCTGAACGGCATCTACAACGAGGGTTCAGCAAAGACAGCGGCAATGATGATGAATAAAGAAGAATATATGGCGATTTTCCAAACTGACAAAATCGTTCCTGATATTTGGTATCTTCCTCAGCCTTATACCAATACAGATAGCCCCACCAGCACCCAAATTGGAAATGTTTGGGAAACAAGTATAACCTCTTCTAAAGAATTGGCAAAAGCAATTGAAGACCGAAGGGTGATGGTTTTTTTCACACCTTCGGATCACCATTCACAAAACTTTATCTCTGCTGAAACCACCACGGATATAATCAAGTTTTTTGAACAGACCCTTAGCTACAATAATGGTGAGCTTCTCGACGCAAGCACCACACCGATTGATGCCGAACGCACTTTCTTCTTGTACCGTGAAGCGCTCAATGGTGTTGCGATGATCTCTATGTTCCTGGCTCTAATAGCACTTGCCACCATACTTCTCGATACGACTTTCTTTAAAGTCTGCAAATTTGAAGTTGGAGAACCTCAGAACGAAAAGCGTGATTGGGTACACTGGGTTATTACAGCTATTGTCTCGGTTGTTAGTGCCTGGGCGGTATACGCTGTAGGGAAAAAGGGTCCGGGGCTAGGAACGCAAAATAAATTCTTCTCGCAGAGTGGTACTATTTGGCAATCCTTATACTTTCTCGTGTATGTCGCCATCGGGATCGTCATTGTACTCACGATTTACTTGCTCTACAGGAAGTTTTACTTGAAGAAGGATTTGGGTTTCATGCGTAACTTCAATGTGATCATGAAATTTAGCGCTTTTGCAAAGACATTCCTGTTGGCCTTTTTGATCTTCCTGGCGGGATATATTTCCATGGCGATTTTACAATATGTCTTCCATCAAGATTACCGTTTCTGGATGGCAGTATTTACAGATATGAATCCACAAAATTTCTTGCTCATGATGCGATATGGCTTGATTATCTTCTTGCCATTATTGGTATACGGTATCTACATCAACTTTGGCCGGTATAAAGGCATGGCTGACGGCCCTAACACAGCCCTGAATGTCATTTTAGCGTCCGCCCCACTTTGGATTTTATTTGTCATACTCTACGTGCCATTTTATCTTGATGTGAGTAAGCTGCCGACTTCACCAATGATCTCAACGTGGCCACTGTTTCTTCTCGTTCCGGCAATCGCGTACATTAGCATGAAACTATACAAGTATAGTGGAAGTGTATGGCTAGGCGCGTTAGTGAACACATTCCTCATTACATGGATGCTATGTAGTTCGGCTGCTTCCAGTGTATATGTGAATGGTAGTCTCCTTACTAAGTGGTTTGGATTTTAGTTCCGATAGTTATTTGCCTGGAGCCTCCTTCGTTTGTAAACAATAAGGGGGCTCCGGTGCAAAAAATCGGAAGGAAAGGAAATATATTACATTCATTAAAAATACTTACCCGTAAGTGGATAGTCTTTGTTTTTGTAGATATAAGATGAACTTATAAAAAACCTTCCCTAAATGTGTACCCTGTCTATCTCCTCCACAGGATCCTTCCCCTCGATCATCACCCCCTCAAACCGTCTCTCCTGCATCCTCAACCCATCCCACGCTATGGTCAGCGCCATGACGCAGTCATCGTGCCCGCCAGCTGGCGCCTTATACTGAAAACCGCCTGATGCCAGCCGGCTGCTCTCAAAGCTCAACAGCTCGTGCTTCAAATAATCATCATCTACAACCCGGATCTCCTCCCGCTCAAATGCCACTTGAAGGTTCTGGATGATCTCCTGCTTGCTCTTGTTGCTGGTCAAAAACGGGATGATGTTCA
>CAZJLN010000244.1:0-3338 GCA_964546745.1 uncultured Anaerolineaceae bacterium
AGCTAAGTACCTCAACCCACTTTTGCGCTACTTTTCGGTTGCGGTTTTCAAGAATTAGCATCATTTCTTGGAGCTTGGATAAAATTTCAACCTTTTCCCATCCATTGGCCGCTATTGTTTCTAAAACTGCTGCCTTGAGATGTGTAGTCAAACGCGATTGGGTTAGCATGTCTACCAAGCGCCATTGCGAATGAGCTCTTCGAATTTCTGCGATGGTCTCGATTTCAAGCCGGCGCAACGTTTCAGCCATGATTTTCTTGCCAATTTCAGGATCGCTGGATTCCACATAAATGCGGTTAATCGGTTCAGTTCCAGAAGCACGCATCCGCAAGTAATGCTTGTTATTGCCCGTAGAATCCCGCAATTGCATCTCCACCACTTCATAGCGAATACCGCCCAGGTACTCAATTTCAAGCCCAGCCACTTTCACATCCTCAGAATTTTTGGTCAATGGCAGATCTAAATAATAATTAATGAAAGCTTCCTTTGCCTCTAATGGTGCATCTACGTCCGACCGACCTGCCATGGAAGAAGGATCGCTGGAAGTTCCATACGACTCCCATAAACCTTCCATTTGTACTGTATCATCCCAAATCTCCTGGATGGTTGTCAGTGACTTTTCGGGGCGTGTTCCAAAAAAGGCTAACATGTCCATGACCAAAATATTTGCCCATGGTCCATCCTTATCCGTCACGTGTCCACGTGTGGTTAAGCCTGAAGATTCTTCTCCACCGATTAGGATGCGATCTCGCCAGTCATCTGGGAGCTCTTTGAGACTGTTATAGGACGCATCAGTTCGGCGAATTTCTTCAATGTATTTAATGCCAACAGGAACTGCAAAAGCATTCATTAAGGCACGTGATTGAATATCCCCAATACGGCATTTATAAAATAGTTGCCCAACATAACCCGGTAGAGCACCAGGTGTGGGCTTATTGACTTCATTTCCCGGAATCATACCAGCCAATTCTTCAATCAATGGAGAACCAGTTTGGGTAGCAATGACACGCCCGGTAATACCTCTTTCAATGCCCAAGTAACGCACCAAAATCGGCAGAATTTGATTGGGGCGATAATACACACCGCCCTTGTCCACAATGCCGTACCGATCTGCATCTGTGTCCATCCCCATGCCCAAATGTGCACCAGTTTGTCTGACCTTTTCTTTTAAGAGGAAATTGAAGGGCTCTTCAGGGTTAGCATAATCTTGTCCGCCTAATTCTGGATCTCGTTCAGCATGTAATACTGTATGTCGAACACCAGCTTCTCCAAGCAGTCTTGTCAGGTAACCTCGCCCACAGCCGTGCATTTCATCCACAACCACATGCTTGTTTGCAAAAAAGGTACGAATGCGGTCAAAATCGATCGGAATGCGTGCATTCCCATTGCCATTATTTTTAATCCACTTAACATAATCATCGAGCGGATCAAAGCCCCGCACCTTACCGCGGTGTCTGGCTTCTTCCACGTCTGCCACACCGCCAGTTTCGTCTGTCATTTGAAGCTCATTAATTCGGTATGCGATAAAATCTGTCACATTGGTTGGGGCAGGGTATCCTAAACGCGGGTTAAATTTAATGCCTTGCCATTCTGGTGGGTTATGACTGGCAGTACAGATAATTAATCCTGCAACTTCCTCAGGAGGCAAGACGTCTGTCTCATAAAACGCAAGAGCAGGGGTGGGGGTATCGCGGTCATTGACATCAACAGTGAATCCATTTGCCAAACAAGTTTCTGCAACCCAATTGGCAACTCTATCTGCGTTGCGCCGCGTATCGTAACCAATCACCATACGTTTTCCAGATAGGTTTTCCCTCCCGACAAAGTCAGGAACATTGCGATCATTGAGGAAATCGCAGATGGCTTGCACAACCTGGCGTGATCTTCTTTCAGTAAAGTCATTCTGCCAGCGGCCTCTGACCCCTGATGTGCCAAAGCGAAGGTACTTTCGGTCATATATTTCCCGCAAGAGCCCTATTCTACCGGGTGTTCCAACCATCACTGGATCATTTGTTCGCAAGCGGAAGGCATACAATCTTTCGTAAATATTCCCTATTTGGATAACACGGAAAGGCATAAACCTGTCTGGATCCAGCTCAAAGTCCATTGAATCTAATAATGGCAAAATCTCATACTGAATGTCATGTGCAAGTGAGGTAAATACTGAACTTTGGAAATATTTTTTTGCGAGATTAATAGCTTTTCGGCGAAGCAGCCCGGTTTGAGGGAGATATTCAGTTTCAATGCGTTTCCTTAACACCTGCCCAGCTTCGTTCTTTGGTTTATATTGCTCAATTCGATATTGTGTTCCCGTTGCAATGACAGTGAGCAGCATGCTAATCGCGCGAGACGAATCCGTCAAGTTGTCTTGTATCACAGAGGAATTGGAAATTACCAATTCATCGAGCTTATCAAGAAAGACATCCATAGTCTGAATGGCTTCTTGCCAGGTGTTAGGATCATCTACAACCAGTAGCAATCGGTTTGCCTTGTTGAATGTAAAGCCGAAATTCGAAAGTCTTATATTATTTAAATGTTTCATTTGAAAAATTCTCCTTATTGATAAAAATACGCAAGAGATTAATGGACTTTGGCAAGTAATCCACCGCTAGTGACATTTAACACTTCCACACTTGCGTTTTTGGGAGTATTTGTCGCGGATTGCACAAATTCACAAACTTCCCAAGCTTTATCGGCTAACTGGCGAATGGTATGTCGGTTATCAGCCTCCAGCATGAGTCTGAATTTTGACTCAGTTCCAGAATAGCGGGCATTCATACGCACGATCCCTGGTAAATTCTGGTGAACAGTTTCCAGCAAGTGTTGAAATCCTTCTATCTGGTCCAAATCTTTCTTCTCAGCGACTGCGCAGGAGGCTACCAATTGAGGGTATTTATTAATGCTGGCAGCCAGAGATGCAAGCGATGGCTGATCACTCTCCATGAACGCCTTGATCACATATAAAGCTGTGCGAATCCCATCTCCAGTGCGATGCAGACCATCCATCAAGATGATATGTCCGGATTGTTCTCCCCCCAGTCCTAACGGTTCCTTATTTTGATTTTGATCCTGTAAAAGGACCAATTTTTCCATCACATATTTGTCACCCACCGGGGTCTCGATGAATTGTATGTTTCTTTGTTCGAAGTATTTGATGAGTGATCCATTTGCCATATTAGTCGAAACAACTGTAGAATCAAGTAAACGATTTTGTTTTTGTAGATAGTCTGCCAAAATGGCTAGCATATGGTCACCATCCACCAGATCCCCATTTTCATCAACGAAGATAACCCGATCTGCATCACCATCAAACACAATACCAAAATTTGCGTTATATT
>CAZJLN010000245.1:0-3333 GCA_964546745.1 uncultured Anaerolineaceae bacterium
ACCCACCATTTTTTTTCTTAGGTTTTTTGAAGGGTGGGTTCTGCACTTGAACCCATCATTTTTTTGTTCTTAGTTTTTTGTAGGGTGGGTTCCGCACTTGAACCCACCATTTTTTTTCTTAGGTTTTTTGAAGGGTGGGTTCTGCACTTGAACCCACCATTAGACCCGTGCGTAGCCTCCTGTAATGGGCTACCTCGAAGAGCTGTATGGGCTCAAATTCTTGACTTTGCAAGCCTCATATGCTCTCGCGAAGCATCCGTCGCAATGCATCCCCATGAGATTGGAAAGCACTCTGTTTTCTGTCTATAATTTAGTAAATAATGGGCTTTGATAACCAGTAAGACTTATTCCTTTCTTTCAACGCTGACGAGTGGATTGGGACCGACAAATGGCAGAAAGAAATTCCATGTCCGTTGAAATGCTTCATCCGTCATCCAAAAAAGCTGCTGACTGTTATTAACCCAGCTGTTGATCAATCCCCAGGGTGTGGATCCGACCCCATAGTTGAAGTGCTCAGGATCATAAGCTGCCATTACCATGGTATGTCCATTCGCAGCACTGCTCGTATTATGGTTGATCGAGGCATTCCCCAAATAGATCCCCGGAGCTTGACCCCAAACCCATAGCAAGGTGATGATCGGAACGGCATTCGCATAGCCTATTACCTCTCTGAGAGTCTCAACATTGGCGTGAGAAAAGGTTGCCTTGATGGGTAGGTTGCGGCTTTCTGCCAGGTATTTCACGATTTGTTTCTGGTTAGTTGGAGTAACAGCCCAGCCCGGGAAAGTGCGCATGGGTTTGAATCGCCACCACAGGTGATCCACCTCGTCCGAGAGCTCCTGCGGGTCAATTTCAACGGCGAGCAGCATCTTGACCGCGGTGGTGATGGCATGGAAGGAACAACTATTGCCAATTTGCAGCTTCTGATAAAATGCTAATTCTGCCTCGCTCTTGGTTAGTAAATACCGCTTTGCCATGTCCCTAATTTTACAATATTATCCATGATCATGCAGAAAAATGATTGGTTTTCAGTCACTCTTAATTGTGAATATTGATATTAAAATTGAAAATATTCCGATTGACTCTTCAGCTAAAACATGATATTTTTATCATGCTCTTTGATAATTGAATTGAGATTGGTAACCCGATGCCCGGAAGCCAGGGTGTAAAGGTGGAAGCTGGTGTGAGTCCAGCGCTGTGCCGCAACTGTAAGTGATGATTCATAAGTCAGGAAACCTGCCAATTTCTTTATTACCAACTAACCTTCTCGGACCAAGAAGGAAGCTGCGTTTTCTTAGCAACGCCATTCCCAACTTGTTCTGAAGGTTGGGATTTTTGTTTTTTTGAGGTGACCATGAAAAAAACCATTTTTGCTTTGATCAATATCCTATTAGGCATGAGTTTACTGCTTTCTGCCTGTCAAATAGCGCCAGAAATTCAGGCAACTCAAGAATCCCAAATATTTATTCCCATCGTTGAAAATCAGGATAGTCCTACCGGACAAAACGATCTTTTTCCAACCAAAGCAATAGTCAAGGTCGCCAAAGGATTTACGATTGAGTATCTTGATACCTATAAGGTCCTCACTGTGCTTCAACCCTGGGCTGGGGCGAGTGAGTCCTATCGCTATATCCTGGTCCCACAGGGAGGAACCGCCCCTGAAGAAACCAACGGTGCCCTGGTGATTCGCACACCAATTGCTTCGATTGTAACCATGTCCACAACATACTTTCCATTCCTGGAGCTTCTTGGAAAATTGGATACGTTGGTGGGGGTGGATGATGTCACCTATGCATTTAACGAGACTGTTCTGGGCATGGCGCGTGAAGGCAAGCTCACCATTGTGGGCGGCGGAGCTGGCGGTGCCACGGTAAACCTTGAAGTTCTCATTGACCTGAATCCTGACCTGATCATGACCAGTGCCAGCGGCATCCCGGAGTTGGATGCCCATCCCAAGCTGCTTGAAGCGGGATTGCCAGTGGTTATAAATGGCGATTACCTGGAAAATTCACCCTTAGGTCGCGCAGAATGGGCTAAGTTCATTGCCGCTTTTTACAATCTGGAAGCTGAGGCTGAAGTGTATTTTGATGAAGTCGTTGCCCGTTACAACCAACTGGTTGCCTTGACCGCTGATCTGGAAGCCAAGCCAACGGTGTTTACCAACACAGATTTTCAAGGCAGCTGGTATGTTCCTGGCGGTGAAAGTTACGCTGCCATTTTGCTGAAGGATGCCGGCGCTGATTACCTTTGGGCTCAAGAATCTGGTAGTGGTGCAATGCCACTTGCCTTTGAAGCGGTAGTTGAAAAAGCTTCCGATGCTGATTTCTGGCTTAATGTGGGTTTTGCCTCGGATCTAAACAGCCTGCTTTCAATGGATGAGCGCTATGCCGGCTTCAACGCTTTTCAATCGGGTCAGGTATATAACTACAACAAGCGCGTTTCAGCCAATGGAGGCAGCGATTATTTTGAGTCAGGTGTAGCCAACCCGGATAAGATCCTGGCAGACCTCGTCGCCATTTTCCATCCCGATCTAATGCCGGGTCACGAATATTTCTACTACACCCAGCTTCAATGACACGGGAAGATTAAATAATAAATGATAGGGAAAGGGAAAAACCAAAATTGACCTCTCGCTCTAGGGTCTGGATAATTTTCTTGGTATTGGTTACAAGCCTTATTCTGGCAATTTTTGCCAGTATTGCCTTTGGCTCTGTCTCAATTCCCTTTAAAAATATCTGGAGTATTCTGCTCGGTCAGGCTGGCGAAAAAGCCAGTTGGGTGATGATCATTAAAGATTTCCGCTTGCCAAAAACGCTGACAGCTATTCTGGTCGGGGCTGCTTTATCGCTCAGTGGGTTGCAGATGCAAACCCTCTTTCGCAATCCATTAGCTGATCCCTATATCCTGGGTATCAATTCAGGGGCAAGTTTGGGGGTGGCGTTGGTGATCCTCGGCTTTGGCAGCACAGGCACCATCTTGCTCGCAGGATTAGGTTTGGTCGGAGACCTCTCTTTAGCGCTTGCTGCGACTTTAGGAGCCGCTTTGGTCTTGTTTCTGGTCTTGATCATCGCCCGGCGGGTAAAAAGTGCCATCACCCTGCTCATTCTTGGATTGATGTTTGGTTATGCAGCCAGTGCATTGGTCAGCCTGCTCATTTACTTTAGCATTCCCGAACGCATTCAAACCTACACCACCTGGTCTTACGGTTCTTTTAGTGGGGTCACCTGGAACCAGCTCAAAGTGATGCTGCCGATGATGTTTGTAGGGTTGATTTTGGCTTTTCTCCTGCCCAAATCTTTAAATGCCTTGCTGCTCGGGGAGGATTATGCCCGT
>CAZJLN010000246.1:0-3322 GCA_964546745.1 uncultured Anaerolineaceae bacterium
CGTCTCCGGGTGCCTCATCATCATAAATCGTCGATGCGTGAGGATTATGGCAGGTTGCGCAATCAGGTCCGCCCGGCACATTATGGGGGCTTGCGTTCCACTCTTCCCATTCCTGGCGCTGCAGCACGAGATTGCCATCCGCGGCAATCACGCCGTCCGCCTCTTCGACGCCGTTCACCTGCGGACCGGTAATGTGACACTGCTTGCATGCCACCCTGGCGTTTTCAAGCGGAGGCTTTGTTTCCACCGGATTGGTGGCATGGTCTTCAGACGGGCCATGGCATGCTTCACAGCCAATGTTCGGTTCCACCCATTGTCCGCGGACCCCGGGGAGGCCAAACAGTTCCGCATCGTCAGGCGTGGATCCGAAAACAAAGGTTTCAGGCGCTTCCGGTACGCCGGGCGCGAAAGCAGGATACGCCGGCGCATCGCGGTCAACCGCGTTGAGTTTGAACTGGTGGCCGGACTCGATGAAGGTCGTGTAAATCTCTCCGTGGCAGTTCTTGCAGGTTCCGGTCCGGGCATACCCGATCGGAAGTGGTTCTCCCGCAGCGGCAAACCCGGTAGCATGGCATCCCCCGCAATCGTAGGGCTTGGGGTCCTGCTGCTGAGCCTCGTATGGCGCCCACTGGGCATCAGTTCCTAACAGTTCGTTGGCCTGGTTATACTGGGTCTTCACCTGATCAACCCCATCGGTTGCGACAAAGCCGTTTTCATCCATGAACAGGGCCTTCCAGCCATAGCCGCCAATCACGTAGACGGTTTCTTTCTGACATCCCGCGCCCGTAACCGCAACAACTGCCAGCAGCATGCAGATCTGGGACAATTCACTACGGCACGTGCTTTTCATGTGTAACCTCCTTTACCATGAGCGGTATGTAAATAACGCCAAACCTCTTCATGCAAATCATTCTCACTGCATAGTACCTTAGAATAATTGATTATACTATTCAAGAATAAAAATGGGTCGGGAGTGCCTGGATAAGAAGCATGGTTTGAGGAGTCATCCCTCTCCCGAGAATGGAATAAAAGCCTTTGCATCCCGGCAATATATATTATTAAACCCATTTCCCCTGCAAAGCGTATATAATTACTACAACGCGTAATCCGGTATCAACTTTCTGCACCTGATTGCGAAATAACGCCCTTCCTGTTATAGTATAGTAATTTCAATCATTGATGGAGAGAATATGAAGCATTTTACTTGTATCACGGCACTTTCGTTAATTGCCGGCTGGCTGGCGAATTCAGCATTTGCAGTTGAATACCGCACCGACTTTTTAGAGCCCGACAATCCGGGCGGCGTTACGGAAAGCCTGAAAACCTTCGATGACGAGTGGACAATTGGCGTCGGTGAAACCTTTTCGATCGACGTCTGGGCTGCGGATATCCCTGAAGAAATTATATCGAGCGGTTTTGAGATGCTTTACAACCCGGCTCAGATGCGTTTGGTAAGCGTCAAGGCTTTTGATGGTGATGCAGATGGTTCACAGGGAAACCCTGTTCCTTGCTGTCCAGGGTTAACAGGCCCCTGGGATCCAGTGACTACCAATCAACTAGTAGATCCATATGGACCGGGTTCATATGCACTCATACTTGCGCAGTTAGGCACATGCCCAGCACCGGACGCCGGCGGTGATGTCATCATAGGCCGAGTCACCTTTCAATGCCTGGCGGAGGGAAGCAGTGACATTACTGTCCAGGCAATAGACGGTTTCGATACAACAGTGGGATGCACCAGTTCGGTAGTTTACGATTCGCAAATGGGTACCCATACCATCACCATATTTCAGGATGGAACGGGACCATCAACTACCACGTCCTCCCCATCAACAACCACATCAAGCATATCGTCATCAACTACCAGTTCACCGCCCACCACCAGTTCACCATCCACTACCACAACAACCATCAAGCGATGCCTGTCCGAGTCAATCTACGGCGGAAGCGCGGAAGAGACACGACTCCTGCGGACTTTCCGCAACCGGGTATTAAGCCAAACCGCTGAAGGCCGTGAACTGATCAACCTGTATTACCTGTGGAGCCCCGCCATCGTGAGCGCCATGGAAGGAAACGAGGAGTTTCAAGCCTGGGTCAAGGAAATGATTGATGATGCCCTGCCCATGATACAAGAGGCGGTGGAATAGAAACCGTTCAACCGGCGGCAGCGGGTCGCAACCCCTGCCGGGCACACCCAGAAAAAAAGCACCTGCGCATGAGGCAGGTGCTTTTTTGTTGCCGATGGTGCGAACCATCTATCAAGTAAGGGACGACCCCTTTATCACAACCGGATTTCCCATCCGTGCTTGCGGCGATAGGCAAACCAATACACGAAACCGACCAGAAACGAACCGCCCACGATATTGCCCAGGGTCACGGGAATGAGATTGACAAAGAAAAAATTATACCAGGTGAGGTTGGGGAAGTCCGCCGCCACCTTTCCGGCCAGCTGCCAGGCCTCCGGCGGCATCCACTGCTTGGCCAAAATGGCGCCGGGGATGTAGTACATGTTGGCAACGGAATGCTCAAACCCGCAGGCAACGAAAGCGGTGATCGGAAAAACAATGGACAGGATTTTATCGGTGGTGGTGCGGGCGCCCATGCACAGCCACACCGCCAGGCACACCAGCGCGTTGCACATGACCCCCAGCATGAACAGGTCTATAAAGGGCTTGCCGCATTTGGCATTGGAAATGGTCATGGCATTCAGCCATATAATGCCCTTGCCGAACATGTAGCGCCGGCAGAGCAGCATGATATAGACGGTGGCGATGGCGCCGACGAAGTTCCCCAGATAGACAATGATCCAGTTGCGCAGCAGCTGGCGCACCGTGACCCTGCCGCTGACACAGGCCATGACAATGAGATTGTTGCCGGTAAAAAGCTCGGCCCCCGCCAGGACCACCAGGATCAGGCCGAGACTAAAGGTGAGTCCTCCCAGCAGCCTGCCCATACCGAAATACACATTGCCTTCAGCGCCGGCGGTTACGGTTGTGGAAAAAACCGCCCCCAGCGCGATAAAGGCGCCTGCAAGGATGGACAGGACAAACAGCGTCCAAAAATCCAGGTTGGCCTTGGTAACGCCGACATTCTCCGCCTTCTCGGCGATTTGGGCCGGTGGAAACGCATCGATACTTATCATTGGGTCATTATTGCTCATACGTGCAAACTCCTCGTTCTTTTTTTCCGCACATGCAATGCAGAAAAGGTTTATGGATGTAAGGCTTCTCTCTGACCTATAAAAACATCCGCGCAGCCGCCATCCTCTGCATGAAGCTGCCAACCGGATGATAACACGTTTCCGCCGGCGTATGGTCAGGCG
>CAZJLN010000247.1:0-3303 GCA_964546745.1 uncultured Anaerolineaceae bacterium
GAACCTTGTACGACACTTGAACCAGTCATTGGTGTGAAAAAGCACAACTACCTGGCAGTTGTTAACCAGGCACCCCATCCAAATGCTGCCAAGTTGTATATGCGCTTTGCTATGGATGCAGAAGGATTCGCCCCCTGGAATCAAGTTGGTCAGAATTCACCCCGCGCTGACCTGCCTCCTGTGGATGATTATGTACCATTCATAGACCTGCCTGTTTGGTCTCTTGACGAAACCTTCGTCTATGAGCAAGCAAAAAACTATGGCGACTTCTACATGCTACAGTTGTTAGGACAGTAATTGATTTGGTAATTTGTTAATGACATTGGACACAGAGAGAACTTCTCTGTGTCCAATCTTTCATAGGCCTCAATTTAGACTTTTTATCACAATATCCAGGCATAATTATCAAATTTGTAATTATTCTTGCAAAACAAAAATATTTGTAATATAATACGTCAAATGAAAGATTTATTTCATTCCAGCCCATTTTATTTAATCACGCATCTATAGGTTTTTTTAATGGAGTATTGCGGTGGAAAAAAGATCTGAGTTAACCAATTATCAGGATTTTAGCCAGGTTATTAGTACTTGTTATAGCCAACTGACAAAGAGTGAGAAACGCATTGCAGATTTTATCCGGAAAAATCAGGAGGAATCTGCTTTTTTGTCAGCTGCAGAGATCGCAGCGCGCCTGGACCTGAGCGAAGCCACCCTGGTGCGCTTTGCCCGCTCGCTGGGCTTTGACAGCTATCCCCACATGCGTCAGGTGCTGCAGGATAATTTTCGCCGACGCGTCACCCATTCCTCCCGTCTGCGAGGGCGTTTAGATGACCTGCAAATGGATGGCGACATATTAGAGCGCCTTACCGCCACTGAGGTGGATTATCTGACCCAAGCGCTTGAATCGATAGATCGTGGTGAGATGAAAAGGGCTGTGGACCTGATCCGCTCCCACGAGCGCATCTTTGTCTTTGGACTTGGTCCCTCCGTTTCACTGGTGGATTTACTGCAGGTGCGCCTGAGCCGTTTCGGCAAAAAAGTAGTTCCCCTTATCAGCTCAGGACGGGAAATGCTGGAGCCCATCCTGACGCTTCAGCCCACAGACCTGGTCTTTGTGATCTGCTTTTTTGACCAAAATCCGGCATTACGCCTGATTTTGGATTACAGCAACCAAGTCGGCTGCCCGATCATCATGTTAACCGACACACTTGACTCCATTTTTAGCAGCCAGGTCAATGTATCCCTCTCAGCTCGCCGGGGACCCTTTGGAGAATTTCACTCCCTGGTGGTACCCATGACTGTGATCAATGCGCTCCTGTTATCCCTTGCCAACCAGGACAAAGAGAAGATCCTGCCTATGCTGGATAAATTAGATTCTCTGCGTGCCCAACTAAACGACTATACAGCAAATGCAAATTGATGAAAAAAACCAGATCATCCTGATCTGATAAAACGAGAAGGAGAACATTCTGATGGCAATTTCATATGCAGATCCACAAGATGCATCCAACAAGTCGCTTGCTCACTTGCGAAGATTTTTCCGTTGGCTGACAACGCCGCATGTGTTTTTATCACTGATCATGCTTGTGGTGATGTTCTACATGGTGGTTCTGCCACTTTACCGCATGCTGGCAACTACGGTTACCGTCCAGGAAAATGACTTACGCGCTATTCCAGGGGCCACGGTAGGTGACCTTACTTCCTATCACTGGCTAAGAATGCTGGCAGGGCAGATTGCAAAGATCATGACCTATGAACCCCTGACGCACTCCCTGACCATTTCAATCGGGGCAACTGCTTTGGCTTTGATAGTTGGTGGGGGAATGGCATGGTTGGTAGTGCGCACTGATATTCCAGGAAAAGATATTATTCACATGTTGGCAACCGTCCCTTACATCATGCCTTCTTGGACAATTGCAATGGCATGGAAAGTACTATTTAAATCCACGGCAGTTTCTGGCGGCACGCCTGGGATGTTTGAGTTCATTTTCAAGTCACCCACACCCACTTGGCTGTCAAATGGTCCCATCCCCATCATCATCAGCAGTGGTTTGCATTATTACACTTTCTTTTTCTTGTTCGTTTCAGCAGCCTTGATGTCCATCGACTCCTCACTTGAAGAGGCGGGTGACCTGGCAGGCGCAAGCCGTACACGCATTTTACGGAAGATCACCTTCCCGTTAGTACTGCCCGCCCTGGCGTCAGGCTTTATCATGACCTTTTCCAAAACGATGGGGACTTATGGCGGACCCAATGTGTTGGGTGTGCCGGTTGGCTACTACACACTTTCCACCATGCTACGCTCCAATACGGGCATCGGTAACTATGGCGACGCCTTTGTTACTGCCATCGTACTGATCATGTTCTCGATGACCACCATTATGATCAACCAAAGGCTGATCGGTACGCGTAAGAGCTACGAAACCATCGGTGGACGCGGATTTATGGCACAAAAAATGAAATTGCGCAACTGGCGCCCCTTCTTTATTACGCTGATCACCATTGTCCAATTCACAATAGCCGTTGTTCCTTTGGTCGTTCTGATCTACAGCACCTTCATGCTGCGCACTGGTGATTATTCTCTGAGCAATTTCACACTTGCCCATTGGATTGGTCAAAGTGACCTTAAAATCAATAATGGAGAGCCCGGTGTGCTGCTTAACAAGCGTATTTGGCTTGGTGCCTGGAACTCTATCAAACTTGCGTTGTGGACGTCCTTCTTAGGCGGTATTGTTGGCGTGATTCTTGGATACTCTATCGTCAAGGGGCGTGGCACGCGGCTATCTAAATTTTTGGAACAACTAGCGTTTATCCCTTATGTCATTCCAGGCATTGCCTTTGGTGCGGTATACATTTCAATGTTTACCAAGAGCTTTTTCGGCTTACCACCGCTCTATGGCACCTTTGCGCTACTGGTCATCGTATCAGTC
Source organism: uncultured Anaerolineaceae bacterium (assembly GCA_964546745.1). Lineage (GTDB taxonomy): Bacteria > Chloroflexota > Anaerolineae > Anaerolineales > Anaerolineaceae > CAZJLN01. The sequence continues at coordinate 2,931 of CAZJLN010000247.1, forward strand.
GCAAAGCATATCCCGCATTCATCACGCACGGGCGTTTCAGCAATGATGCAGGTGGGTAAGGAGTTGGAAGAAGCCGCCGCTATTGCAGGTGCTACCCCCTGGCAGCGTTTTAAACGCATTATCTTCCCACTGACCAGTCCGGGATTTGTTTCGTCCTTCCTGCTAAACTTTATTACTACCATGCGCGAGCTTTCACTGATCATCCTGATTGTTACACCGGCTACTGCCGTTCTATCCAGCATGACCATGCGCTATATTGAAAATGGCAACGAACAGCAAGCTAATGCTGTGATTATTGTTTTGATTGTTTTGGTCCTTATTGGCAACGCCATCATCAGCCGCTTCCGCGGCGGCAGCCTGAAAAAGGGCCTTG
>CAZJLN010000248.1:0-3279 GCA_964546745.1 uncultured Anaerolineaceae bacterium
TGCCACCCAGATGGTTATCGCCCTGGATTGCCTGAACTTTAAGATCTTTGCTACCCTTTTCACGCAGGATGAAGGAAATGTCGCAGGTGCCGCAGCCCCAGTCTACGACCATCCACTTTTCATCACGATCTGGTGGACGGATCAAGCCATGATGCACACCGGCTGCTGTAGGTTCGTCCACAATTCCCAGCCTTGGCAGACCGACCCTTTGACCGATCTCATGTAACAGGTCTCGGTAAGCGCGACTGGCATTAGCCGGGCAACTTAGAACTGCTTTTACCACTTCATCACCATATTCTTTAAGGAACGCCTCGTAAAGATAAGCAATTCGTCTTTCAGCCAGCTTGATCAAGAGCTCTTGTTGATCAAGAGGTTCTTTTTCTAGTTCGAGAAGCCGACGTTTTATACCGGAGATGCGGGTAAAACCCTCGGGTGGGTTATTAAGTAAGGTTGGGTTAGTTTCGATCTGATTTTTGGAGTTGATTAATATATCAGAAGAGATATTTGGTGTAGAAAATCCTTTAGGAGTATATATTTGTGATTTTCCTGCCAACCACCCTGACAAGACCAAATTCCCGGTTCCAAAATCGATACCTGTTATCAACATTTCCCCCCCCTCTTAATGGTCGAAAATAAGTGGATATCCACTAATCGGATCTTTTTTTGACCAGGATTTCATCCATCCAGTAGGAACACGATAGATCAAACTCAAATTTGGGTCTTCGGTTTTTCGAAATGTTTGATACGTGCCATACCGGGTTGCAAATTCATATAAATCCCTCGTTTTACAATAATAAACATTTCCATTACTATATATAACCACCAGAAACGAGGTAAACCCTTGCTCTTCTTGATCAAGCAAGTGAAGGATAGTAGTTTCTTTGAATTGAGTTTGTGTTGGAACACCATTCCCGAAGATACCCCTTGTAAAAATTAACCTATCATTTAGGTTTTTAAATTCATCAGTTACCTTACTTGATTCCCAGATTCTGTCATTATTATCACGCCAAAATGTGACCAAGTACAATTCATTATTGGGACATCTAAATAATTTTGGGTATGCAAACCTGCCACCTTTGACATATTCTCTGATTGTTTCCATTTTAAAATCATTTATCCCTCTTGTATGAAGCATATCTTTAAACCAATTCTCGGCAGTAACTGAATCGGAAAACATAAATACCTCCATTTGTTATCAATCAGGTTCTTGTGTGCTTTCAGCCTTCTGAAGCCTAGATTTGACAATATTGATTATTGATTCGTATATCGCTTCTTGTTCACCTGATGTTAGCCCTAAAGACTTACAAATAATCTCGTCAAAATCCCGCCTGTCTTTTCTTCGATATTCATCTTCCACATGAGATTCTATAGGCCTATGTGCAATATTTTTATATGCAATTTCAATATCCATTTTTGGCAGAAGATTAAGCGAAGGTATAAGTATCTCTTCTACAACGGCAACATCAACATCAGCAATAGCTTGTGCACCTGTCAGTTGCCTCGATGAGAGCTCCATAAAGAACCTTGTCAAGGTTGAATTCAAAACTGCTGCCCAAAGAATATTGCTTCCAGATTTTGGGACTATTCCATAAAGCTTTTTATCCTCAATTAATCCATGAGTATTATTTATTACTAGGAACCGTTCGCCTACTTTAGCAGGAAAGATTAATGGCGCAGATTCCCAATCTCTTCCGATGCTGTACCATAAGGGTCTCGATGCACAACTCGGCCGTAGGTGAAAATTGTTTTCCTGACCCCACATAATATAACTATATGCTTTTGTCCCTTTTAGTTTATCTAATGAGTTGTGACAGAAGAACATTTTAAATCTGGGTTCTAAAATATGGTCTTCAATACAACGAATTTCTTTTAAAGAGAATAGAACGGATTTTAAATATTTATCCTCAATTTCCCATTGTGTAATACTTACCTCATCTAAATAGAAGAATTCATTTGCACCAGATTTTAAGCCAAACCGCACTTTTGCTTGTGATCTAATAGATACTAAATTCTCTCTTGCTTTTTTTAGAATTTCCCAGTAAATATTTGGAGCCCTAAGATATTTCCCTCCCCACTTATCCCCTGTATATTTCTTGGTATCTTTCGAACCTTCCAACAACAAGGTCTTTTGAGATACAGAAATTAGGCGATAATCTGGTGTTTCTACCAATTCGTTCATTGGGATATTTGATTGTAGTAATTCTGGTATTGATATTTCACCATATGGTTTTTTCAATGAGACAAAGAGAACTGATTGATTAAAATCACGAGAAAATGAATTTTTAAAAAGGTGAATGGCTGTATTGACATCAGCGGAAGCGAATGAACGGATAAGTTGATTATCTAGTATAAATATCATTGAAGCGTTTTTTAGAAGAAATTCTTGAAGACCCACGCCATATTCCACGTCTAGCCAGCTATTAGCACAAATAAAACATATGATTCCTGAACGTTTTAACAAATGAAAACTGCGTAAAAAGAAATATATATATAAATCATTTTTTTTGTTGAGAGAGATATTATTTATTTTCGAATAAATGTAATATAGGAAATCTTTGTATTCTTTATCAATTAACTCATGTCTTAGGTAAGGCGGATTGGCAATGATGATATCAAACCCAGGTTTTTCCCCCTGAAATATTTCTGAAAAATCTATTTGCCAAAGCACATTTTTATCTGTTCTTTGATGTGCAGGCCGAGAAAACTGCAGCGCCTGCTGAATAAGCTGTTCACGGTCTTGAAGTAGCGCTTCTCTTAGATATTTCCTTTTCTTTGGGTCAAGAACACCATAATAATCTTTTTTCTTTACAGCGAATTTTCTAGCCAGATCAGCAGATAAGTTAACCTGACCGCGTGGCTGTGTAGGATGTCCCCACATCTCTTCAAGTGAGATGAGTTTTCCGTTAATATCTGTACCAATTGCACTAACTAATGCATCTCCCACTACCAATTTGAAATCAAAATTTGGCAATGGGACTGGCTGATCACATTCCACCATTAACTCAATCCAGAATCGTAATTTGGCTATCTGTACAGCAAAATAATCGATATCGCAGCCGTAGATACTACGCTCAATGATGTGCAGTTTCAATTCATATCCCTTGCGCCAGTCGGTCAAGGCAGCCTGATCGATTAATTCTCTGAAAGGGGCATACTCTTTCAAAATCTGACCCAGAGAACGCAAGCAGGTAAACAAATGCTTGACCATCGCCACCGGGAATGTGCCTGAACCGATGGCTGGATCGCAGATGGTTACATCATGCAACGCAGAATATAGAT
>CAZJLN010000249.1:0-3259 GCA_964546745.1 uncultured Anaerolineaceae bacterium
AGAGCGCCTCACTGTGGATGAGGAGGTTGAGGGTTCGAAACCGTCCAGGCACCCATCAAATTTAATGGGAATAGAATTCAGAGAATAATGTTTACAAGCCAAGAGCATTGATAATTCAGAGAAGAATCAATCAAACCCCAATAACAAATTAGTTTATATTGCGTATAGTTATAAATATAAGCAGAAGAAACCTATACAATATTAATGGTGACTTCTTGACTTAATATTGCCTTTTGTGTGTGTTAGAATTAGATGAAAAAGTAAATCATAGGCAAGATTAAGCATATATTTCAGATAATTTTCGCATAGTAATGGTAATAAATGGGTTTGTAGTAAGAAAATATTGAATTCTTAAGAGGGAATACTACATATTTAAAATAAACTATTGACTCAATTTCATCTTGTAATTCCATTTTAATCGTGTATAATACTATTTGAGCCTTGGTAACTACGACCGAGAAAGGAGTAGTATTCTATGCGAAGAATATTGAAAATTCTTTTAATCACCATCGGCGTTATCCTTCTAATCTATGGCATTTACTTTATTTTAGGTAGGCCAGCAATTCCATTGCCTGCATTTAAATATCCAGTCACACAAGGTTCTCAGCTATATGATATTGTGAAGGCGACCGAATCAGATAAAGTAAAAGTTACACTTGTAACCAATGGGGAGGTAAAAGCACTTGACGACGAAAAAGACTTGTTGAATATATCTTTCACAGCGCAATCATTAAATAATGCAATTTTTCTTGGAACGAAGTATGTTGCACTTCCGGAAAAAACACAAAATACTATTGATAAGATAACGAAGATCCTTCCAGGAGTTCGAAAGTTACCTTACATATTGGTAGAGTTTTTCTATCATGTCATTCGATTTCGCTTAACTTTAAATGTCACTGCAATTTAATCATAGAAAAAATGTATTGGGAATAATTCATTGAAAAAGGAGAATATTATGAAAAAAGTTCAAAAATTGTTTGCTATCGCTTTATCACTCTTGTTTATTATTAGTCTTGCAGTAGCTCAAGATGGCCATAAGGTTGTTATGGCTCAAGATGAAGCCCCTCAAAACTATCTTTATCTTGATGCGACTTATGATCCGGAAAATAATAGCTACAGTGTTGGTGGTCTATCTGCTGCACAACTAAAAATGCTGGGTATTCCTGAACTTGATCCGAGCATTTGGGATATGCTTGAAGGCTTTGAAAGCGTAGGTTTAGTGATCACAGATGCTGAATTGAATGTAAAAACCGATGAGGCAGATCTGGCAACTATCAACTGGGATGTAGAATCCAGGGATATGATCTATAACCTGGTAGACAGCTATGGATTGCGAATACCAAATTCTTCCAAACAAAGAGTTGAAGAATATTTAGATAAAGCTGATGTTTCAATTAAGCTTCGAAATAGTCCTTATCTGAGCGACACATTAGTTCTTAATATGGATACATTACTCAAAGTTGATCTAAGCAAAGAAGGCAAGCTTGCAGTTGAAGGATTCAACACTGGCGTTGTTTTACAACCTGAAATCTTAAATTACGTAACGACAGGTGACATTGACAATGCGACAGTCTGCCTCAGCAAAGGTATGCTTTTTAGCGAAATCAATGGGAATAAACTACCTAAAATCACCATCCATCAAGAAGGACTAGCCATTATTGAAAAAGCCTTAGGCATAGATTTTGGTGAGATAGAGAAATACTTTGAATCACAAATTGGTGCGAGTATTTCTTACGATGGCAGTAGCCATAAACACGTTGAGTGTCTAGAAATTCAAGATTAATTAATAAAGAAGTTCAGGAGTAAAACAGAAACAATGCCACTCCTGAACTTCTAAAAACAAATCGCATTACAATAAGATGGATTATTTGATTGGGGGAACCCAAGGGTACATTGGGATTCTATAGTTTATCGACTTTAGAATTGTACTAAATCAAATTAAGTATGTAGGTTTCATATTCTATGAAGGGACTTTGCTCATGAAAGAAAGCCCCTTTTTAGATTCTATTGCTTGAAGTTCAATTTCAATTTTCGATATATTTTTTTCTCAAAGATGAAAAATATTGAGACCATCGGTCTCTGATGCGATATGTCATTTCTGAAGTGTGGGTTGGGGTATCATGATAAACTGGCAAGAACATGTGAAACAAGATTGCAAAGGGGGGGTGTATGTAATTTCCTTGCTATCTTTGCTATCTTTGCTTTCTTGGAGATAGATGAATAGAAAACCTTTTTCCAAATTGCGATTTAGTCAACAATTTCTTAAGTAGATCAGGTGTTAGATATTTTGTTGTTGGATGTATCAATTCAAAATGAATTTAATATTCAAGAAAAAGTTTGACCACACAAGAGGATTGTGGCATAATTATAATGTTAACAAAAAGCGATAATAGAAACAAGTAAGCCTGTTTGAAATGTCAGCGAGCCCGGGAAATGATGAAAGCCGGGTCAGGGATACAGACTGAAAATCCTTCTGGAGCTGCAATCTGAACGCGAAGAGCTAGTAAGTGCGCCGGGAAAAAAACCCGTTACCCTGAAGACCTGATTTGATAGGGTCATGAGGAGCCTGGAATTTCCAGGAACCGGGGTGGTACCGCGAGAGATAACTCGTCCCTGAGAAGGGATGAGTTTTTTGATTTTTGGAGGTAGTATGTTTAAACCAGTTACATCACACTTGAATATTACCATCATGGAAGAAGCCATGTTGCGCTTCTGGAAGATTAATGACATCTTCAAAAAATCCATGAAACAAAGGGAAGGTGGTCCGAATTACGTGTTCTTTGAAGGACCTCCAACCGCCAATGGAAAACCTGGTGTCCATCATGTATTGGCAAGAGCCTTTAAGGATATGTTCCCACGCTATAAAACGATGCAAGGTTACTTCGTTGACCGGCGCGGAGGATGGGACACGCATGGTTTACCTGTGGAGATTGAAGTCGAAAAGAAATTAGGATTCACCAACAAAAGTCAGATTGAGGCATATGGTGTTGAAAAGTTTAATGCACTTTGTAAAGAATCCGCTTTTGAACGAATTCAAGAGTGGGAAAAGCTGACGGATCGGATAGGATATTGGGTGGACCTGGACAAAGCGTATGTAACCTATCGCAATGAATATATTGAATCCGTTTGGTGGCTGCTGAAATCCATATGGAATAAGGGCTTGCTCTACCAGGGCTTCAAAGTGGTGCCTTACTGTCCGCGATGTGGAACACCACTCTCGGATCATGAAGTTGCCCAGGGCTACGACGAAACGGAGGAC
>CAZJLN010000250.1:0-3257 GCA_964546745.1 uncultured Anaerolineaceae bacterium
TCCGGTCTCCAGTGTTCCGGTCTCCAGTGTTCCAGTATCCAGTGTTCCAGTATCCAGTGTTCAGGTCTCCAGTGTTCAGGTCTCCAGTGTTCCGGTCTCCAGTGTTCCGGTCTCCAGTGTTCCGGTATCCAGTGTTCCGGTCTCCAGTGTTCAGGCATCCAGTGTTCAGGTCTCCAGTGTTCCCTTTTCCAGTGTTCCCTTTTCCTGTGTTCCCTTTTCCAATATTTACAATTTTAAGACATTCTACCCACGAAATTTCACTTACAATTTCAATCTCAGACGTTACAGATTTATCATCACCACTGATAACTTTTCCATGAGCTATAATTTCGGCAATTTTGTTTGATTCGCAAAAATCATAGTAATTGTAACAATCTATCAATTTTTCGCAGAAATGAAAACCTGATTCGCACATTTCAAGGACACCGTTATGAATGTATCTTTTCCCAATTTCGTATTGGAACCCACGACAGCAAAAATCTGAATCGAAAACCTTGTACCCTTTAACCATTCTATACTCCTCGTTAATTGTTATGTTCGCTTTTTGTTATTATATTGAACCGACAACCATGATCGTATCATCTTGATCGCACACCCAATCAAGATCAAATGGACCGTCTGATCCAAAATACGGATCTTCTTCACTTTTGACTATTATAAACTTATCTCCAGTCCATTTGACTATTCCAGTGTGTTGAGTGTCAGCTCCGTTATGATCAAATACTGTAAACTCAACCATATCATCACTGAATATTTTAACTTTGTTTTCATCGGCTCTCGATGATGCAAAGCAGACTGTGACAGGATCGACTTCATGACAATCGATTTCGTTTTGATTGATAAAAACTATGTTTGGAGATGGTATTTTAGAGTAATACCCTTCCACCCACTCTTGACTATCAACTCTCTTCGCCTTAAACAGTATCTCGCGCATTCAAACACTCCCTTCTTTCTTGTATGGCTCAGGCATCGGCATCCATGCTATGACATTCCATATAGATAATTTTCCGTTCCAATAGAATCTTGATTTTAATTTTCCTCTTACAAACTCTTTTACAAAGTCCATAGATGTTGTCTTATTACCTTTGCATCCTTCATAAGTTACCAACACCTCAATCTTTGATGATTGATATTTTTCTTTAGGGTCTGGCAATTCCGGCAACCGCTCCTCCACAGGTATCCAATTCATTTCCATTCAAACACTCCTCTCGTTTGTTTTGTATTAATTAAAAATCAACACTGTACCACTCTTTACTATTTTCATTAATTTTTTCCCAAGCTTCAGCATTAACTTTTTTATAATCAAACGTTGTCATTGGTATACATATTTTCTTTTGACGTAATACAGCCATGGAACAAAGTGGACACCCTTCTGTTTCTTCAATAACTTTTTCTACACCTTTATTTACTTCTTCTTCATTTTTTAATGAATGAATACAATCATCTTCAATGTATTTATAATCAGGATCAGGAACCAATGTTTTTAAATGATTTAAATCGTGCTGTGCTCCAGACAATAAATCACACATTCTACAATGCCGATCAGGATTCATAGTGCAGTGCTTTTCATGCTTAATCATAGCCGATGCAGAATAATTTTTTTTTCCGCAAAAATCACATTTGTACTGATTAACTTTTTTTACTTTCATTCACGCCTCAATCTCTCTCCTGCAGCTTTCGGATCATCTCTGAGCGCCTTTAATTCTTCAAGAATTTTTCTGTTCCTGTAATCTTTGTTTAATTTTTTATTTTTATAAGCTCTATTTACACTTGATGCATTAAACTTTGTTCTTACCTTGTCTGATAGTTTTATTCCTAATAGAGGCTTTTTATTTTTCATACTCATCACTCTTTCTTATTGTACATTTTAACAGCACGGTTCATCCATTTCTAAAATTGTTTCGCTATTTTGTCTGTATCAGAAACTATTTCAACATTGTGTATGTTGCACGTCAGCTTATTTCCGACTGCTTTGTATTTACGCTTAGTATCTTTCTGTTCCATTATCTTCAAATCCTGTTGGTTCGTCCTTTGATATTTCCCTGAAATTCATTGTTTCTTTATCAAAGAAAACCTTTACCCTGAATTCTGATGCTCCATTGCGCTGCTTTGCACATATTATCTCTGCAATGTTCACATCTTTTGAATCGTGAAAATAAACTTCATCACGATAAATAAACAGTATGATATCTGCAATTGCTTCTATTGATCCAGATTCTATCAAGTCACTTTTCATTGGCCTTTTATCTGTTCTTTTGTCCACATCTCTTGTAAGTTGACTTAAAGCTATTACAGGAACATCAAAGTATTTTGCAATGTCCTTGAGTGATTGAGTGATGTCTTCAATCATTAACCTTTTATCATTAAATCTTTTGTCAGATTTGCATATTTGAAGGTAATCAACAATAATTAGATCGAGACCGGTTTTTGATTTAATGTAGTTACACTTTGATTGAATCTTCATAGGTGTAATTGAAGGCTCAGAGTCGATCCATATTTTTGCATTGCTTACTGGTCCTGATGCTAATGAAAGTTTTGGGTAATCCCTCTTTGGAAGTAATCCTTTGTTGAATGCAAACAAACTTATTCCTGCTTCTGAAAACATATCTCTTTTGACCTGTGTTCTACCACCCATTTCAACTGAAAAATATGCAACAGATTTACACCTTCTTATTCCGTTGTACCGACTGATGCAGCTTGCAAGCGTGCTCTTACCCATCGATGGCCTTGCCCCGATCACTACCAGATCTCCAGGTTCAATGAACAGGTGTTCATCAATGGATGACACGCCTGTCAAAATTGATCTTACAGTATTCCCATTTTTGTACTGATTCTCAATATCGACAAAAAATTGAGGAAGCATATCACCTATTAACTGAGGTATGAATTTCTGGCCTTTGTGTCCCAACTGGAACAATTTGTCGTAGATAGAGTTGATTTGATCTGTTACAGGTAGTTCAAAGTTTCTTGAAACACACAGAAGCGACCGAATTAGCTCGGATCTCACTTCTCGACGTAGATAAGAGTCTCTAAGCTCGTCAACACTACTTGAACAGTCTCTAAATGCTCCAAGTTCAAGTATATCAGCAATAGCCATTTCCGAATCAGGAACGTGTTTTGCAATTATAGATTGATCAGTTGTTCGAAACTTTTTGATTGTTGAAAAAATATCACGGTGGATATGATGGTAAAAATATTCATCTTCAATATCCGCAATGAGGTTCATCATGGTATCTCGATTGAGAAGTATCGAAGAA
>CAZJLN010000251.1:0-3255 GCA_964546745.1 uncultured Anaerolineaceae bacterium
CAGGCTCATTGTGGCGGTATCGTTTTGATCATCCAGGATCTGGGTAAAGGCAGGCGGGAATGTGGACGATATGGTCGCGGATTTACTGACTGTGGGTTGAAGCCCAGAAACTGCCGTGATGATAGCAAAGTCTGATTCAGTTTCTCTGCCCTGTGCTGGAGCAGTGACCCTGGCAATAAAGGGAAATGTATCTCCCTGATCTAAAACAACCGGGTTGATAAGGGGTGTGATTGCATCTGCTTCAAAAAACTCCACCTGCCAATCGGTATCTACGGTCAGGGTGACGGCGTCCGGGCCAAGTGCGCGATAGTTTTTCAACTGCATGGCATAATACTTCATCTCGCTGGCAGACACAAAACTGCCGTTTAGTTCAGGTGTCAGGAATAAGTTTGCCCTGTTAGGTGGGCGGGTAATATGCACCGCACTTTGAATAGGCATTTCCATCATATCTGGTATCGTTGAGAATCCATCCAATCCCTCATTGTTTTCAAGCCCTCCATCTTTCGAAAACCCCCCATCTGGATTCTGGATGTAGGAATTATATTCAAAATCGATATTTCCGTTCTCATGTAAAACCACCTCCAAAGTGAAGTTACTATGTCCATTATCAGTGACCAGGTTGTTCCATTCAATCACCAGTTTTTGGTTCGGACTGATACCTGTAAGCAAATACTTCACATAATTGATGGAATCGGCAGGCGTCCATAATGGTGCAATCAGATCATTGGGCGGATCGGGCATTGGCGGAAAGCCTTGTTGAATATCCAAGCCTTCTGGTTGGAAGGAAACGAACCCATAGCAGGAAATGTAAATCTGGGAATAGGTGTGCTCGTAAAAGTCGAATGCAAAGCCAATATCGATTGCATCGGTATAAAAAACACTCGAGCAGTCAATAGCAGTGTCGGTTCCAGCGCTGGCATCAACCCATTCATAAGGAACCGTGTCGTCCCATTCATAGCCAAATATATCCGGACCGCCAGAGTTGAGAGCAGCGTTCCTTTGCAAGGTTTGTTTGGCAGTCAGATCGATGTACCATAAGCCCGAATCCGTCAGGTAGCTGCCGTCTGAACGAATTTTCTCTGGGTTTGCAGGTGGCGTAGGGGGAGTATCACTCTTTCCCGTAGGCGGCTGTAGGGGGGTGGAGGACGCGATGCCCCCCGACCCTGCCATATGGCTGATTAAAACCAAAAATATCAGGACGAAAAACAATTTTGACCTTTTCATTGACATCTCCTTTCTGTTTAGATGTTGACTAGTTGGTGCTCAAGGTTCTTTGTTGAGAAGTTGGGCTATATTAAATTAGAAGAAACGGATAATGTTACTTTACTATTATCACACATTAATATAAAAATAAAAAGATTTAATACAAAGTAAAGCAATATTAGTTCAGCAGGTGGAGGTGTCCATTGATATAATTTTGGCAAACGAGCTACCGGTGCAGGGGCAATAAGTCCACGACCCCTGTAAGGAAATTTCAATCCGTTATAATTGACCCACAACAATACCACATGAGGTGACCTGCATGAAAGAACAACTTGAACATATCATCGCCCAAATGACCCTGGAGGAAAAAGCCAAATTGTGCTCCGGGCAAGGCTTTTGGTATACCAAACCCATTGAGCGGTTGGGCATCACGTCCATCATGATGACTGACGGACCGCATGGCTTACGCAAAGAAGCCAATTCTAGCGGGCAGCTTGGCGTTCACCAGAGCGAGCCTGCCACCTGCTTCCCCACTGCCGTCAGCACTTCTTGCTCTTGGGATCGCGACCTGCTGTTCGAAGTCGGCGCTGCCATTGGCGCGGAAGCTCGGCAGGAGCGGATCTCGATCGTGCTCGGACCAGGAGCCAATATTAAGCGCTCACCCCTATGCGGGCGCAACTTTGAGTACTTCTCCGAGGATCCACTCGTGGCAGGCGAGCTGGCGGCTGCCATGATCCAGGGCATCCAGTCTCAGGGTGTGGGCACCAGCATGAAGCATTATGCCTGCAATAACCAGGAAACGGCTCGCATGATCAACGATTCGATTGTGGACCCTCGCGCACTGCGGGAGATCTACCTGACCGCTTTCGAAATTGCCATCAAGAAAGCCCAACCCACCACGCTGATGTGTGCCTACAACAAGCTCAACGGCACTTATGCCTGTCAAAACCAAGCGCTCCTGACCGACATTCCTCGCAGTGAGTGGGGTTTTCAGGGCACGATCATGACCGACTGGGGCGCGATGGACGACCGGGTGTGGGCGCTCAAAGCCGGCTTGGATCTGGAAATGCCCTACCCGGGACCGCATAACGACCAGAAGCTGATCGATGCCGTCAAAGACGGTACGCTGGATGAAGCCGTGCTCGACCGGGCTGTGCTGCGCCTGCTGACGCTGATTGAAAGCCAAACACACAATCCCAAGATGGGTCAGCCCTACGACGTGACAGCCCACGATGCGCTGGCGCGTCGTGTTGCGACGGAATCCGCGGTGCTGTTAAAAAATGATGGGATCCTGCCACTCAAACCTGGCATGTCCATGGCTGTGATCGGCGAATTTGCCCAAAATCCGCGCTATCAGGGCGCCGGCAGCAGTCGCATCAACCCGCATAAGATCACCAGCGCTCTGGAAACGCTGGATAAGGAAGGCATTCCCTACACTTATGCCCGCGGCTATGACCTGAAAGGCAAAGCGGATGCAGCCGCGCTCCGGCAGGAAGCCGTTGACAGCGCCAGGGGCAAGGATGTGGTGTTGGTGTTCGCCGGTCTGCCGGACGAGTACGAATCCGAGGGCTTTGACCGCACCCATATTGACTTGCCACAGGAACACAACGCCCTGATTGCGCAGCTGGCAGCCGTCAATCCCAACATCATTGTAGTATTGCACGCCGGTAGCGCGGTGCGCTTGCCTTGGATTGACCAGGTGAAGGGCGTGCTCTATTTGGGCTTGGGTGGGCAGTGCGTTGGCGCAGCCGCCGTAGACCTGCTCTCCGGCAGGGTCAACCCCTCCGGCAAGTTGACCGAGACCTTCCCCTTAGAGCTTTCAGATGTCCCCGCCCAGAAGCAATTTGGCAAGCGCCACATCACCCAATACCGCGAGAGCATTTACGTGGGCTATCGCTATTTTGACACAGCCAAAAAAGCCGTGCGCTTCCCATTCGGTTTTGGATTGTCCTACACCCAATTTACCTATTCTGGCCTTAACCTTTCGACCGTCAGCCTGTCCGATGATGAAGCGTTGACGGTCTCACTGCGGGTCAGGAATATTGGCGAGCG
>CAZJLN010000252.1:0-3254 GCA_964546745.1 uncultured Anaerolineaceae bacterium
GTGTGGCGCCATTGATGAAAGTGATCGTCTCAGGCGGCTGTGGGATGCCGTCATTGCCGAAATAAGAGTTTTTGTTGAAAGCCAGGAAGTTGGGCGCGCTGTAGCCGGTAACACCAAAGCTGCTGCACTGGTCAAGGATTCCGCCGCCGTCATTCACGGCTGGACCTATAAACAACACCCCCAGCCCGGAATATTGGTCGCGGAGGGCTATTGTTTCGCTAAAAACGCAGGGCGCTGTCACATCGTCAAAATTGATCACGGTGGCGTTGGACGGCGGTGGAGGTAGAGTCGCAGGTGCCGGCTTCTCGGTCGCAATGTCGTTGGCATTACAAGTGTTGATCGTAAATCCGCCTACCCTGGCATTGGCATTCACAGATGTACCATTAACGACTGAGTTCAAGGAAAGAATGACGATCAAACAGCAAATGACTGCTTTTATCTTATTCATTTTTAACATTCCTTCGGATTAATGATTTGTTAATCTGTTTATATTATACACTTAAATATCAATCGATTGATAACCACTTATTAAAATTCAAAGTCATTTTTAACGCAAAAAATTTTTTTCATAAATTGCGTTAATTCTTCCTTCTATTGCACGAACACGGATGCAATCATCGAATTGCATGATCGTTCTACTATGAAACGATCATTGGAAACCAAACCACACGTATAGGGACCAAACAATCACACAACATCACCCTGCGATCATATTTTCACTTTTCCCCCATTAAATTCGCACTCATCAAGCGCATGATCGCCAACGGCACCTCGGATGATGAGCTGGCGCTCTTTATCAACCAATGCCAGCACTCCTCGCCAGACGCCAACAGTTAGTAGGTCCATTCCATTCATCGCCAAGATCACGCATATAGATTAGTAAGTGCTCGCTTATGCCAGCTTTAAAGCTTCCAACACCTCTATCATCAAAAATAATAAAGTTCCCGGTACCAGCTCACCCACTCATTTAACAAGACTGAGTTGATCTGGGCTGCCTGGTTGATGATCTGGTCGGATGTAAAAGCAAAAAAGCGGTCGCTCTGGTCGATCAGTTGATGAAATTCAGCCATGCTCTGGCTCAGGCAGTGGTTTCCAGGATGATGCACGACCGAAAAGTAAACCTTTTCATATTGCCAATTAGTAGAAGAAGATCCCTCAATGGCAGTGGCGAGCAATTGGTTTCTCCAGAGCTGGTTCATCCCACCCTTGAAAGGGCACTTGGGATAAGATCGGATCGTTGCGGTATTGAAAGGAGATTTTTCACCAAGCGTGATGTCCCAATAGGCAAACTGTTTGGCGCTGTGATAATAGCATAGGGAGGGATTTTCCAAGATGGCTGACGTAGGTGCGCACCGATGCACAGCCGTCCGACCTTTGCTCATAGATCCACCACAGGTTGTGCTATCGAAACAGGATCTTGACCAATATGTTATTTGTTCAGGTATGGAAACCAAGATAATTACTGTCATTGCGTAGCACCCTGTAATGGGTTGCGACGAAGGAAGCAATCTTTGTTCTGAGTGTATGAGACTGCTTCGCTGCGCTCGCAGTGACATTATTTGTCATTGCGTAGAACCCTGTAATGGGTTGCGACGTAGGAAGCAATCTTTGTTCTGAGTGTATGAGACTGCTTCGCTGCGCTCGCAGTGACATTATTTGTCATTGCGTAGAACCCTGTAATGGGTTGCGACGTAGGAAGCAATCTTTGTTCTGAGTGTATGAGACTGCTTCGCTGCGCTCGCAGTGACTTTAATTGTCATTGCGACGAAGGAAGCAATCTCGGTTTTTGAGCGAAAAAGGCTGTTTTACACATTTGTGTGATCATCTTTACATCATGATCAGGTATAAAAACCTAGCCTACTATCTGGGAGATTCACATTTCCCCACTACAGGCTTTCACCTTAGGATTGGGTTCAGGAGGGTTTTGGGTCGGGAGGTTTTGAGATCAAGGAGTTTTATTTGCTGTGCACTCTTCGAGAACACTCCACTACAGATGTGTGTGGGATTGCCCAACTTAACTCTAAAATGGATTCCTATTTTCTCACTTGATCGGACCAAAATCGTTCTTGACGGAGTCTTTGATGACCAGCGCGGCAGCTTCCAGGCAGGTCTCTGGGTCAGATCCGGGTTCGATGGCGATTTCGATGTTTTTCTCATCGATGTTATAGGTGACAAGCACGATCTGGTAGGTGTTGGTGTCGGTCCATGTTTCTACGCGAAAATCATAGGAGCCAATGGCTTGGTGTGTGATCGTTCTCTGCCACCATTCTGGCGCTCCTCTTCCAAGGTTTTGGTGCATGCTGCAGCCAATCGAATGGATCAGCTCAATAGCTTTAAAACCACTCGATAAATCCGCTGCATTCCAAGTGTTTTTGTCATAAGTAAGCAAATGCTCCTGGTTGTATCCAAAGGCGAGTGTGGCTAGATCGGTTTTAGGAGCAATAGGCAAATCTTCTAAAACCATTAATTGAGAAGATGCACAACGGAATCCGAGACCACTGCCCATACCGGGGAGGCTGGAATTCTTGCGGCCAGCCACTCGCAAGAAGCCCCAACTACTGAGCCAAGCCCCACCGCGTATTACCTTGCGATCACCGCTTTCAGGACCAGAAGGATTTTCATACGGAGAAGAGCTGTAATAGGATTCTGAATACCAATCTCTTACCCATTCCATCACATTGCCTGCCATGTCCAATACGCCATATTGGCTGGCACCTTCCGGGTAGCTTCCAACTTCGCTGGTATCATGCCAATTACATTCATCAAAATTTGCTAAGCTACAATTTGGGTATTCATCCCCCCAAGGGTAAGCTCTGAGTATGGTCCCTCTTGCAGCTTTTTCCCATTGTGCTTCGGTGGGTAATTGTTTACCTGCCCAAAGGCAATAATCCTGTGCATCATACCAGCTGACATGAATTACCGGGAAATTGGCATATTCTGGGTTATCGTAATAAAATTTGTGCTTTTCATCAGAATGGTATTTCCAAGGTTCTTCGCAAGCACCTGCAGCTACACACTGAGAATACTGCCCATTGGTGACTTCATTTTTATCGATATAATAAGCATCCAAATAAACCAAATGTAGGGGAAGGTCATCAGAAAGGCAAGAGTAACCTCCGTTATGGTCCGGATCGCATCCCATTTGGAATTCTCCAGCAGGAATAAAGATCATGTCTGTACTATCTGCGCCTGGCGCTAAAGTTGCTGAAATAATGGTTGTTATGATGGTTGGTCCATCATCTGTACCGTTCCCG
>CAZJLN010000253.1:0-1633 GCA_964546745.1 uncultured Anaerolineaceae bacterium
CGAACACTTATGAAAAAGACTGATCAGCATAAAGTCCTTTATCAGACGTACCACTCCGGTCCGCCCTTATGTTAACCGCCGGCCGCAGCTCCGAGGCAATCAGTGTATGGGTCATTTTATAAAGCACGGCCTTCAGGATGTCAAGCGCAATATGCGCCGTTCCCGGGCTGCAAGGGCTTTATTTTATTGATTTTTCATTAAACCTGGCTTATGATTATGCCGATTATAAGTGCACAACAAATCACCTGACGCCTTATTAAACACGCTACAGGAGGATGGAAGCATGACTGCGGACCAAAGAACGGCAACCTCTCGTCTCTCCATAACCATTGTGCTGGCCCTTTTCGCGGCATCGCTGTGCCTTGCCGCATGCTCGCGAAAAATGGAAGAGCGCTACGACAACGGCCGGCTGAAGGAACAATACGAGGTCAAGAAGGACGCCGCCGGCCAGTTAATAAAGCACGGCAGCTACGCCAGCTGGTATGAGAACGGCAAGCAAAAGCAGAAGGGAACCTTTAAAGACGGCAAGCCGGAGGGAAAACACAGTTTCTGGTACGAAAATGGCCAGAAAGAATCCGAAGGCGCCTTCACCGATGAGAAAAAAACAGGCCCGTGGACTGAGTGGTATGACAATGGCCGGAAAAAGTCCGAGGGAACATATGACGGCAACAGAAAAACCGGCATGTGGACTGACTGGTATGACAACGGCCAGAAAAAAGCCGAGGTAACCTTCAAGGATGGCCAGCGAAACGGCGGCAGTGCAAGCTGGTATGAAAACGGAAACAAGAAAAACGAGGGGGCTTTTGAAAACAACCTGCGGGTCGGCAAATGGACCGTGTGGTACGATAACAACAACAAGAATTTTGAAGGTGAGTTTCAAAACGGAAAAGAGGCCGGTCTGTGGACCTACTGGCACTTGAACGGCGCGAAGGCATCCGAGGGAGAGTACCGGGACGGCAAGAAGGTCGGAAAGCACACCACCTGGTATGATAAGGGGCAAAAGAAGTCAGAGGGAGAATATCAGGACGGGCAGCGGGTTGGGGAATGGCAGCTCTGGGACCAGCAGGGCAACCCGATGCAGGCCAAGTAATTATCGCCCCAGACAAAACACGTGAAGCTGTCAATCATCATCCCCGCCTACAATGAAGAAGAGGCCATCGCCGGCATCATCAAGCGGTGTCTCGCCGAACGCGACAATATAGTCCGGCAGACGCCGGTTGACGATGTGGAAATTATCGTGGTGAACGACGGCAGCCACGACCGCACCGCCGAGATTGCCGGGCAGTTCCGGGACATTGTTCTCATCTCCTATGAAAAAAACCGCGGGTACGGCGCCGCCATCAAAAGCGGCTTTGCAAAGGCAACGGGCGCGCTCGTTGCCTTTCTTGATGCGGACGGCACCTGCGATCCCCGCTCCTTTGCCGGCATGTGCAACAAGCTGATCGAGGAGGACGCGGACATCGTCATCGGATCGCGCATGACCCCCGAGAGCAGAATGCCCGCCATCAGGAAACTGGGAAACCGCTTCTACGCGCTGCTGATCAATCTGCTGGGCAACACCTCCATCACCGATTCCGCCAGCGGCATGCGGGTGATCAGGAAGAGCTCCCTGGCGAAGATCTATCCCCTGCCC
>CAZJLN010000253.1:1643-3242 GCA_964546745.1 uncultured Anaerolineaceae bacterium
GACGGCCTCCACTTTACCCCGGCCATGAGCTGCCGGGCGGTTCTGGACGAAAACCTGAGCATCACTGAAGTTCCCATGACCTATGAGGAGCGGGTGGGACGGTCCAAGCTCGGGGTGGTGCAGGACGGGATACGCTTTCTAAAGACCATTGTTGACATCGCCCTGACCTACGCGCCCTTCAGGTTTTTCGGCATCGCCGGGATCTTCATGTTTCTCGCGGGATTCTTATACGGGCTGTACCCCCTCGTTCACTATCTCAGATACCGGGCCGTCCCCGATTACATGATCTACCGGCTGGTGACGGTCATGGTGCTCATTGTCACCGGCATCGGCATCGTTACGGTGGGTATCATCTCCGACGAAGTCATCCAGCTCATTCACCGGCGCAACGGCCGGATCAGGGGATTTAAGGCCATGGTCTACCGGGCGCTCTCCCAGCGCAATCTCATCATGTTCGGCGCGGCGGTGGCGCTGCTGGGCATTGCCATCAACTACAAGACCATCTGGGAGTACCTCACCACCGGCAGGATTGATCTTCCCTGGGTGTATGTCATCACCGGCGCATTCCTGGTGATGGTCGGATTGCAGGCGGTGGCGCTGGGCATCGTGCGCCGAATTTTTGCCCTGCTCCGGCGCGCGGAAGAAGAAAGAGCAACCCATGAGATTCCCGGATGATGATCCATCCGGCCCCGGCGTCCGGAATGTAATTGCCCCCCGGCTCCCATAACCCTTTATTGCGTGCCGCACCCGGCGCTATGACTGCTCGCAGATTACCGCACTTCATCAAACGGCATATCGCCATCCTGGTCTTCAGCGCCTGCTACCTCGCTGCCGTCCTGCTTACCCACAAGGATTTCGGTCTCACCTGGGATGAGCCGGTAAATTACACCATGGGCGTCGCCTCCTACGAGCATGTCTTCAACAAAAAAGTTGCCGACCGAACGGCATTCAACAAGACAAACGGCTGGCTGGATATTCAGGATGCAGAGTCGTTTCCCAATCTAGAGCGATTCACCGGCATAAACGCTGAAGAGCTCTACTACTATCTGCACTACAGCGCTTTTTACCCCATGATGCTGTTCATCCTGAACCAGGACAAATCGGTTGAACGATATCACCTGCTCAACATGCTATTTGCCCTGGCGGTTTTTATCGCCGTCTATCTCCTTTTGTACCGGCAGTACCGCGATCAGCGGCTGGCCCTGCTCGGCCCCCTCCTGTTATTCCTGACGCCCCGGTTCACCGGGGACATCCCGGCCAATCCCAAGGACATTCCTTTCGCGGTCATGTACTTCATCAGCTGCGCCGCGCTCTACCTGTCCGCGTCAGGCAAAAATGCGCCTGCCCGGATTCTATGCCTGGGCATCCTCTTCGGCATAACCCAGAACATTCGATCCGCCGGCGTAACCCTTTACGGCATACTGCTCGTTTACGACAGCTATGCCCATTACCGCGACCGGCAGGATCCTGCCGGCGCCAATGAAACCTGGAGTCGATTCCTGGGGCGGGAGGCGCTGACCGTCGTCCTGGTGGGAATAACCGCCCTGCTTTTCTCCCTGTTGACCTGGCCCTATCTGGCCATGAACCTCATTCCCAACC
>CAZJLN010000254.1:0-1697 GCA_964546745.1 uncultured Anaerolineaceae bacterium
CACATAAACAAATCCCCCTTGGGTTGTTTCCAGACCAAAAACGCAATATCCCATTTGAATACCAAAACGCACCAGGCCGTTCATTATGTAATTATGGTGATGCGGGGTGGGGTAAATTGGTTCGATCTGGTAAATATAAGGACGAGCATTTTTGTTTAGAATTAGTAAATGCAGCAGTTCATTTAATTCGCAACATATGGCTGCCACAGCCATTTCCAACCTGGATTACGGCAATTCCTTCGACACGTCACCCAGATCTTGTGCCTGATTTTGCTTCTCGTCTGGCAGAGTCATTAAGCATTCCTTTCTATCCAGTTTTACAGCGGATTGCTGAAGCTCCTGAACAAAAAACAATGCAGAACGGTACTATGCAAGCTCGCAACGTAATTGGTACAATAAACATAAATCATCCAATCCCCCATGAACCAGTATTACTGGTGGATGATATTATAGACTCTGGATGGACATTAACAATGGCTGGATATTTGTTACAGATTAATGGGAGTGGACCAGTTTATCCATTTACATTAGCACAAGCTGCTGCAAGGAATAGTAAAGGATGACAATTACACTTGATTCACAGGTTTTAATATTGCTCTGTGCCCGCCTAGGATTATCCTCGTCAGAAGAATTTGAACCATTAACTCTTAAAAACTGGAATCCACTAGCCAAAAAACTACAATCTTTATCCATGCGCCCAGCAAATTTGTTGGAGCTATCAACTGAAGAACTCAAAAACCAATTAGGCTTAATGGAAGAGGAAGCTAAGCGAATTTCTTTTCAATTGCAGAGAAGTGGATCTCTCGCTATTGAATTGGAACGTCAAGAGTCTTTGGGAATTCATGTGCTAACCAGAGCAGATGCAGATTATCCTGTTCGCTATAGGCAGCGTTTAAAAGATTCCGCACCTACCATCCTTTTCTATTCTGGTGAAATAGAACTTTTGGGACAACCTGGCATTGCAGTGGTTGGTTCACGCCAATTGGATGAAGCTGGTCGAGCCTGTGCAGAATTTATAGGCAATGCCTGTGGCTTATCTGGGTTGGTATTATATTCTGGTGGAGCTAAAGGTGTTGATACCATTAGCAAAAATTCAGCTTTATCAGCCCGAGGCACTTCTGTTGCTATATTAGCAGACAGTCTCGAAAAGGTAATCCGTGATCCCGAAAATCGAGATGCGATCATTCGGGGGGATTTGTGTCTTATGACCCCTTATTCCCCCAGTGCACCTTTTTCGGTGGGTACAGCTATGGGAAGAAATAAGTTGATTTATACATTAGCTGATTACGCAATTGTAGTAGCGAGTGATGCAGAAAAAGGTGGCACATGGGCTGGAGCTGCAGAAGCACTTAAAGCGAACTGGATTCCAATATTTGTTTTAGACCATCCTCAAATGCCTCAAGGAAATGTCTTGCTTATAAAAAAAGGCGCATTCAAATTCCCACACCCTTTTCCAGAAAGCTATCTTCAATTAAAAACTTGGTTAGAGAATCATTCTGCTAATTCTCAACAAGCTCTTCTCCAGCCAAGCCTCTTTTGAATCAGATCCTAGACTCTATTTCACATAAGACACTATCACTAGTATCTTTTCCTATTTCTCAATAATCTCTTTATGGGAAAATTCTTTTGAATACCCGACTATTTAACAATCTGACTATTTAACTATCTAACTATCTAACTATCTAACTATCTAACTA
>CAZJLN010000254.1:1797-3241 GCA_964546745.1 uncultured Anaerolineaceae bacterium
TAACTATCTAACTATCTAACTATCTAACTATCTAACTACCCTCCCCCATTCTTCTTAAACTGCGTGTGGTACAAATTAGCGTACAATCCTTCTTTTGCCAACAGTTCCTCATGCGTCCCGCTCTCGATGATCTTTCCCCGGTCCATCACCAGGATCAGATCCGCCGCCAAAATCGTGCTCAGCCGATGCGCAATCACAATGCTCGTACGGTCAGCCATCACGCGCTCCAACGCATCCTGGATCAGCGCTTCTGACTCGCTGTCTAGGCTGGAGGTCGCCTCGTCCAAAATTAAAATACGCGGATTTTTGAGGATCACACGTGCCAGGGCAATCCTTTGCTTCTCGCCACCGCTCATTCGATAGCCCCGTTCCCCTACAATCGTGTCATACCCATCCGGCAGCGCTTGAATAAATTCGTGAATATTGGCGATCTGACATGCCTCTTCTAATTCCTTCTGGGTCGCGTCTAGCCTAGCATACTGCAAATTGGTGCGGATGGTGTCATGATAGAGATAGGTTTCCTGCGTCACCATCCCAATCTGCCTCGATAGTGATTCCAGAGAAATTTCCCGCAGGTCATGTCCATCAATCCGAATGATTCCCTCAGAGGGGTCATATAACCTGGGGACCAGGTATGTCACTGTAGTCTTGCCAGCCCCGCTGGGTCCCACCAGTGCTACCAAATGTCCAGGCTGCGCCCGAAAGCTGATTCCATCCAGCGCCACGGTCCGTGCCTGGCTTTTTGGCAGTTCTTCGCCTTCCTCCGCTTTCTCACCCTCCTGGGTTGGGCTGGATAAAACAGTCGTCACGTCATCTATGCTGCCATAGCGTTTCACATCGCTTAGGAAGGTCTCATCTCCGCTCTCATATCGGAAGGTCACATCCTCAAACTCTATTTTTCCGCTAATCTGTTCCAGAATTATCGGTTCTTCTTTCTCCAAGATATCAATCGGCAGGTCGATCACCTCAAACACCCGCTCAAAGCTGACCATGGATGTCGCAAACTCTACCGGCGCGTTTGATAAGCCTGAGAGTGAGCCATATAAACTGCCCAAATACGATCCAAACGCCACAATTGTGCCGATTGTGAATGCACCTTTGATCACAAAGTAACCGCCAAGCCCATACACCAGCGCTGATCCGACCGCAGCGATCAAGCCAATAATGGCTCCAAAGATCGATCCCACAAACGCACGCCTTACCCCCATGTCTCGCACCTGCCCTGCTCGTTGACTGAAGATATCTACCTCATACTGCTGCCTGCCAAACAACTTTACCAACAGCGCTCCGCCAATATTGAGCGTTTCATTCATCATTGCGTTCATCTGTGCGTTCGCTTCCATTTGCTTACGTGAAATGTCACGCAACTTCTTACCCAGCAGACGTGCGGTTAACATAAACAGCGGCATGATCGCCACACTGATCAGTGTCATACGCCATTCAA
>CAZJLN010000255.1:0-3233 GCA_964546745.1 uncultured Anaerolineaceae bacterium
GACGCTGCTGTACTGGTTGCGAAGTCACAATCCCCTCTTCATCGGGGTGTCTCTTCGGACTCGTAACGGAGGACATTCCGAACGTCCCCAACGAGTCACAATCCCCTCTTCATCGGGGTGTCTCTTCGGACAATTGGGAGACAACCCGAAGATGGACACAACACAGTCACAATCCCCTCTTCATCGGGGTGTCTCTTCGGACAACCCGGTTCGGGCTCGCGTGGTGACCGTAGATAGTCACAATCCCCTCTTCATCGGGGTGTCTCTTCGGACTAGGTTCAGTTCAACTTTCAGATAAATAGGAGATGGTCACAATCCCCTCTTCATCGGGGTGTCTCTTCGGACGCATCGGCTTCCTCCTACCGAAGGAAGTACTTAGGTCACAATCCCCTCTTCATCGAGGGTTCGACGCGGCTACGATTTTTCGTCACCAGGTCGCGCCCAATGCGTAACCAATCGAAAAAGTCGTCTTCACCAGCGTAACCAATCGCGGAATGGTTACGCTTTTACCGGGCCAAGCGTAACCAGTGCGTAACCAGGTTACAGAAAACCGTAACCAATGCCTGATTGGTTACGCTTGATGAAAGCGCGCTCGTCAAAGTAAGCTCCCGCCGCTAGAATAGGTTTGCCCGACCTTCCTAGCATAGAAAAGGAGACTTACGATGACGAGCATACCTATTGTATCACGCTTCGGGCGCGCGTGGCGCGCTCTGTGCGCCAGTGAACCCCACTGCGCACCCGATCTGCACACCTTATGGCAGCATCCAGAGCTGCTTCCGGCTTGGATACAAGCCTCACCGCTGGCCCGCCACTACCTGGAGTTGTTGGGGCCTTTGGACTGGCGTGCTTTCCCCGAACGCGATCTGACAACGCAACGCGGCATGCCAGCCGTCCCCTTTGTACCCTTCGTTGCCGCCTGCTTGGTGAAGTTGGATCAACACCTGCCCTACTTCTCCCATCTGCGGCACTATCTCAACGAGCATCCGGCAGTGGCTTGGCTGTTAGGCTTTCCCTGTACGCCCCCCATACCTATTTGGCAAGGGGGCAATGAGAATAATGAAACCGTGAGTTTACCCACCCAACGCCACTTCCCGCGCTTGTTGCGCAAAGTCCCCAACGCCAGTCTACAAGGTTTACTCGATCAGACAGTAGACTTGCTGCGGGCTGAACTGGCCGAGATAGCTCCGGACTTTGGCCAAACGATTGCGCTAGATACCAAGCATATTCTCGCCTGGGTCAAAGAGAACAATCCCAAAGCCTATGTTAAGGAGCGCTTCGTCAAAGAGCACCCCCCGACCGCGGATCCCGATTGTCGGCTCGGCTGTAAACGCAAGCGTAATCAGGTGGCCTCATCCACGCCCCCGGCGACCCCAGACGCGGACCCCGTACCGGCGGATACGGTGGCAGTGGGCGAGTACTATTGGGGCTATGCTTCCGGTGTTATCACCACCAAAGTGCCGGAGTGGGGCGAATTCGTCCTCGCCGAACTCACCCAACCCTTCAACCAACCTGATGTCGCCTACTTCTTTCCCTTGCTCACCGCTACGGAACAGCGTTTGGGCTTTCGCCCGCGCTTTGGCGCCTTCGATGCCGCCTATGATGCGTTCTACATCTATGAATACTTTCACCAGGACGCCCAGCCGTGGCAAACCGCTTTCGCCGCTGTGCCCCTGGCGCAACGGACCTCCCACGATCAATTTGACGCCGAGGGCCTGCCCTTATGTCCGGCCGGGTTATCTATGCCGCTCAGAAATACCTTCATGCACCAGAGCGGTTTTTTGCCGCACGAGCGTGGGCGTTACGTGTGTCCCTTGCTGTATCCCCAGCCTAACGGCGCCACTTGTCCCAGCCATGACAAACACTGGGAGAAGGGTGGCTGCACCGTCACTATCCCCACGAGTATCGGGGCGCGTTTACGCCATTGGATCGATCGCGATTCCCCGCTCTACAAAACCGTCTATCAACAACGGACGGCCACCGAACGCCTATTCAGCCTGGCCAAAGCTTTGGGGATGGAGCGTCCCAAGCTGCGCAATGGCCAAGCCATCGCCAATCTCAACACCCTCATCTACATTTTGCTGAATTTGCGCGCTTTACACCGTATCAAGCAACGTAAAGCCGCCCAAAACGAGTCACAATAACCCGTTTTCCCCATTCACTCTGAAGGTCGGGCATCCTACGGCCCAGCGTAACCTGGTTACGCTGGGCCGTAGCCATTGCGTAACCAATGCGTAACCGCTTAACATTGGTCCTTCCCTCTTCATCGGGGTGTCTCTTCGGACGAACATCGAATACGCAGACTTCCACCACGCAATTCTGTCACAATCCCCTCTTCATCGGGGTGTCTCTTCGGACAATCTCGACCCGCGTTCGGGGGTTATCGTCTTTTGGTCACAATCCCCTCTTCATCGGGGTGTCTCTTCGGACGATTGGAGTTGGTCGCGTTACGGAAGTTCGTATTCCGTCACAATCCCCTCTTCAGAGGGGTGGACCGGGTCCCGATTTTTCGTAGCTGAATCGCGACCAAGTCGCGACCAACTTTCCGGAACGCCCCTCAAAATCGTATCTGGCGCTAACTTGGCTACGTTTTCCTGCCTTCAATCAGGACTGAGTTACGACTAAGTCCTACGAAAACGTAATCAAGGTCAACTTGGTTACGTTTTGGGCCGCCGTGCTGGTCAGGAGGCCCCTCTCGGGCTAGAATGTGCTCGCCTAAGCCATTTCTGGCCAGAAAGGAGACCTCTGATGACCAGCAAATCTATTGTATCACGGTTGTTGTCCGCGTCACCCTTGGGGCGACGCCGGTTTAGCCCTTCACAACCACTCCAAAAGTTGTTATGTGACCCCCAGTTGAGCACGCTGTTGTGCGAACCCGAGCGGTTGCCCCGCTGCGTACAGCAGGACCCCGTGGCTTTGCGTTACCTGGAACTGTTGGCGCCGTTGGATTGGGCCAACTTCCCGGAGCGTAATCTCGACACGGCTTGGTGTCTTCCTACGCTGCCATACGTCCCTTTCGTCGCCGCTTACCTGGTGAAGCTCGATCAGCAGTTACTCTATATGCCGCGTCTGCGAAATTTCCTGGTTGAGCATCCGGTTCTCACCGCGGTACTCGGCTTTCCCTTGCCCAACAACGGGAGTTCACTATCCGCCACCCTGGTGGATACGGCGTTACCCACGCACCGGCACTTCGCCCGTATCCTGCAACATCTGCCCAACGCCGCGCTGCAATGGCT
>CAZJLN010000256.1:0-979 GCA_964546745.1 uncultured Anaerolineaceae bacterium
CATGACGATGCGCATCACGGGATTCGAGAACGTCTTGATCGGCCGCGGGCGCGCCGACGGCTGCGATCCGATCTGCCCGCACCCCGGGCCGGCCCCGCCCAGCGCCGCACCCAGCGATCCTCGATCCGCTTCATGCGACGGCGCATGGCCGGCGTCCGATCGTCATGCCCCAGGAGATGCAGGATCCCGTGAACAATATACCGGAAGATCTCGCCGCGGCTGTCTGTCCGATAGCGCCGCGCATGGCGCCGGGCTTCGGCCGGACATACCACCACGTCGCCCGCCAGCCCTTCGGGATCGGACCGGCCGCGGTAGCCGAAGGCGATCACGTCCGTGACACCCGCATGCCGCAGGTAGCGCTCGTTGAGGCGGACCATGTGCGGCTCGTTCACCAGGTGAATCCCCAGCTCATAACCTTCGAGCCGGATCTCCCGATCGATCAGCGCGCGCACCCGGCGGCGCAACCACCGGGTATCGACCGGCCCGGCGCCTCGTTGCTGGCGTAGATCGAGCGCCTTCACGCGGCTGCAATCAAAAGTCAATCGACGAGCCGGCCGGAACTTCGGCGCTCCGATTCGCGCTCCCTTCATGCGCGTTCCTTGCGCGATTCCTCGTAGGCGGTGATGATCCGCTGGACCAGAGCATGCCGGATGACATCCCGCTTCTGGAACTCGATGAACGCCAAACCCTCCACCGCCCGGAGGATGGACATCGCCTCGAGCAAGCCCGACCGCTTCTGCGCCGGCAGATCCACCTGGGACGGATCGCCCGTGATCACCGCCTTGGCGCTCATTCCCAGCCGCGTCAGAAACATCAGCATCTGCTCGCCGGTCGAATTCTGCGCCTCGTCCAGGATCACGAACGCGTGGTTGAGGGTGCGCCCGCGCATGTAGGCCAGCGGGGCGATCTCGATCACGCTGCGCTCGAGCAGCTTGATCACCTTCTCCACGCCCAGCATCTCGTAAAGCGCGTCGTAGAG
>CAZJLN010000256.1:989-3169 GCA_964546745.1 uncultured Anaerolineaceae bacterium
GCGCATGTAGGCCAGCGGCGCGATCTCGATGATCCCCCGCTCCATCAGGCGCTGGATTTCTTCGCCGGGCAGCATGTCATACAGCGCATCCAGCAGCGGACGCAGGTAGGGGTGGATCTTCTCGTAGAGATCGCCCGGCAGAAAACCGAGCGCTTCCCCCGCCTCGACGGCCGGACGCGTCAGGATGATCCTCGAGACCTTCTCCTCGCGCAGGGCGCTCACCCCCATCGCCACCGCCAGGTAGGTCTTCCCCGTCCCCGCCGGACCGATCCCGAACACCACGTCGTGCTGGCGGATCGATTCGATGTACCTCCGCTGCGTAAGGGTCTTCGGCACGACTTGCGCCTTCCGGGTCGAGGTCTGGACCCGTTCGCCATACAGCGCGCGCAATGCGGCCACCCCATCCTCGCGCAGCACATCGAGCGCGTATTGAAAATCGCGGCTCCGGACCGGCACGCCCGCCTTGAGGTTGCCTTCGAGCAACTGGAAGAGGTGTTTGGCGCGGTCGATGGCCTCGACCGATCCCTCGAGCCGGATCCATCCCTCGCGGCTGGTGGCCTTGACATCGAGCTTGACCTGCAGCATCCGCAGGTTGTCCGGCTCGTTGATGTAAAGCTGCTGGGCCAGCCGCGCGCTCTCGAATTGCAGGGTCTCGACAGGCATGGGTGATCCCTGGTTCAGGGCTTTGGAGCGGGCGCCGAATCCAGCGCCACCCGCAGCCGGCCCGCCACCTCCGACAATGCCTCAGGCACCACGCATGTGCCCGCCAACACCGGCATGAAATTCGTGTCTCCCAGCCACCGGGGGACAACATGGACATGCAGATGCTCCGCGATCCCCGCCCCTGCCACCCGCCCCAGGTTCATGCCCACGTTGAATCCATCGGGCCGCATCACCGCCGTCAGGGCGTTCATGCACCGCCGCGTCAGCTCCCAGAGACCCGCCATCTCCTCGCCCGTGAGATCGTCAAGTCGAGCCGCCTGCTTGTAGGGGATGATCATCAGATGGCCGCCCGTGTACGGATACCGGTTGAGCATGGCAAAACACGTCCGATCCCGCGCCAGGACAAAGTGAGCTTCATCCTCGTCGGACTGGGCGATCCGCGTGAACAACGAAGCGACGCTCGGCGGCGGTTTGGGCGCCTGAATATACTCGATGCGCCAAGGCGCATGCAGAACTTCCATGCGCATCAGCCTAGCCAGTGCGATTCCAAAAGTCAAAACACCCGTGCGGCCGCGTAGGGTCTGTGCAGCCCCTTAACCCTCGGGATCCGCCAGACCGGCCAAGTGGCCCGGGGCAAGCAGCCACTCGAGAACGGCGCATCGCCCGAGGATGAGATCCTCCACATCGAGCCGGATCAGACCGCCCTTCTTGAGCTCGATCCTGCCCTCGGCCACGCCGGTAGCCCACAAGGCCGCCAATCGCCCCAGATCGGGCTCGTGCCCCACCAGCAGCACCCCCCGAACCGGCGGCCGCAGCCTCCCCAGCTGTCGAACCAGCCCCGCCGGATCCCCATCCGGCATCAAGTGCCGGCTCGCCCGCAATCGCGCGCCCAATCCCAGCTCCTTCGCCGCGATCTCGGCGGTCCGCCACGCCCGCACATACGGGCTGGACAGGGCATGATCGAACTCGAGGTTCAGCTGGCGCATGCCCCGGGCGATCCGGACGATCTGCTTCTCCCCTTCGGAGGTCAACGGCCGGTCGCAGTCGCGGTCCCAACCGGCCGCGCCCCGCTCAACGGCTCGCCCATGACGCAGCAAATAGATCTTCATACAGCCAGCTCGGGCGGCCACACCGAAAGCATCTGTGGCGCCGTCTTGAGGAAGCGCCGGATGCTCGAACGCAGCCGCTGCTCGATGGCAGCCCGGAACGGATGTGGATTTCGGGGAGCCGGCACGCTGCGGCCCCGCTGCCCGGCATCCCAGGCGCTCAGCATCACCTGCCAGTCCTGGATCCGACCCATCTGCTCCTGGTAACGCCTCAGCTGGCGCAGGCAATCCGAGACCGATCCCGCCGGCGCCGGCGCCAGCAGCTCGACCAGGTAGCGGAACCGCTTGATCGCCACCCGCAGCCGGTGGATGGTCCGCGGATCCGAAGCGTCCAGCCGCCCATGCCGCTCCTTCACCCGGCCGAAAGCGCGAGTGACAGCTCTTCGGATCCGTTTCTCCGGCCGCCGGCAT
>CAZJLN010000257.1:0-3165 GCA_964546745.1 uncultured Anaerolineaceae bacterium
CCGCGATTCGGGCATGCCTGGCTCTCCTGATAACACGCATCCGAATGCGCTGGCTGCCCAATCTCTAGAGGCAGTTGCTGCTAAGGTCGCCACCCTGATCCGACAGCATCAACCGGACGTGGTGATCACCTTTGACCCGATCGGGGGGTACCGGCACCCCGACCATATCGCCATCCATCAAGCCACTGTGAAGGCATTCGCAATGGCTGCCGATCCAGAGATCAACCTGGATCATGGGTCTTTCCACCCCCACCAGGCTGCCAGATTGTACTTTCACACTATCAACCGCACCTTCATCAAAATGGGTGTGTTGGCGATCAGGCTGTCGGGAAAGGACCCATCCAGGTGGGGCAAGAATGGTGACATTGACCTGGCGTCGTTGGCGAAAGTCCATTTTCCCACACACGTCCGTATTCGTTATGCAACCGTGGCAGACTTGAGAGAAAAGGCAGCTGCCTGCCATGCCAGCCAGGGCGGCGCAGACCACTCCCGCGGTTTGCAGGGGCTGATCGCACGTCTGGCAGACCGCAAAACCGAGACCTTTATGCAAGCTTATCCGCCTGTGAATGGTAAAGTGCAATTGGAAAGGGATTTGTTTTCAGGGATTTAGAATTCCATAGTTGGGGGTAATTGTTTGTGATTAATGAATAAGCATTAACTTAAAGTTAACGAAAATGTGGTATTATATAGATAACATTATTCATAGGACCGCTAATTAAGGGGATCGCAGCGGTATTTTTACTTCGCAGAAAAAAGTCTCTTTTGGTATTAAGGCTTTTGCCGAAAGGGTTATAGATCAAAATCTATTTTGATAATGAATGGTTGTGTTATCCTTCCATCTATTTTCGGAAGGTACCTTGACCTATAAAGGAGGTAGTGTAATCCAAAATACTGAGCAAATTATTTGTATTCTCACTGTATAACTGTGAAACTTAGATAAAGGAGATCATCATGAATAGAAAGTCCATAATGAAGGTTTTTTCAACCTTGTTGATCCTGGGCATGCTTTTTAGTCTTGCTCAGACCGCCAGCACCTCTGTTTCCGCGCAGGATATCAGCCTGGACAAAGTGGAAACCGCTGTGCTGGATGAAATCTCTACACAAGGGGTTTCAGATTATGTGATTGAGATGGCAGAGCATGCAGACCTGAGCGCTGCCTACACAATGACAGATTGGGTTGAACGGGGCGATTATGTCTATCAGACCCTGAAGAACTTTGCAACCATCACCCAAAAACCTGTCATTGATATTCTCGAAGCCAGCGGTATCAAGTATCAATCCTTCTTTGCAGGAAACGAGATTGCCGTGTTTGCCGGTGACCTTAATTCCTTAAAGGCTATAACTGACTTGGCAGAA
This sequence comes from uncultured Anaerolineaceae bacterium, assembly GCA_964546745.1. Lineage (GTDB taxonomy): Bacteria > Chloroflexota > Anaerolineae > Anaerolineales > Anaerolineaceae > CAZJLN01. The sequence goes on from CAZJLN010000257.1 coordinate 1,357, forward strand.
GTAGGGCATGTACGCTACCCCATCACCGCTTACATTGAGCCTATCCAAACCAAGACGCTTGCCGCATTAAGGGAAGTGACTGTTGTCCATAGCGATATCGATGCCTTTGATTGGGGTATTGGGGACACTGGAGCCGACCAATTCTGGGCTGCTTTTGGTGTGCAAGGCGCTGGTGTGGTGGTGGCAAATATCGACACTGGCGTACAGTGGGACCATCCTGCGTTGGATCAGGCATATAAATGTCCAACTAATCCAACGAGCAGTGCGTGCTGGTATGATCCTTCCAATACCTGCGGTGGTACGGTATGTGACAATAATGGGCATGGTTCGCACACCATGGGTACCATGGTGGGCGACGACGACCCCACGCTGACCTACCAGGTGGGAATGGCACCGGATGCACAGTGGATCGCTTGCAAAGGCTGCGAATCCAACTCGTGTTCTGACACATCGCTCAATGCCTGCGCGGATTGGATCCTGGCACCCGGGGGCAGTGCTGCCAACCGACCACACATTGTCAATAACTCCTGGGGTGGGGGCGGTTGCGATAATTGGTACCAGACAAAGGTTGTATCCTGGGTGGCTGCAGGTATTTTCCCTGCCTTTTCTGCTGGTAACAGCACTGGCTGTAACAGCCTGGGCTCTCCAGGTGATTATCAAGAGTCTTTCGGAACAACGGCACACGATTCAAGCCGTAACCATTCCTATGGACAAGGCCCCTCCTGTTATGGACATGATCCATATACCAAGCCCAACATATCTGCGCCTGGTGTGTCAGTTTGTTCTTCTATACCAACCAATGCATGGAGCTGCAGCTACAGCGGCACATCCATGGCATCACCGCACTCCGCTGGTGCAGCTGCGTTGCTATGGTCTTGTAACCCCTCTTTAATTGGGTTAGTCTATCCAACTTTTGAATTCCTACAGGATAACGCCGACGCTCCTACCCCACCCAATCCCACTTGTGGTGTTCCACCGGATGGGGAGGGAACCTACGAGGATGGCTATGGCTATTTGAACGTTTACCAAGCGGGTTTATTTGCTTGTGGCACCGTTGAAATGGGAACACTGGAAGGCCATGTCTATGACAATTTTGGCTCTGCCATTGAGGGTGCTACTGTGCAGGCTGTTGGAACCACCACAACCAATGCAGCCGGCTTCTATTCGATGACACTGCCAGAGGGCACCTACGATGTGACTGCCAGTAAGTATGGCTACATGTCTGAAACGGCGGAGGATGTTGTCATCGTGGCGGACGCAACCACCACCCAGGATTTTGAACTTGATTATGTGGGTGGCTGGATGGACGGGATTGATACTTGTTTCGATTGGACGCGCTATGATGCCGAATTCTACCCAGCTACCGGATTGATCTATGCCCTGGGCGGGCGTAGTGATACATCGACGGTTGGGGATATCTATTCATACAATCCTGTAACAGGTGCCTGTGTGGATACTGGAGCCAACATGCCAGTACCTATTTCAAACTTCACAGTCAACCTGGTCAATAATGGCACCGCGGATGTACTGTGCACTTTTGGTGGGCGTGCGGATTCAGGAACGCCCACGATGGCGGTGCAGTGCTACAACCCCGTTACCAACACAGCCACACAGGTCGCTACCTTACCAGCCGCATGGACTGGATTTACACCTGGGGCACAAGCTGTTCTAAATGACAAGGTTTATATCTTTGGTGGTTTCAATTCCTTAACTTCACCTTATGAGACTGCCCGAACAGACCGTTTTGATCCTGTGACCAACACCTTTACACAGCTGGGCAATCTCAGCCTGGCGCGCAGCTATCTCTAT
>CAZJLN010000258.1:0-3150 GCA_964546745.1 uncultured Anaerolineaceae bacterium
ATTGCGTTTGCTTTTCTTTGTAAACCAAGAGTCAGATGTCTATATTAACGATCGTGAGATTTCATCCATTGCAAAATCAATCATCTTCAAATGTGCGCCTGATGGTTTGTGCGTATCTGGAGAAAGTGCAGGTCAGGTTGTTAACACAGAACTAATCTCAAGGGTTAAGGCTGTATCAGGAAAGGTTCCGGTTTTTGCTAATACTGGTTGTAACATCGATAATATTGAAAAGATATTGGCAATTTGTGATGGTGCTGTTGTGGCAAGAACTTTTAAGGTTGATGGCAGATTCAACAATCCAGTTGATGAACAAAGGGTAAAAAACTTCATGGAGCGTGTTCGCTCGCTTCGGAACAAGCAATGAACCGAGAAGAAGCCTACTTTCTTGGGATTGATATTGGCACATTCGAGAGTAAAGGGGTCATAATAGATGGGGACTGCCAGATTGTTGCATTCCAAGCTGTCAAGCATGAGATGGAGAATCCTAAACCAGGTTTCTTTGAACATGATGCAGAAAAAGTTTGGTGGGCAGATTTTTGCACATTATCCAAATCACTCATTCAGGATGCTAAAATAGATCCTTCAAAAATAAGGTGTGTGGGCAGTAGCACTTTGGGTGCAGATTGCCTACCTGTGGATCATCAATGTAGACCCCTTCGAAAAGCGATCCTTTATGGAATTGATTCACGTGCTGTAGATGAGATGGATTTCCTTAATCAGTACTACAGCACTGAATTTATCAATAACACCTTTGGAAGACCCATTTGTTCATCGGATGTATCGCCAAAGATACTTTGGATAAAGAATAATGAGCCAGCGGTTTACCAAAACACTTATAAGTTCCTGACAGCCACATCTTACATTACTGCTAAATTGAGTGGAGAATATTTTATTGACAAGTATCTGATCAACACCTTTGTCCCGCTTTACAAAAAGGATGGACAGATCAACAAAAACGAAATCGACATGTTCTGCCGACCTGACCAGTTGGCTGAATGTAGAAGTACTACAGAGATCGTTGGAACAATTACTCATCGAGCTGCCCAAGAGACCGGTCTTTCAGAAGGAACGCCTGTCCTCACCGGAACGGATGATGCGGGTGCAGAAGCCATCAGTACAGGTGTATTTGAACCTGGAGACATGATGGTGATGATCGGCTCTACCTGTTATTTGATTTATTGTTCTGATCGACCCATCAAAGAAGATCGGCTATGGCATGATGACTTTATCATTCCTGGGACTTACAGCATTTCCGGGGGTACCAATACCGCGGGAACGCTTACTCGCTGGTATCGGGATCAACTCTTTCAGGAAGCTCTTTTCGAGGAAAAAAGTGGTGGAAAGAATGCTGATGAGATCATATTGGATGGATTGAATGATATACCTCCCGGATCAAATGGATTGATAACACTGCCTTATTTTGCTGGAGAACGCACACCCTTGAACGATCCCATGGCTAAGGGCATCATTTTTGGATTAAATTTGCACCACACAAAGAAAGAGATGTATAAATCAGCTCTTGAGGGAGTGGCTTATAGCATCTCTCAACATTTCGAAATTTTAAAAGAGCATCACCTACCCATTAATAAAGTGATGGTAGTGGGTGGTGGTGCAAAGAACGAAATTTGGCTACAGATTATCGCAGATGTTTGTGGGGTTGCGGTTCATAAGTCAGAGATCAATTTTGGTGCCGCGTTTGGGGATGCATTAATGGCTGCTCTTGGGGCTGGATATTTTTCTAGTTTCTCTGATTTTGGAGAGCTCGTTAAACCCAAGATCACTTTTGAGCCTGATGCAAAAAAACACAAAGAATATCAAAAATTTTTCCAATTGTTTAATGAAATTTATCAAATAAACCGGGATATTCTGCATAAGTTATAATACAGACGAGATGCACATTCGAATAGGTTTAGAAAAATATCACGAAGGGCGTATTCTGGCTTTTGCACTGGATTATCCAGGTTGTTTTGCCTATGGGATGGATGATGCGGAAGTGCTACTGAGGCTTCCACGTGAACTTTTGAAGTACGAGATTTGGATCAAGGATCACACAGATGATCCCTGGGTTGAGCTAAACGAAATGGATTTTAGCGTTGAGGAAGTGTTCAATGTTCACTTTATGGACGAAAACTTGAGACCAGCCTTGACAGGGAACGAGGTCAACGCATTCTTTAGAGATGATTGGCATCCACTTACCCAGGACGAGATTGATCAGGCGCTGTTAATTCACCGGTGGCAGAGAGAGGAATTGCTGGCAGGTGTTTCTACTTTACCAGCAGAGGTGTTAGCTCAAGATTACCCCGACCAACGCTGGAATATTATAGGAATCCTAAAACACATTGCCAATGCTGAGAATTGGTATTTGAGCAGACTGGATTATGAACACCTCAATCGGATGGAGATGTCCGAGGATCCAATAGCGTGCATGGATCGGATGCAAGCGTTAATATGCAAGAATTTCCCAATGTTTCTTGATGACAAAACAGTGAGAGGCAAGGAAGGCGAGATTTGGTCCTGCCGAAAAATTGTGCGCAGAACGCTGTGGCATCAGCGCGATCATATTGAGCATATTAAACAGTTGGTGTTTAATCATTAGTGATTACGAGAGCTTTAACGTAAAACAGGCGCCTCACCTGCGCCTGTTTTACGTTTTACTCACCAATTTTTCGTTGAGTTATAGTCGAACGATATCAAAACAAATTTGAAAGGAGAGAAACAATATTTGTTAGTTATCGTGGCATAAATATAACATCTCCTATTTAACAGAATTAGAAAAGCAAGTTAAGGTTTTGTTAAAAGTGTTCATTTAAGATAATTATTGTCCAGTATCAGTGGATTTCAGGTATTCTCCCTTGTATTTCCGCCAAAAGAATTGTCTTATGCTATTATTATCCTATGATGGGAGATTGTGCGAATGGGTAAGAATGGCAAGCTGATGCTATATATATTTTTTAATATTCTTATCTCGGATGGAACGATCTTGCTGGTTATGTGGGGATGGGAAAAGACGCATCCCTTGCCTCCAATCAGCACACCCGTTTTAGTGGACAGTCAGACAAACAAAACTGGCGGAGAATCTGGTGAAATTTGGGCTGAATCTGATAAAATTCCAACTGCAATCCTTTCCGAGGATGAGATCATGCTTAGCAT
>CAZJLN010000259.1:0-3119 GCA_964546745.1 uncultured Anaerolineaceae bacterium
AACGCGGACATGACCTACGCCCACATTCCCACCCACAAGATCCTCGATACGGCTTTCATCAACTGGCGAGGCATCCAGGACAGTGAAAGCCGCCGCATCAAGCGCGCAATTATCCTCGACCAAACCAGTGTCAAGCTATGTGATGGGGATTTATTAGCTGGTTTAAAACAAAACCCCATGCTGAAAGATTTTATGCAAAATGTAGATGCCAAGTATGTAATTGCCCATGAGGTTACCAACTCTGCCCTTTTCCGCAACTTCGTGGAATATTATCTTAAGCAGCGCACGGATATCCATCAGGAGGGCAAAACCCTATTGGTGCGCCTGATGGCACCTGAAGCCAATGGCATGCCGCTTGAGGTGATTGCCTTTACCAAAACGTCAGATTGGACCACCTACGAAACGATCCAGTCGGAGGTCTTTGAGCATCTCCTTGCCCTTTTGGGTCTCTTTGACCTGCGTATCTCCCAGCAATGGACATCAGGGACCTCGACTCTAAGCAAAAAATAACGCTGGTTAGGACCAATAATTTATCCAAAATACACACACTATTTTTTGTGCTTATCCCCCTTTATCGTATGTTATATTAAAGGATCAAACTGCCGTTCTCGTCAAATTGCCAAAATTCAGCCCAAGCTACTTCCCATAAGTATCCATCAGGATCAGAAAAATACCCGCTGTACCCACCCCAAAAAACCTTTTGTGCTGGTTTGACGATCTTACCGCCCGCCTTTTCAGCCAGCGTCAAAACCTGATCCACCTCTTCCTTGGTGCGAGTATTATGTGAAAGTGTGATGCCAGTAAATCCTCTCCGCTCAGATGACAAATCGGGCAAGACATCCTCGGCCAACTTCTCCAGCGGGAAGATTGACAGGCGCGTCCCGTTGGTTTGGAACATGACGATCCCATCTTCCGATTTCCCAGTCGTCGGAAAGCCCAGACCATCATGGTAAAACCGGTATACCCGCTCCAGATCCTTTACGCCTAAGGTTATGAGTGTGATGCGTGCTTCCATCATCTCTCCTTTTATCCTGACCATTCCTTATGCCAGGCTTGATAGTGTCCAATGGGTGGGGCGAAAACGGATTCGTATAAGGCATTGGGTCCCGGCTCAAACCCGCCCACAAATGCCCACAAACACCCCATGCGCTGCAATCGTCTTAGCCCCTCAGTCAACAATGCTCGGCTCAGACCACGTCGTTGGTGTGCCGGTACAGTCGCCACTGGTTCAAAATAGGCGCTTCGTGTGACGTCATCAAACCAGATGGTGCAAAATGAAGCAATTGATCCATCCGGGGCAACTGCCACTAGATCCAGATCTCGCCGATACAGAGGGGCAGTTTGGATATTACGGTACCAACGGACATCATCCCGGTTTTCCACGGCAATCTTGATGTCGCCTTGGTGGAATCCCAGCCCAGAGGCATAGCAGCGTTCCAGCAGTTCCAATCCATCTCCCAAAGCTCGCAAGGTGTAACCAGATGGAGTTTGCACGTCAGGAATGGGTAATCTCAAATCTCGCCGGTGTTGGCTCTCCACCCAACCTTCGCGTATGTAGCCGTGTACCTTGAGCATGTCTCTCCGCAAAGAGTCATCTTCCATTGCCCACACCCCCAGGAAGCGCTTGCCTTCTCCCGCAGGGATGGAAAGCTTTTCCTCAGCCACAGACAATATCTCCTCCTCCAGTTCGCGCGTCTTGAACTCAGGGTGCACGCACATATGTACCTCATCTGGTCCGCCATCAGGCATTGCAATCGCTACCAGTCTGCCGTCTACCTCCCACAGATGTGCCACATCATTTAGCGTAACATTATGGCAATTCAGGCACGTATGCCAGCGTGCATACTCCAGCCTTGCCACATGCCAGGCTCGCTCCCGATAGCCATTTAGAACAAACACCTCCCTCAAAAATGCGCGCATGCGCCAAAAATCGTCTTCAAATTGGTAAGGGCGATAGTTAATTTTCATTTTTCTCCTGTCAATCGAATCCAGACAAACACCCTAATCAGTCCTTGAGTAGGATTTGGTAGATTTGTAGATCCTGTTCTCTAAAACAGCAAAAGATCACTTCTTCTAAGGAACAAGGGGTCTGAGTCAAAGATTTGGTCGAACTCACGGCAATTTCCGCTGCTGTTTGGTTTGGAAAGCCAGACACCCCAGTACTAATACATGGGATTGCAATCGACTTAACTCCATGCTCAATAGCGATTTTCAAGCTGCGGTGGTAGCAGGATGCAAGTGCCTCAGATTCTTTATGCCCACCTCCATACCAGATTGGTCCAACGGTGTGGATTACATACCTGGCGGGTAGATCATATCCTGCTGTGATTTTGGCATCCCCAGTCTGACAGCCGCCCAATCTCCGGCACTCTTCAAGCAAATTTGGACCTGCCGCCCGATGTATAGCACCATCCACTCCACCACCCCCCAGCAGTGAAGAATTAGCAGCGTTCACGATTGCATCGACCTTAAGCGTGGTAATATCTGCACATAGGCAAGAAATTTTCACCATGTGTTTATCGCTTCCCAACTAACCTTTTTAACTTATGTTGAATCCCTTGCAACTCTTTAAGATGTGTCAGGATATGCCGACTTGCAGGCATCAAAAACAAACCCGCAACATCCCGCTTGGACCAATAGTCAGCAATTCCCTTTGTACCTTCAAATACACCGCCCTCATCCCATAAGCGTTGGACAGCTGTTGGATTCATTTTTCGATGAAGTTGCTCTTTGGATAGGTTGCTAATAATTTGTTGGGTCTCTTTCCCTACTGCCATCCGATACGCTAACAATGCCTCGATATCAATTCCATCGCTGAAGTCAATAATTTCCTTTGGGCTCATGGCATTGCCGGTGTCTCTTAGCGAGACACTCATCTTTTCCAGCCATCCACCTGCCAGCAAAATCTGTTCCTTTTCTGCAACCAGTAGGTTCATGGACAGGTCCTCGCAACGGGTCAGATGCCAAAGCAACCAAGCAATAGAATGTAGCTCGCCATCTGGAATAATGCGCATAGCTGTTATAGATATTCCTTCCATAACCTCATCCTGGTAAGACCACTCCCTCCCCTCAGAGACTTCCTTCGCATGCAGTCTCGCATGCACTTGAAGTAACAACGC
>CAZJLN010000260.1:0-3113 GCA_964546745.1 uncultured Anaerolineaceae bacterium
CAGGACCGATAACAACACAGCCGTCTTTACCGCGTGTAATCTTTTCCTGTGTTTCATTTGTGGTAAGGCCCCAAATATCAGCTGCTTTAACAATATCGACGCTTTCATTAGAAACGGAAACGTAAACAGGTGATTCTGAAGCTCCACGGATAATTAAGCCATCATAACCGGCCCTTTTTAATTTATATCCGAAAGACCCTCCACAAGACGAGGAAGCCATAATACCGGTTAAAGGAGATTTTGTAACAACTACAAATTTATCAGCGGACGGTGCACCTGTTCCGGATAATGGACCTGTCATGAAAGCAATTACGTTCTGGGGCGAAAAGGTATCAATGCCGGGGTCCATAAAATCATATAAGACCCTCAGTGCAAGACCTTTGCCACCTAAGAAGTGCTTTCTATAATCATCTTTTACAGGGATAGCCTTCACTTCCCGGGTAGACAAATTGATTTCCAGTAATATATCATGAACGCTTTTCATTTTTCTACGACACGCCTTTCTTGGTCTTCTTCTGGCTTGTCTAAGCATTCCTTCTTCTGAAATTTATATCTCATAACGGCTTTAACATGGCTATCTTCCCAAATCCTCCATCCCCGCCAGTCTCTTTTGGCACTCGCAAGTTCGGGGATTCTATTACCCTCCGCGATCCATCTTCTGAGGGTAGCTTCAGAAACACAAACCTTCTCCAGAAACTCTTTCGTAGAGTAGCTCATCCAAAACTCTCCCTTGTTTCTTAAAATTGCCTCTGAATGATACCTATTACAGGTATTATCCCTATGCAAAAAAAATTGTCAAACAATTAATCAATCGTATTAAACAATTAAGGGTAACAATTAAATATATGTTTTAAGATATATATAAAATTGTTTGATTATAAAAAGATTTTATAATCCATGTTGTGGGCACTCATCAGTGCCTTGAATATGGTTGGGATTAACGTGCGAATATACTTATAAGCAATTCTAAAAAACTCAATAAAAATCAAGTTATATTGATTTTAGGAAAGAACGGGAAGGGTAAAAAAACATATGAGATGTTATTTCGTGATTAGGTATGAGCAGGATAAAATCAAGGTGAGATACTGAAAAATATTTCGCTCTAAAAAGAGTAGCTAATGCTTGTCAGGAAACAAATCCAAGAAACAGAATATTTCCCATTTACACCATCAATGTTCCTCCTCGCATGTCTCTGGGTAGGAAGTAATCCCATTCCCGCAACATCGACACTAAAATTACCATGATTAAAGCCTGTCCCTAAACTCAGAAGATGTGCGTTAACATCAGGTATCATTGGACTTAATGTTCTCTCAGGCACAGGGGACTGGTCAAAAATGTACCCAGCACGCACAATCCAGACAGGATTTATTTGATATTGCATGCCAAGATGAAATGTCATCACATCCTTCCAATCCTGCGGCGATGATTTCATACTGCGGGGAATAAGAAAATCATTTCTGAATTTTGGCGTAAGTTCATCATAGACGGACCAACCGGTCCACAGAATTCCGGTTGCGAAAGTCCATTTGCCACCGAATTGAGCAGCAACTTGTGTGGATATAATTGGCGGCAATTCGATCCGGGGAGAAATATCGGTAGGCGGAAAAAGCTTTCGCAATAAAGGAGACATACGATATTGTGCATGTCCATCATACTCAAGATTCACTTTGCTTCGATAGGAAACCCCCAAACTCCAGGTATCATTAAAATGAAAAAGCATTCCCAGATTATATCCCCAGGAATCATCAAAGCCATCCAGTGTTATTTTTCCCAGCGACACGTCAAGAGGCATGCCCGTCAATTGACTTAAACCAATTGATCTTCTTATTTTAAAATCAGAATACACATAATCAACCCCTACCGCCAGAGAGAGGCGCGGGTGAATTTGTATGGAGACAACGGGATTGACGAAAAAGGTTCTCAAATCAGCGTAGGTTGAAACACAATCACCTTCCCAGCGACTAGGCCATTCAGTTACTAAGCCAAAGGGACTAAATATTCCGCCTCCTATACTAATTTTATCATTTACCTTATGTGTAAGATACCCTGAGACAAGCCCAGAGGGCACTTCATGCATTTCTGTATTGTCACCGCTTTCCGATCCTCTAAATGAGTTATCGGCATAATATACCATAACCCCGGTTCGAATCTGCGTTCCCTCCAACTGATTAATACCCGCCGGATTGTAGAACACTGCAGAAGGGTTGTCAGCAATTGCCGTAAAAGCATTTGCCATACCTGCGGCTGCGGCATCCTGGGTATATACCAGAAAACCAGCGGGATATGCTGAGGCGCGAAGCACTGTGAGAAGCAGCGCTACTATAAACACAGATTTTTGAAGCACGTTGACATCCCTCATCGTGATTAATTGCAATAATCAACAAATTGCATTTCGGCATGCCGGCAATTAAACTTGATAAATATTATGAAATTATCCTTAACATCACTATGTGCATGCCTTTTTAGCATAATAAAGCACAAGGCTTTCCCTTGCAAAGTATTTTAGCTGCCGCAAAAGAAATTGTTAGATGGATATTCTAAGAAAGTTGGGGAAAGGTAAAAATTGAATGGTTGGGATTTTACCGAAATGGAGTGCGGATTACAGAAATTACAGGGGCATATATCAAGAAATATTTAAACAAATATCTGGGTGCGCGGGAGTTCCGGTTTTTGGGCTGACTTCTCTTTAAGCATTTTTCCCATGGCAGATAGATCACAGGCAATGGCCTGCTCTTCGCATACGCGGAAACAATTATAACACATAAAGCATGCATCGCCGAATCGAGGATACGGATCCAGCCTGATAGCATCGGCAGGGCATTCTTTTTCGCAGACCCCGCAGCGGGTACATTTCTCTTCGAGCAGTTTAAGCGGCGGTAGCATTTTTTTTGCCGCCTCAATGTTCACTTTCTGCAGCCACTCCTGCACTTCCCGGGACTGGTAATTCAACTGCTGAAGCGATAGCGGCTGCTGACTGCCGGAGCGTATTTTCGAGCTAACTGCTTCAACCAGATCTTTCACCATCCGGTCATCGTGGGCATCGGGATGCCCCACTCCTAAAGGACTTTTACATTGCAGCATCATCGAATGCACAGCGCCGATTTTGGCCGCTC
>CAZJLN010000261.1:0-3094 GCA_964546745.1 uncultured Anaerolineaceae bacterium
CGCAAACGAAAAGTAGGGTGCATTCCGAATTTGAATGCACCATGAAAGAAGAAGAGCATAGGAGCTGAAAAGAAAAAAGTCTGAAGCGCAAAAGAAAAGTAGGGTGCGTTCCGAATTTGAACGCACCATGAAAGCAGAAGAGCATAGGAGCTGAAAGGAAAAAAGTCTGAAGCACAAAAGAAAAGTAGGGTGCGTTCCGAATTTGAACGCACCATGAAAGATGAAAGAGAACAAAAGAGTTGAAAGGAAAAAAATGACCAAACAAAATCGAATACAACATAGGATCAAAATGCTGTTCAAAAAGCCAGAGGGAAGGCGGCAGCAGCTCAGCATCGCTGAGACGGACAACACCTTCCTGGTGGGGACACGTAGCGTGGACGACAGCCTGCGCGACCGGCATTCTTACGACCGCGCACAAATGCTCTCAGACTGCCTGGACGCGTGGCGCTTCAACCCGCTGGCACGGCGTATCGTCGAGCTGACCAGCCAGTACGTTGTAGGGGGCGGCATGCTGGTCTCGTGCGATCATGTCGAGACACAAGCCTTCCTGCAGGCATTCTGGCAAAACCGCCTCAACCGCATGGACGTGCGCCTGGTGGAAATGTGCGACGAACTGACGCGCAGCGGAAACCTCTTCGTGCTGCTCTCCACCGACGAGGCTGGCATGTCATATCTGCGGGTTGTGCCGGCGGCAGACATCACCGCTATCGAATCCACTCCCAATGACATTGAACAGCCACGCCGCTTCATCGCCCGTGGCGAAGCAGGCTCATCAGACCCGGTGGTCTACATGGCGCATGAAAGCTGCCCACAGGGATTAATGGATGCGCAGGGCTTCCAGACGGTGATGTTGCATTATGCCATCAACCGCCCAGCCGGCGCGCAGTGGGGCGAGTCCGACCTGGCACCGCTGCTGCGTTGGCTCTCGCGCTATGCTGCCTGGCTGGAAGACCGTGTGCGCCTCAACCGCTTCCGCAATGCTTTTATGTATGTCGTCAAAGCCAATTTCACCAGTGAGAGCGCACGACAGGCACGTCAGGCGGTTTTGGCAGCCCATCCGCCGGCGCCCGGCTCCATCCTGGTGACGGACGAATCGGAAGAGTGGTCGGTGATCTCGCCCAGGTTGGAAGCGTTGGATGCCTCCACTGACGGGCTGGCAGTCAAGAAGATGATCGCAGCTGGCGCGGGAGTGCCGCTGCACTTTTTGGCGGAGCCCGAATCGAGCACGCGTACCACGGCAGAAGCTGCCGGCAGTCCGACTTTTCGCAAGTTCGAGCAGCGCCAGCGCTTCTTCCAGTGGATGATCGCCGACCTGCTCAATGAGGTAGTATGGCGGCGTTCATTGGTCGATGCCAGCGTGTCTTGTGATGCGCCAATTGCTGTGCACACCACCGACATCTCTGCGCGCGATAATCTATCGCTGGCGCAGGCTGGTGAAAGCGCTGCCGGGGTGCTCAAGAGCCTGGCTGAGATGGGCCTGGTTTCGGATGAGGAATTACTGCGGGTGGTCTACCGCTTCATGGGAGAAAACGGAGACCCGCGCGAACTCATCCAACAGGCACACAAGCCAGCACTGACATCAACTGAAACGTTACAAGAACGGTTGATCGGGCAGACAGAATAACAATTTTATAAGGAAGGAAAATGCAAGAGAAAGAGGAAAACAAGAAACAAGCCAGAGGATCCAGGCAACAGCGCTGCCGCTTTGACGGGGACGTGATGGCACTGGAACTGGGTCAGTTTGAGATCCTGGCGATCACCGCTGGCGAAGCCAATGGCTGGCAATTTGACGCAGAAGTCCTCAGGCAGTCGCTCGCCCTATGGGAGGGGGTGCACTGCTTCGTCGACCATGCGCTCACTTCCCGCTCAGTGCGCGACATTGCCGGTGTGATCCGTAACCCGCAGTGGGACGGTTCTGCTCAGGGCATTCGCGCCGAGCTGCAGGCATTTGGTCCGGCAGCTAACCTGCTGACTGACATTGGCAGGCAAATCTTGGAGAAGCCGGCAGAGGCTGCCCCAGTAAGGGTTGGCTTCTCGGCAGATGTGCTTTTTTCAGGCAGGGGAAAGCGGGTGGAGAAGATCCTGCGGGTCTTTTCGGTCGACCTGGTTTTTAACCCTGCGCGGGGCGGCGTCTTTTTACGCGCGCTCAATCAAGATCAATCCAATTTATTCAACCAAGGAGAAACGATGAAACAAAATGATCAAAACGAACAACCAACCTCAGCCGATGTGTCTGGCGCAACCACGCTGGAAACTCAGCTGCAGGAAATGCATCAGATGCGGGCTCAGATGAGCGATTGGCTATTAGAAAGCGGACTTGCCAATGCGCGTCTGCCCAAACCGGTCAGCGAGAGCTTGCGCCGGCAGTTCAGCGGGCGCACCTTTGACGCGACCGAGCTAAAAACCGCCATCGCCGAAGCACGCCGCATGGTCTCGGAGCTGTCTGGTGGGAGTGCCGTGCAAGGACCCGGCAGGGTGGAGGGCATGTTCGACGAGCGTGAGCGCTTACAGGCAGCCGTGGATGACCTGTTCCAGGCGCCCCGCGATCTCAAAATGCAGGGGCTGTCCGTCCCACGCCTTTCTGGCATTCGCGAACTCTACTTTGGTACCACTGGCGATTTAGACTTGCACGGTGGTTACCATCCAGAGCGCGCTCAGTTCGCCACCACCGCCGATTTCAGCGGATTGGTGAAAAATGCGCTCAACAAACTGGTCACCAACACCTGGGACGAGTTGGGAGAAGCTGGCTATAACTGGTGGAAGTCTATTACCGTACAAGAGCACTTCAACAGCCTACACGACGTCACCGGTACGCTGGTGGGGACCGTGGGCGACCTGCCTTCCATCGCTGAGGGTGGCGATTACACCGAATTGAACGTGGGCGATTCGCCCGAGACGACTTCGTTCACCAAGTATGGCGGTTACATTCCGCTCACGCTGGAGCTGATCGACCGGGATGAGACGCGCAAGCTGCGCGCCTATACGCGTGAGCTGGCATCTGCCGGCATGCGCAAGATTTCCAAGCTGGTGGCAGCGATTTTCACCAGCAACAGTGGCGCAGGTCCGACCATGGCAGACACCGGTGCGCTATTCA
>CAZJLN010000262.1:0-3068 GCA_964546745.1 uncultured Anaerolineaceae bacterium
AAGGGCTTGTAGTCGGGAGCTAACCTGCCGATAAGGGTCAAAAGCGTTTTCTAAACCACGCCTTGCTCCTGGCTCATCCGAGAGGTAGCTTTGGGGCATGTCTACTTCTGTGGGGCAAAAAATGCAGGTGCCTGGGCAAGGGCTGGGTTTTGTGAGAACAGTAATGGTCGTCACACCGGAAAGGGTACGGATGGGCTTCATACGGATGCGAGCAAGCAGTGCTGGATCAGCCTTCCATTTTCCGCTGTCCACCAGCTGATAGTATGCTGCCACCAGAGTGTGTTTAGCAAGAAATCCTCGTCCATCGGGTAAGGGAAACAAGCGTACTGCAGCCCTGACTGATAAACCGCTGCGAATAGCGTCCAATGCCTGAATTGCAAGAGCTAAATCTTCCTGTGAATGTTGGCGTTTCTTTTGCCATACTTCTGGTAGAGACATGCTTATATTTTACCTAAAAATTCAATACTGCTTCATCTATGTCCAATGCGATATACTTCAGGTATGCAAAAAGCAGTTCAGGATCAGTTAATTCAGCTCAACAAACACTTTTATGAGGCTTTTGCCAGCTCATTTTCCACCACACGTGCAAAACTACAAAAAGGTGTAAAAAGATTGGCTGAGACCATTCCTTCAGAGGCATCAGTCTTGGATCTAGGCTGTGGAAATGGGAACTTTCTGAAGTATTTGCTTTCACTTGGCTTTTCAGGAAACTATATGGGTCTAGATTTTAGCTCCGAGTTATTAGCTGTTGCAAAAGAGAGTAATCCATCTACACGAGAAGTTAATATTACTTTCAATGAAGTAGATTTAACAAAACCTAATTGGGTTAAGTTACTAAATAATCATCGATTCGATACTATCACAGCCTTCGCGGTTCTACATCACATACCCAATTCAGAACTTAGGCATAAGTTGATTGAGCAGGTTTATAGTTTCTTATCCCCAGATGGACATTTCTTATTTTCGGTCTGGCAGTTCAACAATAGCCCAAGACTGTGCAAACGTATCTTGTCATGGAATCAGATTGGATTATCGAAAGAAGATGTTGATGAGACCGATGCATTACTTGATTGGCGTGCAGAAATTAAAAATGATCAATTTGGATTGCGATATTGCCATTTATTCAGCGAAGAAGAACTTACAAAACTTCGGATATCTTGCCAATTCGTTTTAGAAGATCACTTCTTGTCCGACGGAAGAGAAGGAAACCTAGCACTTTACCAGGTCTGGAGAAAAACCATTCCAAATTAACCCAAAGCCACGTCTAAAAGCATCATAACAGCGAAACCTACCATAACCCCGATGGTCGGAATGTCAGAATGAGCCTCTGATCCTGCTTCACATTTGGAAGCCGGGATCAATTCCTCTGCCACCACAT
This sequence comes from uncultured Anaerolineaceae bacterium, assembly GCA_964546745.1. Classification (GTDB taxonomy): domain Bacteria; phylum Chloroflexota; class Anaerolineae; order Anaerolineales; family Anaerolineaceae; genus CAZJLN01. The sequence goes on from CAZJLN010000262.1 coordinate 1,379, forward strand.
AGATCATTGCACCCGCAGCAAAAGCAAGGGCATAAGGAAGAAGGGGTTTCATTAACAAAACAGCAGCAGCACCAATAATGCCTGCAATCGGTTCGACCATACCAGAAAATTGACCAACTAAAAACGCTTTTCGCCGGCTTATATTTTCCCGACGAAGCGGAACAGACACTGCCAGCCCTTCCGGAAAATTTTGAATACCAATACCAATTGCCAATGCCAATGCAGAGGTAATGGAGCCTGATTCAAGTCCAGCCGCAGCTGCCCCAAAAGCCACTCCGACCGCTAATCCTTCGGGAAAATTATGAAGCGTAATAGCAAGAACTAACAAGATACTTCGTTGCCAAGAAGTCTTCATTCCTTCAGCCTGGTTTAATTTATCACCAGGATGAAGATGAGGTAAGAGTTTATCCACACTAAAAAGAAACCCACCCCCCAGTAGGAAACCAACGACAGCCGGCAGCCATACAGGCATTTTTGAGCCTTCAGACATTTCTAAGGCAGGTGCCAACAGCGAAAAATAGCTGGCTGCAATCATCACACCTGAAGCAAAACCTAACAAGCCATCAAGTGCTTTGCGGCTGAATTCCTTACTGATGAACACTCCAGCTGCTCCGGCAGCAGTCATTGCCCAGGTAAAGAGTGTGGCAAATAATGCTTGAGCAATAGGGCTAAATCTTTCCAAGAATTCAATCATAATATTCCCTTTGTGATGATAAGATAAGTTACACAAATAATTATAATGGAATCAGACAATATCATATCATTTGTCTTGCGATATTATGAAAAAAGAGATGATCTCGCTAATTAATTTTTGTTTATCTTATCGACTCCCTCTGTTGGGGGGGAATCATTTAGGCGCTTACAGACTCTTTAATGGTTTTTATGAAGGCATTCCAGGACTTGTGGTTGACATCTTTGGAAAAACACTTGTTATAAACTGGCATGGAGAATCTGATGATGGTTTTGAGGATAGATGTAAAAGCTTACAGGCATATTATCTGGACAAACTGCCATGGATTGATGCAATCCTGGTTAAGGCACGCCAACTTGACAACGGTTTGAAACGAGGCAAAATTATTTATGGAAGTCTTTTACAGAAGGTCATTGAAGAAGATTCCATTAAATATGCTTTAGACCTTAAACTAAACCAGGATAATACTTTTTACCTTGATACCCGTACTTTACGAAAATGGCTGCACAGTAATATGAATGAGAAAAGCCTGTTAAATACATTTGCCTACACCGGTTCTCTTGGTGTCGCAGCTCTAGCAGGTGGAGCAAAGCGTGTCGTTCAAACAGACCTCAATGAGCGCTTTTTGGCTTTAGCAAAACGTAGTGCAAACCTGAATCATCTTAATGATAAACGGATGAATATGATTGTTCTGGATTTTTTCAAGGCTGTTGACCGATTGAAAACGAGCAAATCATTATTCGATTGTGTCATATTAGATCCACCCTTTTTTTCTGACACTTCATCCGGAAAAATTGATCTAGTAAATGAGTATCAGCGTTTAGTAAACAAAGTTCGCCCCTTGGTAGGACATGACGGTTGGTTGGTGTTGATTAATAATGCATTGTTTCTCAGTGGAAAAGATATGATGACTCACATCAATAAGCTCTCTGAAGGGGAATATTTGCAGCTACAGGAACTCATTCCTGTACCAGAATACGTATGCGGATATAAGGAAAC
>CAZJLN010000263.1:0-3061 GCA_964546745.1 uncultured Anaerolineaceae bacterium
ATTAGTGGTGTAAGCGCACCTATTTCAGATTCATAAGCAGAAAAAACAGCAGCAGCAGCAGCAGCTGAATCTGATTCTGTATCTGATTCTGTATCTGTATCTGTTAATCTGTTATCTGTTATCTGTGTTACTTTAAGTAACAAGTCGGTAACAGGTTCGGTAACAGGTTCGGTAACAGGATATAGTGACTTATATTCATCTTGCTTTTTACTTTCGCGATACCTTTCTGTTTTCTCAGCGTTACTCATTTTCTTTTGACGCTTTGCAAACTGTGTCACAAGGTAGCCATTAGGTATTTCAGTAATCAAGCCCAATCTAACAAGCGCTTCAATATCGTTCAGCAATTCATCTGCATTCATTCGTAGTGCCCATGCGATCTGAACGTGTCCAGGAAGTTCACCGTCTTTATTTTCCCTGCCAGCCATAAGGCAAAGCTCGTAAAATCTACGCCATAAACGGTCTGGCAGTGTTGCCATCTTTGGGTCGTCTAAAACCTCAACATAAAACTTAATCCAATAATTGCCTGACATAGTTAGCCTCGCGGTAGTGGATTGAATTTATAAGTTGGATATTCATAGTTGCGCTTCGACAAAGTTTCCATGTGCAAAGCAACAGCTTCGTCTAAATCACAAATTTTTTCCATCTTCACAAGTGGGAAGTAAATAATCTTTACACCTTTTTTATCAGGTTCAATACTTGGATATTGTTTTAGTTTTCCATTGTGTTCAATTCTTATTGGCTGTTCTAATTCAGTAAGCAAGTTTCCATAGATTTGTTTCCTATATTCATCAACAAAGAACACCCATATATCAATTCTGTATTTTTCCCTAATATTGATGTAATCGTTATAATTTCTAACATTCATACCAGTATCAGGATAATAAGAACGCGAAGCCTTAGCTTTTACTTCAGCAACGAATAAACTCTTTTTGTCAGCGCTTGCACATAATCTGTCAAACGGATGCGGCGCGCCTGGATTCGGTATGTAAGGCACAATACCTTTTTTTATAAGAAATTTATCAAGCTCTTTTTCTGCTATTGTTGCTTTTTGAACCTCTGGTAATTTTTCAAATTCCATTAACAAACCCTCCCTGAATAATCGCATCCCATCCATCACGATGTTCGCGACTAAACCAATCAATCTTATAGCCAACACAAAGCGCATCAACCATTGAATAAAATTCATCTGGTTTTCTGCTATGTTCTCGCATAGGTGCATTCAGCACGGTCGTTTGATTTGTAAGGTTCACCTTTGGCTTTCCCCTTACTGCCATGATGCAGAATTCACTTTGCGATCTAAGCCATGCCCCTAATCCCATTTTGCTCTTGCACCATGTTAGGATTGCCACGTCTCTAAATCCCCATTCATCAAGTAAATCAAAAGAATAGCGCATAAATTTATGTGTAGTCCACAGCCATAAAATACAATCATTAGCTGAAGGTAATTTGATTGCCTTTATTTCATCTAAACTCATCTCTGGGTATGGGTTGGCGGCACGCCTGGCGTTTGCATCGTATTTAGTTCCATAAGGCCACGGCGGGTCAATAACAATCACATCATATTTTTTCTCTGGCGGTTTATAATCGTTGGCTTTTATTTCTTCAACCTGAATTGCAATATCCTCTTTGCGTTTCTTATTCTTAATGGTTTTGATTGCTTCGTTTGCCGTTATTTCACCACGTTCCATTTTTGGTAACAATTCAGGTGCTTTGCGTTCAATTTCTTTGATACGCTTTATTGTAGGAACACTGATATTTAATAGATTGCCTGCTTCAGTCTGTGATAGATTAATTGAGCTATCAGTTTTATGTAAGTGTTTTGGCATATTAGCCAGCTTAGAAGCCACTACCGCTCTTTGCGTTTCGTTCAAGTGTCTTCTATGAAGGTTTTTACTTATTACAAACGCACGCGGATCATCGCCATTATAAGTTTCATATTCAGGCGTTATGCCTAAATCAGCACAAGCAAGGTATCTATTCCTGCCATCTAAAATCAAGCCGTTATAAATTACAATAGGTTCAAGTAATCCGTTTGCAGAAATATCAGCTTTCAACTGGTCGTATTCTGCAGTAGACATCATTGGGAAAATATTTGCGATTGCGTGAAACTCCACCTAATTAAACTCCTGCCAGCCATATAGCCGACTGGCGGGCTGGTAGGATTACTGGATCACTTTTGCGTTCTTAGCGTCAATCAGCACTTTGATTGCTGACAGCTTGTCACGGTAAATCTGGCGTTCTTCATCGGTCTTGTCTGGCATCTTCAAAGCCTTGTCAATTCCAATCGTCATGTTCGCCAGCACTTCAGCCGTCAAGTCCATGTAAGGCACGCCTTTACTGTTTTTGAAGGTGCAGGCACGCTCAATGGTCATAGGGTCATCATCCACAACTTCGGCTTCAACGACTGGCACTTCGGTTGTTTGTTCTGGTAGTAATTCTGGTTCGGCTTCAATAACAGAAACTTTGTCAGCCTGAAGCATTTCCTCATTGGTGTACAATCCTGACAATTCCTGGGGGAATGCTTTGCGCAGTGCAAGACTTTCTGCACATTTAGCAAGCATCAAAGCTGGCATCTTTGCCCATAAGCCCATCGGTTTGTTGTCATAAGATTGCACATATTCCTGGTACAAAGCGACTGCCCATAACGGTTGTTGGAAGTCTTTGCGCAAGACCGCCACTTTCGCGGCAGCTGGTGGTTCACGCTTCAGCCACACGTCAACCCAAATCCCATCCTCACCGCACCACTGTGGACCCAACTGCCCCGCATACTGGTTAGTGCGTTCTGCAATCAAGCGAAAGCCGTCAATGGAAACCTGGGTTGTCATTCTTTTAACTTTCCTACCCAAATCCCTGTCATAAACTTCACGCTGGATGCTGTAAATCTGTCGGCTAAATGGATCCAATCCTGTCCGCTGGCATTGCCCAATAAACAATGCCAACTCATCATCTGAAGCGCCTTTCGCAATATTGCGCTTGATCAGGTCAATCTTGTTATTGTCAAATACTACTAACTCGTTCATTATTTGCTCCTATTTTCAATATATGCAGCTGCAATCACAGC
>CAZJLN010000264.1:0-3054 GCA_964546745.1 uncultured Anaerolineaceae bacterium
TTTCATTGATAATAGCTTTTCACATACATAACATCTGGACCGGTTTTTGGGGGGTAGGTCATAATTGTTGTTCACAGAGATGCAGAGGTGGTAGATAGAGATCAGAACCATCTACCGGTGAGCGAGGAAGAATAAAGGCAGGAGCCGTTTTGACCCCTGCCTCTTACGGGAATCGCTTTGAAGTTTGGATTACCTTTTGCCTGCCACTCTATTTGAACTTAAACTGAGCAACCGGTGATGTTGAGCCGTTTGCAAACTTGATGTGAATTTCTCTGCACTGACCGAAATATGTTTTTGGGGTCTTCCAGTTATACTGCCAGTAGCCATCCCCCTTGTACTGAAGCCCCGATGCCCCTGTCGCGTACTCTTCAATTGGATCAATCGGATCTCCCATGAAATCAGTGCACCCGATTCTATAAGAGTAAAGCCCCACAAAGATAGAGGGGTCGCTTATGGGTATACTGTTACCGTCTGTCAGTTGCCACTTAACCGGTACCGCCTGTCCTGCTTTTGAGACATTAACAGCGTTGTTACTAATTGGCTCAAAAAATCCCAATATATTCAAATCACAGGCATCCCCGATATCATTTCCATCGGAATCAGCCTGATCCGGATTCGATACGCTGGGGCAGTTATCTACATCACCGCAGATACCATCGCCATCGATGTCATTATCAGGGTCGTAAGGACAAATATCGATACAGTCTGCTGTTCCATCACCGTCTGCATCAATATCAAGTATGCCACATCCGCAGATGCCAAGTTCTATCTTGCTAGGATCTTCAGGGCATTGATCACAGGCATCTCCAACCCCGTCGCCATCCATATCGTCTTGACTGGGATTTGCTACATCGGGGCAGTTGTCCTCAATGTCGGGAATGCCGTCGCCGTCGGAATCATCGATTGTCACCTCACAGACAGTAGTTATCTCTGCTGAGGTATCATGGGGCGTAATGTTTGTTGTGCCGATAAGAGCGGAGGTGGTTTGGGTGACGGCGTAGCTTTCCTGAGCGGCAATCGACGTATTGCTTGAGAATGCATGACTATCGTTAATGAAAGCACAGTCCGCAACATCGCCACTTGTATTGAGCTTAAGCACCCAAAAATCCCAACCGCCGGCCCCGAATGATTTTGTTGATCCTGCCATTATGTACCCATCATCAAGTGCTTGAAGGACGGTTGATGCCCAATAATTTATTTCTCCAGCTGAACCCCCGTATGTCTTCTGCCACATTGTTTCCCCATTTTCATCAAGCTTTAATAGCCAGATGTCATTTTGGCCAGCACCAAATGAATAAGTCCAGCCGGCAACTATATATTTCCCATCGGGGGTTTGCTGAATAAAATTCCCTTCATCCCATCCATTGCCCCCGTATGTCTTCTGCCAGATAACGTCACCGGTTTCATTAAGCTTTAATATCCATACATCTGCTGAACCCGCTCCAAAAGAAGATGTATAACCTACCATTATGTAGCCATTATCTAGCGTTTTTTGAATGCAATGACCAAATTCATTACTATTTCCTCCATAGGTCTTTTGCCAAATAATCTCTCCATTTTCATCAAGCTTGAATACCCAGAAATCATAACTAACGCCAAAAGAATTAGTTCTTCCGGCCACTATGAATTTATTATCGGGAGTCTGCTGAATGGACCACGCTTCATCTGATCCTTCTCCTCCATAGGTCTTCTGCCAAATGATGTTTCCACTGGAGTCAATTTTTACGACCCATACATCAAAGTCACCATCAGGGGGCTCTGTATAACCCGGGGGAATATATGGCCCGGTATGGCCAGCCATGATATAGCCTCCGTCCGCAGTTTGAATAATAGAAGCAACCCAATCCGTCTCACTTCCTCCGTAGGTCTTTTGCCAGATAATATTTCCGTCAGAATCAATTTTTATTACCCAGACATCTGCCAAACCAGCACCATACGAAGAAGTATAACCCACCATAATGTAGCCACCGTCTGATGTTTCACGATGTATTGAAAGTGTGTAATCAGCCCAATTTCCTCCATACGTCTTCTGCCATATTACTTCTCCATTGTTTTCAAGTTTTAAAGCCCAGGTATCATCATACCCTTGACCAAAGGATAAGGTTCTACCTACAATCATTGATCCTCCGTCAGAAGTTTTTTGTATGGAATGGGCAAGGTCATCGTAACTGCCTCCATACGTCTTGGCCCAATACTCCGCACCGTGGCTCAAATTGGTTAGAAATAAAACTGCAAAAAAGAACGAAATCAATACATACATGTTTTTCATTTGCCCATCCTCCTTTTCATTTGTTTTTGTTATCTAAAACCATCGTTATCCTGCCAGGTAAGACGAAAAACTGCTTACTGCAACTCCCTTAAACCTGCTACGCCACCTTCTTTCTTCACATTCCACCTCCTTTTAGATGATTGATTATTTGCACCTGTTTCTTCCTGCGATGACATTAAAGCATGGGGGTGTGACATATTTAGTCACAGAGAATAAAAAAAATTCTATTTTTATGTGAAGCATTTCCCGCAAACGAGCTATAATATTGATAATTCAATATATTACACATGTTCTGTGATAATCGTAATATTGTGTACGGTGGCCGTATGAACTGGCGGAGATACAATAGAGTGGCGTAATAGGTATTTTTTATATGGAGATATTTTAATAAGGAAGAGTGAAGAATGAACTGGAGAGTTTATCTGGTTAGATGTGCCGACAATTCCCTGTATTGCGGGATTACCAGGAACATCTCCGGCCGCATTGAGAAGCACAATGCCGGGAAAGGTGCAAAATATACAAAATCACGCCTGCCGGTTAAACTAATGGGAATCAGCAGAGGAATGTCAAAAAGTGACGCTCTCAAGCTTGAGCGTTATATTAAGCGAAAGCCTGCGGGAGAAAAGATAGCAGCATTACAAGAAAATGGGTAACCCAACAGAGTTGGCCTTCTTCCGTAGACAATGGAATGTGGACTATATCCCCCCCACCCTGCACCCTGTCCCCGGACTCTTCTTCTCACCCATACCGCTCATAAGCCGTTTTAAGCTCCTCCATCATTTCCT
>CAZJLN010000265.1:0-3040 GCA_964546745.1 uncultured Anaerolineaceae bacterium
TATTGATCGCTTCAAGCGAATCTTCGGTTACACCGGCACACTATTTGAAACCTGCAGGTATTGAGTCGCTTGGATTATGTTGCTGCCGGCGAGAGGAATTGTGCAGAATTACGGGGACGATTGGAGTGCAATTCGGGAAAGGATTGTATTTCTCCCATTGGCTATCAGATAAATGAGGTCTTCTACAATGAAAAATAAAGTACTGCTAGTGACAGGTGGAAGTGGTGAAATCGGGGCTGCCACAGCCATAAAAGCAGCGGAGGAACATTATAAAGTCTGCATTAGCTACCTTGCACATAAGGATCGTGCTGACGCAGTTTTGTCAAAAATAGAGAACATCGGTGGTCAAGCGCTTGCAGTGCAGGTGGACACCAGTAAGGAAGATGATGTTCGCACCTTATTTGAACGCTGTAAACAAGAACTTGGTCCGGTTACTCATTTGGTTAATAACGCCGGGATCGTCGGTCATCTGAGCAAAGTTGTGGACCTGCCTTTGACAGTTCTGAAGCGTGTCTTTGAGGTAAATGTGATTGGATATTTTCTATGTGCCAGAGAAGCGATTCGCTCTATGTCCATTGAAAAAGGCGGTAGCGGTGGAGCTATAGTAAATGTATCTTCTCGTGCTTCCGATCTGGGTGGTCCTAACGAATGGGTCCACTATGCAGCAAGTAAAGGTGCCATCGACACTATGACAATTGGTTTGGCCAAAGAAGTGGCTGCGGAGGGAATACGGGTTAATGCGGTTAATCCCGGTTTGATTGACACTTCTTTCCATGCATCAGCAGGGGATCCGGAACGCCTCTCGCGACTTATTCATACAGTGCCCATGGGCCGGGCTGGATCGGTTGATGAGGTGGCAGAGGCTATTATGTTCCTGCTCTCAGACAATGCTTCTTATATTACCGGTGTTTGCCTGGATGTAAGTGGTGGAAGGTAAACCCACTTGTATCGTGCAGACAGTAGCCATCGCTATTCGCCGATATCTTCGTTCCAGAGTTTGGGGTGTGCCTGTATAAACTCCTCCATTAGGGCAATACATGCCTCATCCTGGACGATTTCGATGGTAACACCATGGCTCCTGAGCCAATCCTCCTCACCCATAAAGGAGCAATTTTCCCCGACAACGACGTGCGGTATGCGGTACAGCACGATTGCTCCGCTGCACATGGCACAGGGTGAAAGCGTCGTATAGAGTGTACTCTCCCTATATACTTTTGCATTCTGTCTGCCGGCGTTTGCAAGGGCATCCATCTCGGCATGAAGGATGGGACTGCCATTTTGAACCCGCCGGTTGTGGCCCCGGCCAATGATTTTACCCTGATACACAAGCACAGAACCGATGGGAATGCCGCCTTCTTTCCTGCCCTTACGCGCTTCGTCAAGCGAAGCCTCCAGAAATGTATCCATATCGCACTTCCTATGCCGTTGCGCTAATAAACTGAAAGGATAGTAGCGAGTTTCGTTTCAAACATAATTTATAGCAATTGCCAATTACTTCCCGTTCATTCCCATAGCCCCTCCTATTGTGGAATACGCTCAAGGAATGTCGTCATCTCTGTCAATACTGGTGTCTGACCCTTATCTTCTAAATGTAAAAGATGGCCAACTCCGCTGATGTGGGCATATTGCACATTGCTGCAATTCTGTTTCAGCCATGAGATTTCATCATCCGACAGCACAGCACCGAGTTCTACATCACCACTAATGAACAAGATAGGACATTTGATCTGCGCCAGGATAGTTTTATAGTCATACCCCTTTATAAAACTGTTAAAGTCATAAAGCATTGCGTTAAAATAAGTGGGATCAAGCTGCCACAGGCATCCGGCAAAGAACAACATCCAGGAACTGGTTACCCCCGGATAATCTTTAAAAAATTTTTCAGCCAAAGCCAGAGCTAATTCTTGTTCAGACTGTGCTGATCTCTTCAGGTTGTGCCAGATTCCATACATTTCCCGACTAGATTCAACGACCCTCTTATAATTTTCCACGGTCAAAACTGGATCCTCAAGGATGAGGGCTTTCACCTTTTCCGGATAGCGTGTGGCCGCCATAAGCGCTATCACACAGCCAAGAGAGTGCCCAACGAGAACAGCCGGTGCATTCAACTGTTTTATAAATGCCGCGATATCATCTGTAAAATCTTGAAGGCGATATTGCTCGGCAAGCCAATCTGATTTGCCATTTCCTCTCAAATCCAGAGCGTAGACATGCCACCTCTGAGATAGAGTGGGTATAAGAGAAAGATATTCCTGCCAGCGCCATGCGCCGCCATGGAGCATGACCAACGGCTCGGCTGAAGTAGAACCATTATCAAGATAATTTATTTTCACCTTGCCTGTATAAAAGAATTTTTCCTGTGGCATACCATAATCCCTCTCGCTGCCATTACGAATTACTGACTTCTCAATGGATGCCTTTACTGGGTAGTGTCTCAGGTAGCTACAGCCAGCGGGTAGGAGAAGAATAACAGATATCAGGCCGTGGATTAGAACGGTTTGCCTTATCATGGAATTGTCTTCCCCTGTATAAAATTTTGCATTGCTATCCCTCCATGATTTCTTGTATCACTTTTTAAATTAGAGTGCTAGGGCATTCTCCGCCTCTAAGAGAACTGTTTCTTACTTCAACGCTTTGACAAATCCCGCCAAAGCGGCATTAAACTTCTGCGGCTGCTCATAGAAAAGCATGTGCCCGCCATCTTCAACGGGGACAAACTTCCCGCGTGGCGCCTGGGAGGCAAGGGCCTTGCCCATCGCAATCCCTTTGGGGTAGACGCCCGAGTCGGCTGCGAACACTATGAGCGGAATCTTCACACCCGGCAATGTCTTGGCATAGTCGCTCATGGCGAAATCGGAGTATATCGCTATCGCAATCCATGGCGGAGTCTTCGTCAATTCCGTAACTACCCAATCCACGTCGGCATCGGATGGTTTCTGCTTGAACATTCTGCCGGTGAAGGCGGTGGCATACTTCTTTTGCTCGGCGGCCAACATGCTGAAGGTTGCGTTCATTGCGTCGAAGTTATAGTTCTTCAGAG
>CAZJLN010000266.1:0-3038 GCA_964546745.1 uncultured Anaerolineaceae bacterium
CCAGGCAAAGATCGAGGAAAAGCCCGAGGTGCGCAAAGCCGGCGGGGTCTATTACACCCCTAAATATATTGTGGATTACATCGTTGCCAATACCGTGGGAAAGCTGCTGGAAGGCAAGACACCCGAAGAAGCCAGCCAGCTCAGGATCGTGGACCCTGCCTGTGGATCAGGTTCGTTCCTCCTGGGTGCTTTTCAATACCTGCTCGATTGGCATGAGGACTGGTATGGCAAGAACGACCCGGACAAGTGGGCAAAAGGCAAGAATCCTGCCCTGGTCATCACCAAGGACGGCTGGTGCCTGACCACTGCTGAAAAGAAGCGCATTTTGGTGAACAACATCTACGGAGTGGACATTGACGAGCAAGCCGTTGAGGTGACCAAGCTTTCATTGCTGCTGAAGGTTTTGGAAGAGGAAAGCGGACAACTCAGTCTGGGTTTGGAACGCCGGCTGCCGGACTTGGGTAACAACATCAAATGCGGCAACTCGCTGATTGGCTGGGATTATTTTTCAGGGCAGTTGATCCCAGATGAAAAGGAAGTGGAGCGCGTCAATCCTTTTGATTGGGAGAAGCAATTTCCTGAAGTGTTTTCGAGAGGTGGCTTTGATGCTGTGATTGGCAATCCGCCGTATGGGGCAGATCTTGTGCCAAAGGTTACAAGCCATTTTATTGATAAATTCACATCTTTCAAAGCGACAAAAGATGTTTATACATGCTTCATAGAACAAGGTTTTCTACTTTGTCGATTCCAAGGGTTGATCTCTTATATTGTTCCAACAAGTTGGACAGGTGGGCCTGCATATCAAGACTTAAGAGAATTCCTTTTATCTAAACAAATAGAGATAATTTTGCTATTACCTTTTGATGTCTTTTCAGACGCTTATATTGACACTTTGATCTTTATTTGCTCCGATCAACGCCCGGATTCTGAACATAAAGTGAAAGCTTATTCTTATCCCAAAAAAGAAAAAATCCAAGAAATACTAAATGTTCCATTAAATCAAATAGGACAAAAAGAGTGGGATAAATTAGAAAATAAAAAATTTATCATTAATCCTAATACAATAAAATTGCTGTCCCGCTTTTCAAGTTCTATTTTCTTGACCTTAAGGGACTATATTCAAATTAAAAGGGGAGTGTTATTTGACAAAAAATTACTTAAGGACAATCAAACAACTAAAAATTATTATCCCTACTTTGAAGGGGATGTATACAGGTACATATTAAATAAACGTGGGGATAAGTGGGTCGAATTTGGGGAAAAGATGAAAGAAAGACCTAAAGAGATTACATGGTTTACTGAGGAGAGATTACTATTACGAAGGTTAGTAAATCGCCAACAGAGATTGATGGCTAGTTATTCATCAGAAACATTTATCACTAACAAGAATTTATACTCAATCTTATCAAAAGGAATAGACATTCGATTGCTATTGGGAATTATTAATAGCAAACTAATCTCTTACTTATTTATCAATCAAGTAACTTACGCAGTAAAAGATGATTTTCCTCAAGTAACCATAAAAGATTTTCTTGATTTACCAATACCTACTGATTTGACAGGAAATCTAAGGATTGTCACTCTAGTTGAGCACATGCTTGAGCTGCACAAGCGCACGCCCCAGATCCCCCACGAACAGGAGTCCCTAAACCGTGATATCGCCAACACCGACGCCCAGATCGATCAGCTCGTCTACCAGCTCTATGGGTTGACGGATGAAGAGATCAGGATCGTGGAAGGGAAAGAATAACAATATTGATGGAGGAAACATAATGAACAACGCAAACAAAGTAATCATATTAATCATTTTAGTCACACTTTTAGCCAGCTGCAAGCCTTCAGAGCAGGCTATTCAAATAGCTCTGCAACAAACTCAAACTGCTATAGCGACCAACACTCACACCCCTGAACCGACCTCAACCTTTACGCCGATTCCTACCTCAACACCAACCCAAACCCCCACAGAAACGCCTACCGAAATCCCCACAGATATACCCACTGCCACACCCACAATGACTTCCACACCGGATTTAAGAGTGATCACAATCGAATCAAAAGAGTTTATGTTGACCAAAGAAGATCTACCCCAAGATGGGCGATACTATTTGCCTCACGAAAGCTGGATTTCTCCTCATCATAATGCAGAAGTTATCCAGGATTGGGGAAAAGAAGAAGGACTAATTTATCTGGAAAAAACAGGGAGAATTGATGGGTGGTGGGTTTATTACGATCGAGGTAATAGTACAATAAGGGCTCCAGAAGAAATTTTTCATAATATTATTCAATACAAAACTGCTGAAGGAGCACAGCTTTCCTTGACAGAATATGGTACCAGAGTTGACGATCCAGAATATTCAGTGGTGGAATCAGACACAGTGTTAGGAGATGGAACCGTTATTTATGTTCGCAAAACTATGCAAAATAATGGCGAATATCGCACATGGTATGTAGTTGAGACTACCTATCGCAATTATGTATCCATTGTTGGAGGTTGGGGATGGGACAAGGATTTTGATTTGGAATATGTGATCGAGATTGCCAGGATTGCCATGGACAAGATCATGGCAGCACCGTTAGGGAATTGGTGATAAATGACAAAAGCTAATATTTGGCGATAATTGCCTGAACTAGTTATTATTGACCTGTCTGCTGGTTGAACTAATTTGTGTAAACAAAAAAGGAGGAGTTCTAATGAAAAAGTGTTTTTGGTCTATGTTATCTGTGCTTGTTCTTATTCCCTTGGCAGGGTGTTCCATTTTCAATATTTTTGTTGAACATGCAATAGAACAAACACAGACTGCAATTCCTTCTACATTGACAAAAGTAGTTTTGGCTCAACCATCAGATAAACCAACTGAAAGACCAAAAGTAACCCCCAATCCAACCAAAAAACCAACTTCAACCAAAACAAAAGCTCCGACAACAAAACCGTGTAGTGATGCTGGGTCGATTACAGTCAGTAAGAAAGGTCAGTCCATCGCGGTCTGTGGAAAAATAACCACTGTGGGAGAAGAATTCTGTCCGGATTGTTACTATGG
>CAZJLN010000267.1:0-3000 GCA_964546745.1 uncultured Anaerolineaceae bacterium
TAGAAACTGAATCTACCCCTGAAACAAGCATTACCATGAACCGCACAGCTAAACTACATGTAAGCTCTGCTTTGCCAAAGGTTCAAACGCTAATAAATTTAATTAAAGTTGATGGAACGATCAAAGCAGAAGAACGCGATTTTATATATACTATCATCGGTAACGCAGAGTTAACTGCAAGCGAAAAGGCATTTCTAATGCAGGCAATAGATAAAAGCGAAAGGTTTGTTATAGATTACTCAGCATTTGCCAGTTGTCCTGATGACGCAATTGGTTTGTTAGTTGATATGACCACCCTAGCAAAACGCGATGGCACTTTCCACATTACCGAAAAGATGTTTGTTAAGCAGGTTGGTAAATTGTTGGGTTTTTTGGATATTGATATTGAAGAAGTAATGGCAACAGATAGTTAATAATATTGATAACACAATAAAGTATGCAAATGGCGGCTAGGTCGCATAACTGGCAATATTTTTAGGGATTTTGTCAACCCCCATTTATTGCCGAAACATGATTTTCAAATAGCTAATTATTGACCTAACCTAGGAGGACGCTATACTCTGTCCATGTCCTTGGATGATCAATAGATCAACTTCCTTTTGTTTGAAACGTAAATCTTTCATTACCGAGATTAATTATTCAGGGTCTTTAATGATTGGTTTTTGCACATTGGTTTCAGATTTTTATTTCAATAAAATAGAACTCATTTGATAATCGAGAAGGGATGTATACTATTCACAGTCTTTGATTTTTTCTACTAATCATGGGGTAGAGAATCCAATTTTATTTACCGGTTGAAAAATAATAAAAATATAACTTGTGTTTGTCTTTGGATGAAAGATGAAGCGAATTATTGTCACTACTTTTTTAGTAACTCTACTGATTTCATCGTGCAATAACAGACAAAGTATCACTGACACAGAGCCACTCACCAGTAACTCTACCACCCGTCCCAGGGAATTAACCGCTTCGGAGCCCACACAATCTCCCACTCAAGTTGTTTTACCTGAAAATACGCCAGATGATAATCCCCCTGTTGGGACGAGCCATGATGTCATTATTGATACAGACATGGCTGTTGATGATTGGATGGCAATTCTCTATCTTCTGGTGCACGAGGATATCAATGTGCGCGCTATTACGGTCACGGGAACAGGGGAAGCGCATTGTGAGGCGGGTGTGCGGAACGCGCTGGGGTTGGTCAAATTGGCGCAGCATATCCCGATCCCGGTGGCGAGTGGACCGGAGGAACCCCTAACAGGAAATCATGTGTTCCCCCAAGACTGGCGGGATTATGTGGATGATCTTGCAGGTCAGACTCTTTCCCCATCGGTCAATCCCGCAGAAGGTATGGACGCGGTTCAATTACTGACCCAAACCCTCCTTGCCTCTCCCGAAAAAATATCTCTGCTTACTTTGGGACCTTTAACGAATATTGCGCTTGCGTTTCAGGCAGAGCCAAGATTGGCGAATCAAATTGCAGAAATCGTTGTGATGGGCGGCGCAGTGCAAGTGGCAGGGAATATGGAAGGGTTTATTCCAGGGAATACTAGCGCTGAATGGAATATCTATATTGACCCACAAGCAGCCAATGTGGTGTTTGGTTCCGGGGTTCCCATCACGCTGGTGGGGCTGGACGCAACCAACCAGGTACCCCTCACGATGGATTTCTATAAGCGCTTGAAGGCAAACCAGGACACTGACGCGATAAAATTTATTATAGCTGTCATGATGCAGATGCTGGATAGAATTCAATCCGGGGCATATTATTTCTGGGATCCGTTATCAGCTGCGATTCTGGTAGATAAAAGCCTGGCTGCTTTCCAGCAATTCCAAATCTGTGTGGTTGAAACTGAAAGCACGGAAAGTGGGAAAACCGAAGTGAAAGACGGATGCCCACAATTGAATGTGGCTGTCTCTGTTGATGCTGCACGATTCGAGGAGGACTTCCTCGATACGCTGAACCAGTAGCCCATTTTGGCAAGGACTGATTTTTCATCCTTTGAAGGGAACAAGGTCTGGGACAAGCCGTAATGGCAATTTTGAGATGCTGATTCCGATCACACTTGTCGGTATCTGTGAGAGCGTCAATCCGCGCTGGACTTTTGATATTGCCACGCTGCCTTGTTCGGGAAAAAATCTGTTTTTAGGGATGATTGAAAGCAAGCATTACGAACTCGCTGGGATTATCAAACAGGGTGTTTTCAAAAACAGACAGGACTTCTCGCAATTGCAGGCAGATGGGACGCTTTTATTTGAAAATTTCGGCGATTATGGGGTTAACAGCGGCTATTTGAATAAGACCACGCTATAAGTAAAGGCTTGTGATGGTGGATTCACGTTCAGGGTCCACCCAACGAAGCATATCAAAAAGAAAATTTTTTGTGGGCATGGAAGATATAATATGCAAAATAGCTTTAGACATATCTTGTATGATAAATTGGTAAGGAATTAATTGCTATGATTCGAAACGTAACACCTCAACCTGATAAATTGCAGGGTACCAAAATTAAAAATTTCATACGAGTTGGAGCACTACTATTGCTGTTGTTGACGATGATGGGGCGCTGGTTGATAGACACCCATCCGGCAACCCAAGAAACGTGCTTACCTCCTGTTGTGTGGTTGGGCGATGGGTATTGTGCATGTATTTCGACCTTTGTGGAATCTTTTAAGACCATTATTGCGGACCAGAGTTTCTTGTGGTTATTGTGGGTGCTCCCGCTGTTTCCCTTTCTCAGTACCATTCTTCTCGTGCTGGGTAAAGAGCGGCGTTCCTTATGGATCTTTCACTTAATTGCATGGGGACTAACCTCTGTGTTTGCTCTATTCTTCTTCTTTTTGATCATGTGGATTTCGCACTTTATTTTGATCATGTGGGGCGCTGGGTTGGGTGGATTGCTGGCGGTTGCCATGTTGGTGGGGGAAATATGGGTTGAAAAGCGCTTTCCAGCCAGGTAGTCAAGGTTGTTAGGCGTTTTGAATGAGATTCAAGAAAAA
>CAZJLN010000268.1:0-2992 GCA_964546745.1 uncultured Anaerolineaceae bacterium
TCCAGTTATCAACAGGAGGCGGGCAAGCAACGACAGGAGTGAATGCGCCTGTTGTTAGATCGATCGTACCCAGCTGGCCGGTTGTATCATTTAACGCCCACAACACTTCACCATTTACATCAAAATCCATGCCGTAGTAAGCGTCAGTGTTGGTTCCGATCACAGTTTGCCCTGGGAAATTGTTTAATGCAAAGGACACAAAATTATCTGAGATATAGCCAATATCTTGGGCATAACCAATATCGGTTGGTGCTTGAATGCCGGATGCTTTCTTGATAGGAACGCTGACCGGGCAAGCAGCCGCCACTTCCGCCGGTTCAAAGCCGGAGTAATTCTCATAGGCAGCGCAGTCCACTGTGCCATCTGCTTTGCGCATGATCTCGTAGGTCTTCCGTGCTTCAGGTACCGGTGCTTGAGCTAGTGGGGGCGCTGCTTCCACTTCTTTGAGCTCCCAGTCTAAGGTCGCATCACCAATGTTACAGATCTCGAAGGTTTGGGTGGTGGTTACGTCAGGATGCTGGGTGGCATGCAGGCTGGTCGGGTCTATGCTGATTGTGGGAGGTCGGATGGCAGTCACGGTATGGGAGATACTGGCAGAAGATAAACCATCACAGTTGGTCACAGTCAGGGTAACCGGGTAATTACCAGTAGTGGTAAAAGTATGTTCCACCACCTGCCCAGAACCTGAAGTCATATCACCAAAGTCCCAATTATATTGGATTGCAGGTGATCCACCACCAACCATGCCTGTAAAAGTAACTGGATTATCCATCCAGATTTCTGTTGGATCAAAGGTGAAATCAGGGCTAGTGACCGGGGTACAGACAGTATCACATGGCACCAACTTGGTATTGTATTGGCTGTAGCTAAATGCAGATCCATCATACAATCGGCCGGAAACAACAAAGACATTTGTCCCATCCCCCTCAGCATCTGTACCGTACACCATGTGTGAGAAGACAGGCAGCTGCCCCCATTGATCTGTCAAGGAGTCGTAGATCCAAGCATAATTAGAAGCAGCTGCAGTACTGCTTTGTGCCCCACCAATGATGACCAGATAGCGATCCATCAAGACGGCATCACCACCCCGCAACCAGGTGATAGGCATTGAAGCTGCAGGGACCCAGGAATTGGTGACAATATCATAAACTTCCACCGAACTCAGGTAGGAAGGATTGAAACCGCCGGCTACATAGATCTTTGCGCCAATTAAGCCTGCAGAGAAGTAACGACGTGCCGTTGCCATGGGTGCCAGAGTACTGTCCCATGTATCGGTGGCTGGATCATATACAAGCATGGTATTGACATAGCCACCAGCGTAACCGCCGATGACATAATATTTGCCGTTGTAAGCCACAGATTCATAACTGTAGCGGGCAGCTGGAAGAGCAGCCAATGTCGTCCAACTGTTACTGGGGATATCATAGCGGTAGAGAGTGGATTGTGCGGATGAGAGATATCCACCAGCACAGTAGATGCCATCCCCAATGGCTTCGCAGTCTATCCAATAGCGACCTCCCGGCATGTCTGCCCCAGTGCTCCAGCTATCAGTCGCGATATCATAAATATCCAAAAAAGCAACTGCTGCACCGTTGTAGCCGCCAATTTTATAGAGCTTGCCGTCTTTGTAGACAACGCTGTGGTCACGAGTCTCTCTGCCAGCTAGAACCGGGGTATAATCTGCATATCCTCCCACGATTGCCGAGGTGGTGGTCAGGGTCGCAGAGCCAGTTAAACCACTGATCTGACCGGTGGCAGTAACCGTGGCTGTGTCAATTGCTCCAGTTGCCGCACTCCAGGGTACGTGTACTGTGGCTTGTACGCCAGCAGATTCATCCTGCTGCAGAATAAGTTGAGTGGGATCCAGAGTAGTGGTCCAGGTGTTGCCACTGGCGGCGATGTCGACAGTCTCGCCCGCGCCTGTCCCATTAATGGCTGTCAGATTATAAATGGCATCATTACCACGGCAAACCCCCAGAGACTGGCTTGGTCCAAAGCCAAGGTAAAGTTGTACATCCCAATTGTAGGTAAGACCAGAGGACGGGAAGATTGCAGCTGTGAGGATCATGGTATCCGTGTTGGTCATACCAGCAGTGGATGCCAGCCAATCTGTTATTGTTGTGCGGTTATTGAAATCAGTGTTGCCAGCCCCGCGCAGACCAACCTGTACGGTGGTATCAGACACAACCAACACAGTCCCATAAACTATTTCGACCTTATTGGTGGTTTCATAAAGTTTGATTTGGAAATTTAAATCATCACCCGTGCCAGTGGACCCGTAACGCTTGTAATGTAGCCACTGGATCGTAAAAACACGGTTGGGCTCAGTGCCCTCCATCAGGGACATCAGCTCAGAGGTGGTTGTGTTGCCCTGCAGATCACGAGCTAAAGCTGCGATCACATTATTGGTCGATCCAGTGCTGAGCGGCGTGTATGAGCTAGTGATTGTCGCTCCCATAGCAATCCAACCATTGCTCTGAAGGCTGACCTGGGTGTAGTCCACGCCGTCGAATTTGAAGGTAAATCCAATATCGATGGCTGGAAAATTCGTGTCATCATTCGAAGCGGTGCCGTGCACCAAGCCGCCGGTGATGGGGGTGAAGGCGCCGCTGGTATGACTGAACGCATAGCCATAAGCTACGACATCCGTCCCTGCGGCATCAATGGCGACCTCTTCAACTTGTTCAATATCTTCTTCGGGAATTTTTTCCTGGGCGGGAGTTTCTGCCAGGGCTGCTCCTGTCAAAACTTGCGAGAGCAGAAAAACAACAAAGATAATCCAATATTTAGCTTTCCTCATTTTAGTTAACCTCTCTTTTAAATTCATGCAATATAAAATTTGATCGATCGATAGGAAATAGATGATCTTTTTGGCTAATGCAGGGTGACCTCCTTTCAGCCTTATTGCTTTATGAATGATGTGAATACCAATAACGGAATAAGCTTGCAAGGATTAATAACAAACAATTATTTCCTCACTTAATATCATACT
>CAZJLN010000269.1:0-2970 GCA_964546745.1 uncultured Anaerolineaceae bacterium
AAAAGGTAAGCTAGAAGACGTGTAAGATTCACGCTTCCATAAAAATCTCAGAGGACTGTGAAGATAACAAACGTGTGTGGACTCTTTAGGCGCCTTAATAAATTTTGCTAGATAAGTAGATGAAGAGAGGATCAAGTCATAACCATATAGGTCCAAGTTTCTGAAACCCATTAGCCAGACAGGGTAAAGACGTTTAAATTTCCGTTCGGTATGTACAAATTTTGCCAGAGGCAGGGTCCGAATTTCCTTGGTCTTAAAATAAGCAAAAGTTACTTCAGGAATATAAACTGAAGTAAACAGATCAGCTTGAGGAAAAATTTGACTTAATATGGCAGTAAGCCTTTCAGCCCCACCTGCTACGCATAAGGCATCATGAACAATCGCAATATTGTTAAATTGCATAAGGAATCTTTTCCTGTGCAAATTGTATGTTAATTTTCATTCTATTAATTCCTTTTTCCCTGCATTTGTTCCTTTTGAACCGCAGCCATGATTTCCTGTCTCCGAAAATTGATGCGGTCTAGTCGGTCCACATCGCTGAGTGGATTGGAATTACACTCTGGAATGGGGGTGTATGTTAAATTGGGTGAATAATATGGATCGTTCCTCAATAGCCTGGTTCCTAATTTTTCATAAGCCCGTGCGATGTCATGTATGGGTGAACGGTAACCACGTGAATAACCCTGATGATGCAAGATAGTGACATAGGGATTTAATAACACCCGATAGCCCTTTTCAATGACTCTCAGGCAAATATCAATATCGCTAAAAATGAGTTCGTAATTTTCGTCATGCCCACCTAACTCTTCATATAGATCTTTCCGTATCATTTGGCATGCACCTGTCACAGCACTGACATTGCGATACCAGTCCACAGATCCCAGTAAGCCGTAATAATGATCTGGAGCATTCAGGTAAAGATGACCCATAAAACCCTGCATTCCAATCACTACACCAGCATGTTGAATGGTACCTTTAGGAAAGAGCAATTTTGCACTGACAATGCCGATTTGAGGAATCAAAGCCCATTGAACAAGGTCTGACAGCCAATAAGGCTGAAGAACTTGCATATCGTCATTCATAAACATAAGAATTTCACCATTGGCATTTGCTGCACCAAGGTTTTCTGCTTTTGAATAATTGAAGGGTTCGTTGAAAGGTATAATGCGAATCTTCGGTCGATCACTGAGTTCCGCATAATAGGCAAGAGTATCTCTATCCGTGCTAGCATTATCCACAATCAAGATCTCAAAGTCTGGATAATCTGTTTTTTCAAATAATGAGTCTATCAGAGCTTTCAAAATGAGGTGATTATTCTTAGAAAGAATGATGAGGGAAACTAAGGGCTGTATTGAGTTTAGAATCACCCTGCCTGTGGTTTGCACGTCCAAAGCCGCATCATGAATCCCATATCTCGCTATGTATCTTGAGATAACATTTAGCGTTTGAGTATGATCATCGCATTGAGGCTCAATTTTTTGTACCAGCATTCGGGGGATATGATGGAAATTTGTCTCTCTTTCAGCAAGGAGAAAAATCAGCTCGCGTTCTTGGTGTGTAAAATCCAACTCTGTGTTAAGATGCTCCATAAGTGGTAAGACAGCTTTTTTTTGGATACATGCACTTGAAATGTAATTGACTGAAAGGAGAAGTTCGGGTGAGAACCCGGCAGGTTTAAATAATGGTCGGGTAACTTTAGAAGATCTCTGGATAATCTCAGCATCCGTATAGTACACAATTGCATTGGGAAATTCGCCATAAGCTTGGGATATATAATTCATAAAGTTGGTTGAAAGGCTCTCCCCCGGAAATAAGCAGACAAAAAAACGCCCTTTGGAGAGCTCAATGGCAGGCTTCAACGACTGTGCCGTTACAAGGGAAATCCTATAGCCCTTATTTTCTTCCTGAATTGCATCCCAGGATTGAGAGTTGATTTCATCAGAAGAAACGATGACCACTTCCCAGCGTTGGATACGCTGATTTTGTAAAGAATCCAGGGTATGTTTTATTGCTTGTAAGTCAAAAGAATCAGAAGGGACAATAAAGCTAATGAAGGGATCATTATCAAAGTTATCTATATCTGGAGGATTTTGACTTTCCTGAAATATTTTCCATTTCTCAATAGATTTTCTAGCTTTTCTTACCTGCCAACTGACCATCAGCTTGGTGGCAAGCAGTCTGTGATACAAGCTTCGTAAAAACCGCTCTAAGGGACTTTCTGGCCAGACCAGAAAAGATAGATATTTCTTCAAAAATATTTTAATTTCCATCAATCAATAATTAAGGATGAAATATTGCTCCAAATTAATAATTTATATTATCATAGAAAACCTTGACATTGTGATATAATATCACTCGCTTGTGTACAGTAGTTCTCAATACAATGTTTTACCTTGGTTTGGAACCCTGAAATACAAAGCACCACATATTTTATGAAAGGAGTTTCAAATCATGTCCGAGAAAGAACAAGGCACTGTAAAGTGGTTCAATGGCGAAAAAGGCTACGGCTTCATTGAACGTGAAAACGGTAAAGACGTTTTTGTCCATTTTAGTGCAATTATTGGCGACGGTTACAAAACCCTCGCTGAAGGTCAACGTGTAGAATTTTCTGTTGCTCAGGGCGACAAAGGTCCCCAGGCGCAGGAAGTCATTGCACTCTAACAAAAATTAATCATCTAGAAAAAAGCAGCTTTTTTTTCAAAGCTGCTTTTTGCATTTAAATTTCAAATATCCCCTCCAGCAGTGGAAGGATCTTAGCTTGATCTATGATTACTAGGGGTTTATCTTCAGCCCATTCCAACGCTTTGAGACTGACCTTGCCTGTAGTTATCAAGATTGCCCGAGTAGCGCGTTCATGCAGCATTGCCCCGACTAGGTCGCGTACCACCGGCTCCCCTACTGTTCCCTTGTATCGTTTACACTGCACCACCCATTTTTCACCTTTCCCATCATAAACAAGCAGATCCACCC
>CAZJLN010000270.1:0-2966 GCA_964546745.1 uncultured Anaerolineaceae bacterium
ACCGGCACCGGGAGGAATGCCAGGTGATCATTGCTGAGACCGACGCGTCCAGCGCTGACGTGCCTCACGTACCCCTGCTGCCGCGCGTTATTGCCCAACGGTTCAAGGCGGAGGTGATGAAAGTAAATACAATCAAAAACCAGTGATAATCATTGTATCGCCATTACGGTACACGGGCCTGCCGACGCTGTTTAATCTGCCGTTTTTTTTAACAAAAGGGGGGTGTTCATGCCAACATATTCTTCGCTGCGTGCTCTTCAAGTCTTCCTTCTGGCGATGTCCGTGCTTGTCCTCGAGGTGGCCCTGACCCGCATCTTTTCCTTTATCTCCTTTCATCACTTTACCTATCTGGTTATCAGCATCGCAATGTTGGGCTTTGGCGCTGCGGGAAGTTACTTAACCCTTCGGGAAAGTGATACCGGCATAAGCAGTGATGAATTTCTTGCTCGCAATGCCTGGCTGCTCGGCCTCGCCATCATTGCGGCGGTAGTGATCATTCCGCGCATCCATTTCTATCCCATGGATATTATATTTTACGGGGATTACAGCAACCTGCTTTCGCTTCTCCTGATCGTGGTGCTCACTGCGGTTCCTTTCTTTTTTGGCGGAACCTGTATCGGTTATATCATCAGTAGGGCCGGCAGTTCAATCAACCGTCTCTACTTTGCCGATCTTGTGGGTGCGGCAACCGGCTGCCTGCTGGCGCTGGTACTCATAAATTATGGCGGCGGCATTGCTGCCTGCTTTGTCATTGCTGCCATTACCATGTTTGTCGCAGCGCTTTCCAGCACGAAACGCCGGCTCTACCTGGGTGGTGCGCTGGTGACGCTGGCGCTGGCCGCAGTGATTGCCGGTACGGAATGCCTGCCACTGTATGTTCCATCAGACAAGCAGATGTTTCGCATGGAGCATATGGTGGAGCGCATCAAATGGCATGTAATCACCCGGCTCGATGTTACCCGTCCGATTGAGGGCTATTTTGGATTCGGTGGGTGCCTGTCCGACAAGTACAAGGAAAAGGGAGGAAAACCGCAGACGGTGCGATTTATTTACCAGGATGGATCGAACCTGACCGGGATTATTCAGCCGACTCCGACACCGCGGGAAACTCCCTCCCTGGGGTACTATATGCAAGGCGCTCCATACCAGTTGAAATCTGAAGCCGATGCACTGGTAATCGGGTGCGGGGGGGGGATTGACATCCTGATTGCCTTGCATCACGGGGCACGCCATGTGGTAGGGGTTGATGTAAACCCCCAAACCGTTGAATTGGTAAGCGAAACCTACAAGGACTTTGCGGGAGGAGTATTCCAGCGCGAGGACGTGGAACTTGTGGTCTCGGAGGGAAGGCATTTCATGGGACGTGACCAACGCACCTTTGATGTCATTCAGCTGAGCGGAGTGGATACCTGGTCAGCACTTGCCACTGGTGCCTACGCGTTGACTGAAAATTTTATCTATACTGCGGAAGCCTTTGATCAGTATTTGAAACATCTGAAGGAAGATGGCGTTCTGAATTTTTCACGTCCTCACCTTATCCCGCCCACAGAAACGCTCAAACTGGCAGCAACGGCTCTAGAAGCGCTTGAGCGGATGAACGTAAAGGATTCGTTTGCACATCTCATGATTATTTCTGAACGGGAAAGACCATTTTGGGTCTTGAACTGGGCGCAAAACTTGGTGAAGCGTTCCCCGTTTACGCGGGACGAGGTCAGGAGAGTGACGGACTGGTCGGAATCGTTGGGATATGATGTAATATACGATCCTTTCACGCCCCGCACAGGTGAGCTGGAGACTCTCATTCGAGCAACCCCGCTTGAACGTGAAACGTTTATCTCACAGCATCAATTGAATATCAGGCCTGCCACCGACGACATGCCGTTCTTTTTTAATTTTACTAAATGGCGGGATTTGCTGGTGTGGAAGGGCACCAAGGGGATGCTGGCGCAGCTTTTCCTGCTGGTGAGTTTGCTGCAGGTTACGGTTCTCAGTGCCCTGTTTATTCTTTACCCTCTTTATAAAAGGAAGACAGCGGTATCAAAGCGGGGGGGGCGTACGGGCATCGTCATTTACTTCGCCGCGCTCGGCGCGGGGTTCATTATTATTGAGATTACCCTGTTGCAAAAGTTCATGATTTTTCTAGGCGGCCCTGCCTATTCAATGGCGGTTACCCTCTTTACCATCCTTTTATCTTCAGGCATCGGCAGTTTTTTGTCGCGGAATCTGTCACACAAGCCATTCCGGCTGCTGGCCTTTGTCATTCCCCTGCTGATCCTCATCACAATACTGCACGCATTCTTTCTTGACCGTATTATTGCCAATCTTATGGGCCTGCCATTGCTTATGAGAGGAGTTGCCGCGGTGTTACTCATTGCGCCGCTCGGTCTCCTGATGGGGATGCCCTTTCCGGCGGGACTGCGGTATGTGGATGCTTTCAGAAGGGAGCTGAATCCCTGGGCCTGGGGAATCAACGCGTGCGCGACGGTTTTGGGATCCACGGTCTGTATTTTAATCAGCTCCGTGCTCGGATTTCGCGCGGCCCTGGTGATTGGTGCGGCAATTTATCTGATCGGCTGGCTGCTGTTCGCGGCTTCACAGCGACGATTCAAAATAACAGAAGCTGCCTGAATAAAGCAGATCCTCCGTTTCGCTGGGGATGACAAACTCACCGATCCTGCCAACGTACCTCGCCGCCTTGTCATTCTGCGGCGCAAGCCGAAGAATCTTGTTTCTCCGCACAGGGCAAGATCTAACGAACATCCCAGCTGATCGTCAGCGCACGACTATTTCCTCCTCCGCCACCTTTCCCTCCCTGATGGTAAAGGCCTTTGTTTGGGGATTATATAAATTCAACAGGGAAATGATGAAGAAGG
Source organism: uncultured Anaerolineaceae bacterium (assembly GCA_964546745.1). Taxonomy (GTDB): domain Bacteria; phylum Chloroflexota; class Anaerolineae; order Anaerolineales; family Anaerolineaceae; genus CAZJLN01. The sequence continues at coordinate 2,874 of CAZJLN010000270.1, forward strand.
CGGTGTCCGGGTAGAATGCCCGGCTTATATCAAGGGCGGAAGGGTGGCAGGGATGATGGGGGTGCGAGTGGTACACTCCAAGGAGTTTCAGGG
>CAZJLN010000271.1:0-838 GCA_964546745.1 uncultured Anaerolineaceae bacterium
TTAAAGATGATTCAATTGGCGGGGATACCAACAATGATGGCGATGCAACCACCCCAGCCAAAGGGGACTGGAATAGTATCATCATACCTTCAGGGGGAAGTGTTGAGGGTTCCTATGCCAGTATTCGTTATGGCGGCTGGTACTGGTGTGGGGTCAACTGTTATGGGGAGCAGACCCCATTACATGTGCAGAATGGTGGTAGTCTGGATCTAGATCATGTGACCTTATCGCAGAGTGCAAACTATGGCGTGCGAGTGGACCCCTCCTCTACTTCGCAATTGACTGTTACCAATTCGAATATTGAGTATAGTGATCAAAACGGCATCAGGGCAGAAGGGATTGCATCTTCAAATTTAGTGATCACGAACAATACATTTACTGGAAATGCTTCATCGGCTGTTTATCTTAATTTCAATAATGGCGCTGTTGGTGAAATTTCAAACAACAACGGCACCGGGAACCTGATTAATGGGATTCAACTGTCTGGAACAATTGGGGTTGATACAACGCTCTCTCCAAATCCAGATTTCCCCTATGTAATTCAAGGTGGGTTGGCTGTAGCTGCTGGTCACTCCCTTTCGATCAGTCCAGATGTCGTGGTAAAGTTCGCTTCACATGAATCGATAACAGCCTATGGCGAACTCATGGCAGCTGGAGGTGATGGCTCTAGAATTACATTCACATCGATGAGTGATGACTCAGTAGGTGGAGATACAAATAACAATGGGGATGCAACCGCCCCAGCCAAAGGCGACTGGAATAGCATCATCATTCCTTCAGGGGGAAGTGTTGATCTATCCTATGCCAATATACGCTTTGGTGGCTGGTATTATTGCGG
>CAZJLN010000271.1:848-2965 GCA_964546745.1 uncultured Anaerolineaceae bacterium
CCCTTGCATGTGCTGGACGGTGGAAACTTAACCTCGGATCATGTGGCCCTATCTCAAAACGCATTTTATGGAATCAGGGTCGAGCCTTCTTCCACTACACAGCTGTCGGTGACGAATTCAAGTATTGAAACCAGTGATCAGGATGGCATTATTGCCACTGGAATAGCCGGAAATGCGATCAACATCACAAACAATACCTTTACCGTGAATGGAGCCTCAGCAGTGCATCTACAATTCAATGGGGGAACCATTGGCAGCCTGGAAGGTAACACTGGCTCAGGCAACACAATCAATGGCATTCGAATTTATGGATCACCCGGAGATACAACATTAGCCCTGAACGTAAGTCTCCCTTATGTAATTCAGGGTGGGCTATCAGTAACCGCTGGGCATTCACTCTCTCTTGCCCCCAGCGTGGTGGTTAAGTTCGCTGTAAATGAAGCAATTACAGTCAGCGGTAACCTCCAAGCAGCTGGATCCGGAGGCTCTGAAATCACCTTTACTTCCATTAAAGACGACTCTGTGGGAGGGGATACCAATAATGATGGAAATATCACGGCTCCAGCCAAAGGTGACTGGAACAGCATCATCATTGCTTCAGGAGGAAGTGTTGATATTTCATTCGCCAACCTGCGCTTTGGTGGCTGGTACTATTGTGGGGTGAACTGCTATGGGGAACAATCCCCCTTACATGTGCTGGATGGCGGCAGCTTATCGCTCAACCTTGTGACGATCTCTCAGAATGCAAATCATGGTATTCGGGTGGACCCCTCCAGCACCACAACATTCTCTGTGACACAATCAACCATGGAGTACAGCGATCAAAATGGCATCCGCGCAGAAGGAATTGCATCCTCAAATATGTTCATTGGCAACAACACCTTTGTAGGGAATGGTGCAGTAGCCGTTTACCTTAATTTCAATAATGGAGCCCCCTTTAACACACCAAATAATTCCGGGACAGGCAACTTTATCAACGGCATTCAACTTTCAGGCACAATTGGTAACAATGCCACACTCTCGTCCAATCCAGGCTTCCCCTACGTGATCAAGGGTGGGTTGACCATTGCACCTGGTACAACACTCACCCTCTCTCCAGATGTTATCATCAAATTTGACTATGCTGAAACCCTTACAGTCAATGGCAGCTTATCTGCCCTTGGAACAGATACATCCTCCATCGAGTTTACTTCTATTAAAGATGACTCTGTAGGAGGGGATACCAACAACGATGGCAGCAGCACTGTCCCCAATAAGGGTGATTGGAACAGCATTGAAGTGGGATCATCAGCTTCAATTACATTCAATTATGCAAATATTCGTTATGGCGGCTGGTATTGGTGCGGGGTGAATTGTTACGGAAACAACATTACGCTGTATTTGCGGAGTTCAGCACCTAGCATAATTAGCCATACTGTTTTGCGCGATAGCGCTGGACATGGAATTTATGCAAGTGAGAATGTGGGTTCTACATCATTAACCATCGAGGATTCAATGATAGGATACAACAACCTTACCGGAATTCATGTCGGCGTTACAGGCACATATCATTTAACCATGATGCGAACAACGATTCGTAACAATACAACGGGTCTTGAGCTGCAAGGCACACAGGCAGCAGCTTCGATCATCGACAGCGATTTCCTGGAAAACAACGATGGAATCCACTTCTCAGGTAATTACGCGCCAGTGGTTAGCAACTGCATTTTTGAAGGCAATACTTCCTATGGGTTGTATAACTCAACCGGGCTCACTGTGACTGCCACAGACAACTGGTGGGAAGATGCCAGCGGACCTTTTAATCCCACATATAACCCTACCGGGTTAGGAGACCAGGTCAGTAATGGGGTTACCTTCAGCCCCTGGCTAACCACTCGTCCACGTTAGAACGGGCTTTAATTTACAAAAACGAGGCTGCCCCTTTGCTTTTGGGACAACCTCTTTATCCTCAGCCTGTATTTAATGCTTACTTGTCTAGGCTGATCCAACGGGAAAAACCACTCTCTGTTTTGCCTATTTCCTGTCATTCCTTCCCTGTCTTTTTTTACATTACGCCCATCCGATGATTCGACTATCTGACTTTTTTATCAACGTACCAGGTATCATTTTTTTAGCAT
>CAZJLN010000272.1:0-2946 GCA_964546745.1 uncultured Anaerolineaceae bacterium
GGACTGACAACTGTGGACCGTTCTAGCCTGCATCCTGTATCGTGCATCATGCATCATTCTTCTTTCTTCGTGGTTTGCTTATACATCACTTCCCCTTTCCACCCCGCACCGGCCACAGATAGCCGACACAGGTGGCAGTATTGCTTCCCACAAGCCTGCAGTAGGTGGAAACCATCCAGGAAAGCCGGGTAGCCCAAAAATAGGTGGGCCATTGATAATACGTATCAAAATTCATCCATTGCACATTCTCAAAAGGATGTCCCTCAGCCGGAAAGTATTTCTTATCCCCGGTATAATCGGTATAATCCTTGAGGCTGCGCAGCTCTTCCAAAGTAGGCAACCGCCAGTCCGTATAGCCACAATTGCTGAGATTCCCCTTGTTCATTTCCTCTATGTATGAGAGCGCGTCATAAAAGTACAGCGCTTCCGCCGGAAGATCGGCATCTTTCGTCCACATAAGACCGGTTCCCACATCTGTGACCGTCCCGTCGCCATGATCGATGAACCTGATGCGCTTCGGTTCTTGCTTCGCCTTTTCTTCTTTGAAAGATTTACTTCCTGAATCCTCGACGATTGCAGTTTCTTCTTTTCCCTCTTCTTGTACTTCAAGCGGCACTTCTTCCCGCAGTTTTTCATTGAGCTCGTCCGGCGGCTTTGATCGTGGAGCTTCTTCGTCGGATGCGACGCTTTGAGACTTGCTTCCATTTTCCGTCGACCCGATTGCGTCCGCCGGACAATCCTTTCGCCCTACATCCGATTGCAGGATTTTTTTATCCTGAGCGTCAACCACTCCGTCATGATTAATATCGCTCCTGCAGGGTTTGCTGCGGCAATCCTTTCTGCCCATCTCGGCGCCCAGAATGGCAAAGTCCAGCCCATCGACTTTCCCATCCCGGGTGATGTCACTTGCGCAGTCAGCCATGAGGAGATCCGGCATGAAGAACAGCATCAGCAGCACTACTGCCGGTATCATCAGTTTCCTTGACGTTTCTTTGCATGTGCACATATGTATCAACAAAAGCATTGGATAACGGGCTCAAATCTGAGAGCTTGCCGGCCTTGGGTTGGTTTACCAGCCGCCGCCCGATTCTTCTCTCAGAAATATATCTTTACAATTGGTAGGAGCGGCTTTAAGCAGCGAATGCATCGCGCCTGAAGGCGCTCCTACCGAAATTTCAAATATCTTTGGCTCGATTTAGCTTCATGTTACTGCAGGTAGCCCAGGCCTTTGAGCATTTCCTTCTCCTCAGGAGACAGCTCCACCGCATTGATGCCGGCGGGATATCGCTTGGCCGTATCCATCCAGTGCAGCAATCGATCATGTAATCTGCGATGCTCCTCCGGCATCTCTCCCGCACGGTCATGGAGCTCCAGCGGATCGGACATGAGATTATAGAGCTGCCCGCTTTTGTCACTGCCGTCATAGATATACTTCCAGGGAGGCGCAACAATGGCCTTCAGACGTGTCCTGGTATCCAATTCCGCATAGCTATAATTCACATCGGCTCCGGTAAACGTATTCTTAAGCCAGGAAAACAGGCTGCTCCTCGGACGGAATGATGTGCCCAGGGCCGTTGCCGGAACGGCAAGGCCGGACAGTTCTAACAGAGCGGGCATCACGTCGATAAGGCTTATGGGCTGTTGTACGACGGTTTGCTTTGACTTGTCGGGAAGCTTCACCACAAGCGGAACGTGGAGTGAAGGTTGATAGAGATTATTGCCGTGACCGGTTTCACCATGCTCCAGAAATTCCTCCCCGTGGTCCGAGGTAATAAAGACCAGCGTGTTCCGGTACAGGTTGAAGCGCTCCATGAGCTCGCCGACATGGGCATCAACATAATTGATCTCGCTGTCATAAAGGGCAATGAGATGCTTGAGGAGGTTCGGATCATTTTGAACATCCTTTACCAGGGTTTTAAGACCCCACCACGATTGGGGCGGCATGTTCAACAGATACCTGGTCTCAGCCTCAGTAGCATAGGAAGCAATCCAGGGCTTTTGCGCCGTATAGGGATAGTGGGGGTCAATATAGTGGACCCAGAGGAAATACGTTTCAGCCTGTTTAATCTTCTCTTCCCAGGCGTACACCGCTTTGTTTACCGAGTTCGCATCCTGGAATTCAAGGCAGGTAAAGTAATCAAAGCCCCGGTCAAAATGAAATTTTTCACTCAGGTGCGGATTCGACGAAACGCCGAAGGTGACATAGCCCTGCGCCTGAAACACCTCTGCCAGGGTGGTAAGATCCGGAGAAAAAACCTCCTGCACATTGAGCATGTTATCCTTGGTATAACCGATGCCGTGGACAACACCATGATTGATGGGATAGACCGAGGTAAAGAGCGACGCCATGGAGGGGGCGGTCCATGAGGACGGGGCAAACACGGTGTTGCATACAATCCCGCCCTCGGCGATGGCATCGATGACGGGGGTGGTTTTGCGCGCATAGCCATAGCAGGAAAGATGATCAGCCCTCAGGGTGTCGATGGTGATGAGGACCACATTGCACTGCTTGCCGCCCGGGGCGGCAGAACATACCGCTGCCTGCATGCTCAGGAAAATCAACAAGGCAAGCGAAGAAACTAATACTTTTCTTGCACCGCAGCGTTTCATGACAACTTTTCCACCCCCGGCTTCTGATGCCGCGCTGTTTTTCCAAGTTTGCGAATTATATCATATTACCCTTAAATAACCAAAATTAAATTAGGGATGATGGTCGACGGTCCACAGTCGACAGACCATGGTAAAATACGGTAGCCTGCTGCACAGTCATTCTGTGGCTTGACCACAGAATCCACTATTGTTGTATTAGATCCTGCGATCAAGTCGCAGGATGACAAACTCTGCACTGTCATTTCGAAGGCGCGTATGCGACTGAGAAATCTGAGTGTGGGGGCAACCACAGGGGGTTGCCCCTACGATTCAATGTTTCTCTTCGTGCTCTTCGTG
>CAZJLN010000273.1:0-2920 GCA_964546745.1 uncultured Anaerolineaceae bacterium
CTGGTTCCGGATTGCGAGCCGAGAGGTACCGACCTCGTAAAATCAGTACGAAAAACAAGTGCCAAAAGCACAAACTACGCTGCACTTCCACTCCTGCATAAGTGAGTTGAGGGTCAGCTGGTCTCCATTGAAGAGGCCACGCCTCCTGAGTCCGTTTGTCCGGCCGGGCGCAGTCAAGGTGTCATAAAAGTCGGAATGCCGTACACTCTGCCGTGAGGTGTATGAAAGAGGGCTAAACCCCCAAACGGCTGGCTTGTGGTCTGCTTTGTTGATTGGTCAGTCACAGGCGAGAAAAACCAATCGAATACGCTCGTAGACATCCGAGGGCTTAATCTTTCGGACGCGGGTTCAATTCCCGCCATCTCCACTTGATAAAGCATTTCTTACAAGAGATGCTTTTTCTTTATTAAAGAGAGGAAATCCTTAAATTATGCAGTGGATTCCTTTAAGATATTCCCCTTCGGGAAAGTTCAGCGATACGGGATGATCCGGACCCTGGTGCAAATATGTAATTACTTTTGCATCCACACCTGCGTCCTGTGCTGCTTGTGCAACGATCTTTTGGAAAAAAGTACTATTAATTCCCCCAGAGCAGGAAAATGTGAAAAGACTTCCTCCAGGATTGAGTAACTTAAACGCTAATAGGTTGATATCTTTATAAGCTCGGGCAGCTTTATGTGCCAGGGAGGCTGTTGGAGCAAACTTAGGAGGATCGAGGATAATCGTGTCAAATTTCTGTGCGCGATCACGTAAACATCGCAAAGTCATGAATACATCATCCACCTTCCATTCGCACTTATCTAAATCAAGTTGGTTAAGTTTGATATTGTCCTTTGCCAACTCAATCGCTTCACTAGAGGAATCCACAGACATAACTGAACTTGCACCACCTTTGAGGGAAAAAACAGTAAATCCACCTGAATAAGAAAAGCAATTTAGTACCTTATGACCAAGAACCCAATGCGATACTATTTTTCGATTTTCACGCTGATCAAGATAAAATCCAGTCTTTTGCCCCTGTTGGATATCTACGTTGAAATTATAGCCATTTTCAATGATCTGGATGGATTTTGGAGGCTCTCTTCCAGCCAAACAACCAATTCTAGGCTCAAGACCTTCCAGATTCCTTACTGAAACGTCTGAACGCTCAAATATCCCCTCTGGTTCAAATTGATCCTTTAAGATGGCGATGATGATTTCTCGATGATACTCAATACCAGCAGCCAAGATTTGGATCACCAGAAATGTGTCATATATGTCCACAATCAAACCAGGTAGGTTATCCGATTCAGCATGTATCAGGCGGTATGCATTTGTTGTCACTGGATTTTCTATAAGATCTTTTCTTAACGATGTTGCTTTTGTGATCTTCTCGGTAAAGAAGGAATCATTGATAATGTCATTGTTAGCAAAAGACCAAAAACGAAGCCTGATTTGTGAGTTCGGGCTGAACGCTGCCCATCCAAGAAATTCGCCTTTTGAGTCAAGTACTCTTACCGTTTGACCAAGTTCTGGATTACCATCAATGCGGTCGATGGCACCCGAAAAAATCCACGGGTGCCTTTGAATCACCGACTTTTCTCTACCTGGTTTTAAAAATACTATTGATGGTGTCTTAAGCATTTATTTTCTTTAGTAATTCTTCTTCTGAAATTATTGGTATTCCCAATTGTTGAGCCTTTTGATACTTGGATCCAGGATCTGCCCCTAAAAGCAGAAAACTCGTGTTTTTGCTAACACTGCTACTAATTTTCCCGCCATGGAGAAGAATTAACCCAGATGCATCCTCTCGAGAAAGGGTGGGCAAAGTGCCGGTAATAACAAATGTTAACCCCTGTAATTGGTTCTGGTCTAACTCATTTGTTTCAGGTTGATTTATAGGCCAAACTCCAGCTACTTTAAGCTTTTTTATTAAGTTCTGATTGGTGGGACGAGCAAACCAATCAACAATTGATTGAGCGATATTTGGACCGAATCCTTGAAGATTTTGAATATCTTCTTGGGTCGCTTTGGCTAGCGCATCCAGATCCAGATATTCTTCTGCCAAATCTCGAGCGGCGACCTCACCAACTCCTCGAATTCCCAAAGCTGTGATCAACCTATCTAATGTCTGACCTTTAGAGCTTTCAATGGCGGTCAGAAGATTTTCCACTTTTTTGTGGGCAAATCCTTCTAACTTTAATAAGTCCTCTTTTTTGAGCGTGTAAAGATCAGCTACATCTTTGACCAAGTCTTCTTGGATCAATTGCTCCACAATTTTATAGCCTAATCCTACAATGTCCATCGCTCCGCGAGACACAAAATGCTCAATATTACGCACCAATTGGGCTGGACAAGTGTTATTAACGCAATACCAAGCTACTTCACCAAGTATCTTTTCGACATTTTCTCCGCATGCTGGGCATTTTTCTGGTGGAAAAAACGGTTGTTCAGAACCCGAACGCGCATCAATGACTGGACCTATGATGTATGGAATCACTTCACCAGCACGTTTAACCAAGACGCGATCCCCAATCCGGATATCTTTTTCCTTTATAAAATCAAAATTGTGCAGTGTTGCCTGTTTAACAACAACACCACCAATCATGACAGGATCTAAAAGCGCCTGTGGTGTAAGGACTCCAGTTCGACCTACATTGATACTAATGCCTTCCAACTTTGTCGTTACCTCTTTAGTAGGGTATTTATATGCAATAGAACCACGTGGATCTTTTCCAACAAATCCAAGGTTATCTGATAATTGAAGATCGTTTATTTTTATGACTGTCCCATCCGCTTCAAAAGGCCAATTTTCTCTCTGGTCAGCAGCTTTTTCGCAAATATCAATGGCTTTTTCTATGTTATGCGCATAGGCACATAAATTGCTTACTGGTAAGCCGAGTTTATGAAGATAGGTAAGTGTCTCCCATTGGGTTTTTGG
>CAZJLN010000274.1:0-2915 GCA_964546745.1 uncultured Anaerolineaceae bacterium
CAGGACAAACTTTGAGGAATCTTATCAAGATGTGTTAGAAGCAGTACAAGGTATGAGTGAGAAAGTGCTTTTTGAGATGCATCAATTTGAGTGGCTGGGGGAATACTTGCTCGGGGATGTAATCGCAGATAACACCTGCAACCATTATGATGAACACCGCAAAAGCATGCAAGCCTGGCGTGAGAGGAAGGAGGCGGAGGGACTATGAAGCAGGAAAAGGGATTGAAGATCTACAAGCACTATGACGAACAGCGAAAAAACATACTAGCTTGGCGTGAGAGGAAGCAGGCGCAGGGAGAAGATCTATGAAGCAAAAAAAGGGATTGAAAACCTACAACCGCAGTGATGAACACCGCAAAAGCATGCAAGCCTGGCTTGAAAGGAAGCAGGAGCAGGGAGAAGATCTATGAAACAGGAAAAGGGTATGAGAATTTGGTTGGGCAAAGAGGTTGTTGGGATTGTTTTGACGTTTTTGGCGATATTTTTATCTGCGGGAGATTGGCAGTGGCGTAATGGTTGGCTGACTTTTGCAATCATCCTGATCGCCAAGGTTATTGGGGATATTTGTTTACTCCGAACGCAAAAAGCACTGCTAATCCAAAGGGCGGTTGGGGAAAGAACGGAAACCAAGAGCTGGGATAAGGTGTTGGCACCGCTCGTGGCAATGAGCAGCCTGATTGTTAGCGTTGTGGCAGGACTGGATGAACGGTTTGGCTGGTCAGGTTTTGAGGAGAGGTGGGCAGTCTGGCTGGGGCTATTCATCATTGCGGCAGGTTCTGGATTAATCTTCTGGGCGATGGTGGTTAACACTTACTTTGATGCCACGGTGAATATTCAAACAGATCGAGGACACAAAGTAATTGATAAAGGACCCTACCAATTGATCAGACACCCTGGGTATCTTGGCATCTTTCTGCTTTTATTGGCGCTGCCCCTAGCGTTGGATTCCGTCATTGCCCTTATTCCCAGCCTAGTTCTGGTTATCGTTGTGATCGTTCGAACTGCGCTGGAGGACCGGACGCTACTGCGCGAACTGCCTGGATATCAAGCTTACGCGGAGCAAGTTCAAAAACGACTTATCCCCGGGGTGTGGTGAGGTGTTTATGAATATTGAAGAAATAACTTCTTATATGAAGAAAAAAGGTCAGTCAAAAGCCAGCATCGAGCGGACTTTATGGGCGATGAACAGCTTTGAAAGTTGGCTGAAGAGCTATCGCAATTGTTCATTGCTAGAGACTGTCACCGCTGATGACTTAAGAACATTTGTCAATTCAAACAAAAAACATGCTAAAGAACTACTATTAGGTTTAGCGCATCTTTTTGACTTCTTAGGGAATGAGCCACTCAAAACTGATGCGCTTGAATTGAGAAGGGAGATGATCGACAAGGTTAAAAAGCCAATGCTGCTGAAGGAATTCATTGGCGTTAATCGAATCCTACTGCAAAGATTGGAAGAGATGAACATTCGCAACGCTTTGGATTTGATTTCAGTAAGCCGAACTCATGCAGCACGGAAAGCATTGGCAACTGCGTTAGGAGTGACGTATAGCGACCTATTGGATCTGGTAAAAATGGCAGACCTATCAAGGCTGTTTGCAGTGAAAGCAGTGAGAGCAAGGCTCTACCTTGAATCTGGATTGGATACTCTCGATAAGCTGGCGATACAAGAGGCGAAGGGGCTGCATGAGGCAATGGTCCAATTTGTAACGGAAAGCCAATTTAATGGCATCCCTACCCTGCCCAAGGAAGCTGAGGGCACCATTGCAGAGGCAAAGAAGCTTGAAAGACTGATCGATTTTGAAAAAGATGAATAAGATGGAGAGATGATGGAAAAAATAATTGCTTTTTGTGGATTGGATTGTGCAACTTGTGATGCCTATATTATGACAAAAGCCAACGACGCAGCAGGTATGCAGGCAATTTTGGAGAAATGGCGAGTTGAGTATCACTCACCTGAGATGACAATCGATGCAGTGACCTGCGATGGATGCCATGCAACCACGCGATTGGGCGGATATTGCCATGAATGCCCTGTGCGAGCCTGCGCTTTGGAACGCGGATATGATACTTGCGCGGATTGCCCAGATTATGCTTGTGAGAAATTGCTGGGATTTTTTGAGATGGCACCCGTGGCTAAAACCAATTTGGAGGCAATGCGCGCAAGCCATGGGGCTTGACAGAGATGTCCATTGTGGCGATAATAGAATGTAACAACGAAGACCGAGGAAAGTAAGCCCTTGGAAACCGACAGGGCGGCATAGGCACAGACTGAGACCTATGCCAGGTGAAAAACAGCTGAAGTTCCCTTGCGAGTTGTGCAGGTGAAGCCCTCTTATGGGATGGTAGTTTGCGCCGGATTTTCCACCGTTACCTGGAACCCTAAGAGGATCATGGATTGTGATCAAAAAGGGTGGTACCGCGGCTTTAGCCCGTCCCTTTACCTGGGACGGCTTTTTTTATTTTTGAATGGCATTGATTTCTTTTGAGATGCCGGAGGTGTGAGAAGATGAGTGAGATCGAAGAAAAGTTAGAAAAGGAAAAGCAGGAAGCCCTGACAAGTTTGGGAGGAATCAGCAGCCAGGATTTACTCGACCAATGGAAACAAGAACACCTGGGGAAGAGCTCGCTGGTGATGCGGTCATTAGGCAGCTTGGGAAGCCTCACCAAAGAAGAGCGACCGGTTGTGGGCAAAGCAGTAAATGCAGTCAAGGTGGCACTGGAGGCGGCTTTTGCAGAAAAGCAAGAGTTGGTGCATCAAGAAGACCTGGCACACGCTTTGGCATCTGAGAAACTGGATGTCACTTTGCCGGGCAAACCGGCTACTCCGGGACGGATTCATCCGCTTAACCAAGTGTTGCGGCGCATTTATCGCATCTTTGGGGACATGGGATTCCAGATCTACCGCTCGCCCGAGG
>CAZJLN010000275.1:0-2904 GCA_964546745.1 uncultured Anaerolineaceae bacterium
CCCAGGTGGCGGGTATTGAAAACCGGTCCCATGACCGGCTGCATAAGGCCGGTGACCTGCGTGCGCGGAGCATAGTCGCCCCACGATTCAAGCGGCGTGTGCACCGGCAGGATAAGGTGTGCCCGCTCGCTGGTTTCATCGGGCATGCTCGAGAAACTGACGACAAAGGGAACGGCGGCCATACTCCTGTCGAACTCCATGGCGGCGGGAAGGGAGAAGAGGGGATTGGCGTCGTGAATGAGCAGCATGTCCACTTCGCCGCCCCGGCATTGCCCGGCCAGAAGCTGCATCTCGGCGGCGGGCGCTGCATCGGATAAGGCGGCGGCGTTGCTGAAATCCATGGTTCGTTGCGATCCCTGTTTGATCAGGCTGAGGAGGTCCGCAGCAACCGCCGTTTCAACCGGCTGCTCTCCTGAAAAACAGCCGGCGATCGCGAGGGGGCTTCCGGCCTGCACGAAGGCGCTGGCGAGTTCGGTGATGATTGCTTCCTTCACCCCGGTCATTTTTTCGATGGCCCGGCGCGTCCAGGGCTGTACCGCGGCCTTAAGCCGTTCCATCTGCGGAGCGGACAGTCCGCTTAACACCGTGTCCTCCAGGGCAAGTCGGAGCATGCCCAGGGCGATGGCGTATTCCTGGCCGGGCCGGACACAGATCCAGCGGTCGGCGCCGGCGGCGGTGAGTGAAAGGCGCGGCCCCACGTAATAGAAGCGATGATCGCCCTGCCGGGAGGTGCTGCGGAAGGCGGCATACTGGCGGGCGTACTCAACCGGCGACAGCCAGGTTTCCAGGAAATCCGCGCCGAATGAAATGATCAGGTCGGACTCATCGATGGCATAGGAAGGGATGCGGTTGTGTCCGAAAACCACCTGGTGGGCGGTGCGCAGCGGCTCGTAGGCAAACGGTTCGTAGAGAATGTGACGGCGGGAACCGGCGGCGGCAAGAAATCTTCTCACCAGGTCCCGCATGGCTCCGGTGATAAGTCCGGTTACAAAAACGGCCCGGTCCTCTTTCCCCCGCGCCGCAAGTTCATTCAGCTTGCGGACAAGCACCTGTTCCGCCCGGTCCCAGCTGACCGGTTCTAACCGCCCCTCGCTGTTTCTGAGCAGCGGCTCCCGGAAACGGTCGGGGTGATACAGGCCCTGGAGCGATGCCTGCCCCCTGGCGCAGAGCTTTCCCCGGTTTACCGGATGCAGGGGGTTTCCTTCAAGCTTGATGACGCGACCGTCGCGGTTCTTGGCGAGGATGCCGCATCCGGCGGGACATTCCCTGCAGGTGGATGCGTACCAGACTGCGGTGCCTGGAACAATGTCATCGGGCGGGATAAGGTGAGGGATGAGCGTGCGGACCGGTTCGGCCGAACAGGCGGTGAGCGCGGTTGTGCCGGCGATGCCCATAATTTTCAGAAAGTTCCTGCGATTTACCTTCGCCATGACAATCACGATGGGAATTGGTCTTGTGAAAAGTATAGGCAATGCAAAATATTATTTCAACCGGTCCAGGCAAGAAATGCGGCCGCATCGGGCTTGAAGCCTCCTCCATGCGCGCTTCTGTGCGCGGCGAGGCCGCGTCAGAACCTGCATGCCCTTCCTTGTTATGTTCCCATGGCCGGTACGCTCAGGATGAATGCATGATCGTATGGTTCATGCGAACGGCTCTTGATTTTTCCTCAAGCCGGATGACTGCCGCTGACCGGCTCTGCGCAAAAGCGCTTGACATTGTTTGCAACGCGCACGTATGATTATGCTATAGATAGTACACCAATCAAGGGGGGCTCTTGACCCGGACTTCCTCCGCCAACCGGCCTGCTCTTCGGAACCTCAAACTCTTCCTTGCACTTTCCAGGATAAACCATGTCCTGCTGGATATGGCCGCTCCCGCGCTTGCCGCGCTGCTCTGCCTGGGGCGGCTGCCTTCCGCCGAAATTATAGCGCTGGGCCTGGTTACCGCCTTTGCCGGCTACACGGCAGTCTATGCCCTGAACGACCTGGTGGACAGCCGGGTCGACCGTGAGAAGCTGCGCTTCCTTGATGGGGACGGCTCATCGTACGATCTTGACGCGGTCTATGTCCGCCATCCGCTTGCCAGGGGATTGCTCAGCCATACCGCAGGCATGCTGTGGGTGGGCGGCTGGTCGCTGGTGGCGCTTGCCGGGGCATACCTGCTGCATCCCGCCTGCGCCCTCATTTTTCTCGCGGGCGCGCTGCTGGAGATCGCTTACTGCCTGCTGCTCAAGATCAGCTACCTGCGCATTATCGTGAGCGGAGTGGTCAAATCGGCAGGCGCCATGGCGGCGGTTTTTGCGGTTGATCCCCATCCCGATCTTTTCTTCATGCTGCCGGTGTTCGGCTTGTTTTTTTTCTGGGAGATCGGCGGGCAGAACATTCCCAATGACTGGTCGGACATGAATTCCGACCGAATGATGCGGGCGAAAACGGTTCCGGTGCTGCTCGGTCTTCCCGTCGCCGGCGTTGCGGTGGTGGGATCCAATGGGCTCGCCATCATCTCCGGCGTCATGGCCGGTCGCATTGCTCCGGCATTGCACGATGCCGTATATGCTGCGGGCGCGATTCTTGCCGGGGTGGTTCTGTTGATCATCCCATCCCTCCGTCTCTGCCTGAGCCGGGAAGTCCGCCATGCCGCGGAACTTTTTAACCGGGCCAGCTTCTATCCGTTGCTGCTGTGCATGCTGGCGCTGCTGGGTCTGATGATGGGATGAGATGAAGAAAGGGGAAACTATGAAAGAGTATGACCGGAAGATCTTGCAACAATCAGACGGCAAGCAGGGGCAGGGAACGTATATAGCGCACGGAGGCAGGGTCATCGATGTGTCGAACAGCCCGCTCTGGCATGGCGGGCTGCATATGAACCGCCACCAGGCGGGGAGGGACCTTACCCGGGATATTC
>CAZJLN010000276.1:0-2838 GCA_964546745.1 uncultured Anaerolineaceae bacterium
CTATGGAGCGCTCAAAGATGGCTTTGTCTCAATCACCCCCCTCCAGCTCGATCTGACCGACTACCCAGCTATGCAACCCCTACGCACAACCCTTCAGCAAATACAGCTAGATTGAAATTTGTAACCTCATTTTTCTCGAGCCAGTTGCAGGTGCTTTATATGCTTACAGCAATGCAGGTATTGATTAACATACCCATAGATCTATCTTGCTTCTTTCTGATTAAGGATACAATGTGAACCCTAAGGTAAGCTTCAATGGCAAGGGTTTTATTGGATTTCACCCACAAAATTTGTTTAACTTACTTTACAATCAAAGGTAAATAGATCCAATCGGCCATCGCTTCAAAAATGCACAAGTACCCAGAGCATAATTCGCTTTCCGCTTGGTTTACTTCGCCAATTATTCCTTGCCCAAGCATTCCTTGTAATTCAACAGACCCGCTTGATAATTTCGCGCTACCAGGACCAATGGCATGCCAGTTTATTTCAGAACTACTGTTATAGAAGCTCGTTGCTAAAAGTGTCAACAGGCACACAAGGGCAATTATGAAAATGATGATTTTACGCATGAGACCTCACTAATAAACCAGCACCATCAAATAACCACTGCCAGTATATGAAGTTCCTGCATAGTCATACATATAACACTTCAATCGGTTATGATTGGTACTATCAACATTGCATTTCGTTGTATTCGGATTCATATAGGTCGTTGATACACTCCAATAGCGATTACTTAAATCAAAACCAAAATTGATGAAGCAACTGCCAGCAGACCCCGTAGAGGTGATCGTGATTTCACCACCCGCGTTATTAAAATAGCGGTCGCAAGAGGGTGATGTTGATGAACAATAACCATAAACGCCTGCCTTTACCAGTCCGCTGGCGCTCAAATCCTGTTTGAAAGTCCCATCATTTTCAATAATGAACTCATGCTCTCCGCCATCCCCGCCAAATCCTTTAACCAGTGCTCCTGTCCCATTATTGCTTGTTACAAGCGTTGCATCCACACTGTTATTTACAGTCCACACACCAACGCCATTGCTTAGAGCCTGTGCTTTTAAAGCTGCACCATTTAATCCTGTACCATTACTTTCCGCTTTAACTCCGTGCGATGTATTGCTTCCACCCCACAAACCAGATCCGCCTGCTGAAGTTGAGTAAAGACCTGCTCCACTCCCTCGATTTTGAATAGTCATCATGGGATAAGATAAGGATGCATCAACGAAAGCTGCTGGTGCAAGGGTTAAAGCATATGGAGCTCCCATCAACTTTTGGCGTGGAAGGGTACTGCCGGCAACGGTAACCTCAAGCCATAAGTTTTTTGAAAGCATATAATGTGAAGCATCAAAAGGTGCAGTATCGCCTAACGCAGTTTGGAACAAGCCATTGCTGACGGTGACTGTTTTAGTTTCCTGCCAATCGGCTGATCCACCACTTTCAGCATAGTAAAGCTTAAAGGTCATATTGTAAGCACCATTTGCAGGGGAACCATTGATAGATAATCGCCCCTGGTAACCGATAACCGGGGTGATATCTGCCTGGATATCTGCATTAGGAGAAATTTCACCAGTCTCTTGTTGTGCATAAATCTCTTGTCCAGAGCTCATACTGAGTACGAGAATTGTCAGCAACATGACAGAAAATATAAGTTTGCTTTTCACCATATTCTCCTTTAGATTAAATTTTCGTGGAAGAAGTCTTGATGGATAATTAAACTATAACAATTTTTGATCTAAAAAGTCAAGCCCTATTCTCACTTCCTCTTACTTATCCATGATGTAAAGCAAAGAAGTTCTTGGCAGCGCTGCTTGTAGTGTGCCCCCTTGTGACCATGTTCCCCCCATAACAAAACCTCCATAGTAGGTAAAATCATCCTATATTCTATATATACCTATCAACAGATTTCAGGACTTGACACAACAACTCACTACCCTTGTCTCCGGTCTCCAGTCCTCTCCATCAATGGTATAATCTCCCTATGAATTATTAACAGCCTGCCTGAATCTCACCCAGAGCAGACTGTTTTATTAAACCAAATAAGAGGAGGAATCCACCATGAAAAAACTCAACTTACCAGGTCCTAATGCTAAGAAAATTATTGATCGTGACCAGAAGGTCATCTCTCCTTCATATCCGCGCGGATATCCTTTCGTTATGGATCATGGAAAGGGTACTGAGGTTTGGGATGTGGACGGCAATCGTTATCTCGATTTTGCCGCAGGCATTGCGGTCAACTCCACTGGACATAGTCACCCAGAAGTCGTAAAAGCTATCCAAGATCAAGCAGAAAAATTCATCCATATTTCTTCAGATTTTTATCATGATACATGGGTAACCCTGGCGGAAAAATTTAATGAAATTGCTCCATTTAATGAACCCGCCGTTTCATTCATGACCAATTCTGGAACTGAAAGCGTTGAAGCTGCAATCAAACTTGCCAGGTATCATACAAAACGCAGCCAATTCGTTGGATTTTTGGGGGCTTTTCATGGTCGGACAATTGGTTCTGTGACATTTACCGCTAGCAAAGCAAATTACAAGGGTCGTTTTTTTCCCTTGATGAATGGCGTGGTGCATGCTCCTTTCCCTAATCCTTACCGTCCATTACTAGAACGCATCCCTGGAAAAGGATATGGCGAAACAGTTGTTTCTTATATTGAAGACGAACTCTTTGGGCGTATCACCCCAGCCGATGATGTTGCTGGCATCCTGATTGAACCGATCCAGGGTGAGGGAGGCTACATTGTTCCCCCACCTGACTTCTTTCCTGCATTGCGAAGACTATGTGACAAACATGGGATTCTCTTAATTGCTGATGAAGTACAATGTGGAATG
>CAZJLN010000277.1:0-2831 GCA_964546745.1 uncultured Anaerolineaceae bacterium
AAGGCTTTGGATCTTTTCCTCTCCCTCTTCTGGATAATTTTCTCCAAAAATTGTAATACCACAACCGATGGCAGCTTTGATCACATCCACTGACCGTTTCTTCGATACAACGACAACCTTAATCAAGGATGGATCTCGACCAGATTTTTCTGCAGCAAGTGTAATACTTGTCTTTACTTCTTGAAGTTGTCTTGAGATGAATTCTGTCATTTTAAAATTAGATTGATCTTCCATACTCGCTCTTTCTATGTTCCAGCTAATGCTACAAGGACACCAAACCTTCCGGTCTTTCCCCCTTCCGCACGATGAGAGTACCACTCATCCAAATGGTGTGCTGTGCAGATCCCAGAGATCTCGATTTGTTGTACCCCTGAATTTCTTAGAATGATCTCATTAGCTTTCCAAAGGTCAAGATAAGCTTGTCCGTTTTCCTGGATTTTTACAAACTCAGTAGCAAGCTCGCCAAATTCATGAGTGAATTTTTCCGCAACATCAGTCCCGACCTGGTAGCAATCCTGACATATTGAAGGTCCAATCCCAACAATTACATCTTCAGGTTGGCTGTCGAACGTTTCACGGACGACTTTGACGGCTTCTGCGGCAATCTTTTGAAGCGTGCCCATCCAGCCCGCATGGACAACTCCAACAACTTGTTTTACAGGATCGAAGAATACCAAAGGAACACAATCCGCAAAACGCATTATTAAAGTGACCTCAGAGTTGGCAGTAAAGATACCATCAGCCGGCATGTGAGAATTGGAAAGATCTCTAGGTTGTTTAGCGATGATGATATCTTTTCCATGCACTTGCCACACATCAAATCTGCTTTGAAAAGCACGATGCATTGTCGAAAACACTCTGTGGTGGTTTTCTAACACTGCGATTGGATCGTCACCCACTGTACCACCAAGGTTCAAGGATGTGTGCTCAGCCTGACTTACCCCTCCCCTCCTGGAAAAGATTCCATGAACAACTTTCTTTGAATCGATTGTGTCAAAAGTGTAAAAAGTTAGTCCATTATCGTGATGTTGTATCATCCTAGGCGGAATCCCGGTTAGATTTATTAAATGATTTGACAATTGCTAATTTGGTCTCTAATTGGTCTTTTGAGTCCATAAAAGAATCTCGTAAATATGGGTATGAGAACCAGGCAGTAAACAAGCCAAACATACCACCAGTAACAGTTCGGAAAAAAGGTGAGCTTTCCCGCGCTGGTAACCATTGGAATATAGCAAGACCTGTTTGGCTGAGGAGTTGTGAAAAGCCATCAAGACCTATGGGAACTAGTCCTAGTAAGATCCATAAATACCAAGGGATTGGTTTTAGGTTTTTTCCTAACAAACTAAAAATTATTCCAAAAACGAGGATAGCAACATAAATGGCTATATCTCTCTGACATAACGCTACTTTATAACCAACAATTTCATTCCCTCTGAAATCTTGTGCTGCACGGGTATCGAATTCATCATTTCCAGACACTTCACCATAGCTTTTTACGTTTTCTATCGATGCAAGCTCTCTTGGATAATAGGCTTGCTCACCAAACAAAAACCATGACCGGAATGCTAGTTGATGACAGAGTGGTTTATAAATTTGATAAATAGACGTAGCTAGCTTTGTTTGATCGAGTTTCATGAATATTGGTGCTAAAAAGGGAAGTCCCACATAAAATAACACAATCAAGTTAAATACGAGCATATAGTGTTTTGACCACCAATAAGAACGTTTATCTGATCCTGTGAGGACAGGTTTTTCTGAAAATCTAGACAGAAATTCTTGGTCGTGTTTTTTTTCAGCTATTTTTAGTTTTTCAGAAGTCTCGGAAAACGCAAATCGCATTTCACCTTCGTTGATTGGACTTACTAAACGGTAAGGACCAATATCGACAATCGGAAACTTGCCTTTGTACTTTTTATATAGATAATCACCATTGTCTAAATTGACTATATTAGGAACATGGGGGAATTCTTTTTGAAAATAGGCAATCCTTTCTGTAAGATCCTTAACGTCTAATTGGGAATCATTCTTGTAAAGATACACTTGTATGGTCATCATGAGCGAGGGCATGCACTCCTTAGCGTTTGATTATAACTGAAGGGACAATTCTATGGATAAAAAAAGACCCACATGAATCCAGACATGAGTTTTTAGGAAAGAATGTGAAAGTAATTGTCTGAGAATTAGCCAATTACTTCAACTTTGGTTGAGTTTGCCCCTCCTAAAACCGTTAACTCTCCTGGGTAAAAATCAACCACAGGTTGGGACCAACGCCAAATCCATTTGGCATCTTCTGGCCGGCAGTTAATACACCCATGTGAACGGGCAGTTCCAAAAAAATTATGCCAGAACGCTGCATGGATAGCTGCGCCATGAGGATCGAAAAGCGTTGTCCAACCAATTCCAGGTGTATCGAATTCTGAAACACCTCCTGAACTCATATGGGTTGAAATCATTTTTCGCCAAATTGGCATGGTACCTGTAGGTGTCATCCATTTTCCATCAACAATTCCACCTGAAGAGATTTCACAAAAGAAAACTTCGTTTCTCCCTTCCAAACAGGAAAGCGTTTGATGGTTTAGGTCAACAACAATATGCTTATTGCCCGCATCTGGATGAATTGGAGTTGTCTCTTCCGCGGATATTGGCCGACAAGAGCGCGCATCGACCCAGTAGCTATCCGGTTCAGCGCCATACTTTTCAGTAAGTCGGTATTGTGTTTGCCCATCAAATTCTCGGATATCAAAAGCCCAAAAAACCTGGCTGTAGTAAATTCTTGGTTTTAAGGGCACCCTAATCCAATAAGATACAGGTTGGTTAGCAGGGATAATATC
>CAZJLN010000278.1:0-2822 GCA_964546745.1 uncultured Anaerolineaceae bacterium
GTTGCAGACGGTAAGCTCCCAGCCGAGCGTGGTTAAATCGTTCCGGTGATAATCTTCTGTTGAATTAATAAAATAGCTCATGGCAAATCACAAATACGATGATGCTTGGCTTTGTTATCACATTTATTAAATTATGCCATTAATTTTATAAGTATATAACTCCAATAAAGGAAGTAAAAAAGCCTTTTCAGCTTCAAGCTGAAAGGGCTTTTGTTAGATACATAAAATATTATTTCGGTTTTTTTCCCTTTGGGCGTTTTGTAAATTACAGCTTTCTAATAATATCTTTTTCGTCAGGGGCCTGGTCATCCAGAACCGGTTTTTCAAGTAAATGTCCGGGGAGGAAAAATTTATTGGCTATAAGAGTTGGAATAACAGCGCTGGCAATGACTGCCCCGACGATAAGCGAATATTGTTCCTGCGAAATAATTTTATTAGTTAAACCATATAATGCGGAAATTGTTCCAAACGTCAAACCGGTGGACATCAGCAATGTGTAATACCATTTCTCCTTATTATCATCCTTGAAATGATGAATTGCCGGATACAACCCGGATATTTTGGAAATTACTTTACCGGAAAAAAGGAGAAGGAAAATAAAGGGCGCTGCAATAAGCGCCGGTATGGAAACAAGAGCGCCAGCCCGGAGAAAATATAAAGGAGTCAAAAAGCCTATGGTCAGAGTCCTTAATCTCCTTACAAAATGACCGTCTTCTTCCATGGTTCTTGCCAAAACCATTCCAATGATATACGCGGGTAAAACCGGTTCGCTGCCCGACCATAAAGCCAGTACCCCCATGGACATCAATATAAAAATAATCCACTTTGCTCTAATGGCTGCTGTTTTATAGGCAAACCGTTTGATAATGTAATTCGTTACAGGGCGCAACAAAAGAATCAGGATGATTGTTGCCCCGATAAAAATAACCGTCTTGAACGTGAAAGGGGCGAATATCAATCCAAGAGCGATAACGGTGCCCAGGTCATTGATGAAACAGGCTCCCAGAACGCCTTTTCCGAAGTCGGTTTGATTAAAGCCGTATTCCAGCATGACAGCATAAACAACAGCCATTGATGTTGTAGAGAGGGCGATACCGCAAAGGAGACTTGCCTGCAAATTCCAGCCGATCAGATAATAAGCGATCAGCGAACAACCGATAAAGGGAGCGAAAAATCCAATCAATCCAATGACAGAAACCTCTTTAATCTTTGATTTCATTGAATCAGGATTTAATTCCGCGCCGGCAAGAAAGGTCAGCAGAATCGCCCCTGCGCCTGTGCAGAATTTCAGCCAGTCGGCGTTTAAGGAGAGATTGTCCGTCAGGTTAAGATTGTAAGCCGCATACCCGATAACCGCGCCAACCATGATTTCCATCAAGGCGATTGAAATTTTTAAACGGTTGGCAAGTATTGTTGCTAAAACAGCGGCGAGGAACCAGAAAGACGCTAGTAAATAAATGTTTTCCATAGCATAACTCCTGTTTTTTAATTTTGCAGGAGTTATCAGCAACAAAGGCGGTTAAAGGTGAACTCCATCACCGGCTCTGAAAAAGAAAAACTGTTCTTTAAAGCGAGAGCGAGGTAACAAAATAATATGTTAATGTCAAACACTTTTATTTTTAAAATCATTTATTGTTGTCATCAGGCCTAACGGGTAGCCGCCGATCAAAGCAGCCATTTCGCGGATAAAAACACCGGACCATTCCAAATTATTTTTGTCGGAGTAAAGACGTATAAAAGTGAGAACGTCATCCGTTTTTAAATGCTTCAACGATAAGAAATCAGCGGGCAGTAAAAGCGCTTTCATGCAATTAAGGTCGTTGGACGGGAGGAAGTTTTCTACAATAGCTATCAATTGAAAGTGCTTCTCTACAACAAGCTGCCGCAGGAAAATAATTTTCTGATTTGATAATTTGGCAATATTGTCAAATACTATAATGGTAAGCTTTTTTTCTGATGATTCAAAGTTGGAGATACGGTTGCGCATGGATTTATAGCCCATCTTCCTGCCGGTTTTTTTGAATTTGAAGGGGATACCCAATTCTTTCATAAGCTTTTCGCTCATCTTGCCGGGTGTTAGACCGAAATCAGCGAAAATAAATCTTCCTTCATCAGTCAATAATCCCGATATTTCTCTAATTAAGCTTGTTCGTCCAATACCGAACTTACCGGCAAGAATGATATTGTTTCCCTGCCTCAGAGATTCAACTATTTTCTTCTTTTCATTTTTACGGCCGACAAACAGCATGACTATTCCCGGTGAGACGTTTTTATTGATTAAAAATCAGATTAAATTTTTTTCTATTTGAGAGATAAGGTGCTTAATATCGTCCGTTTTTCCACGTGTTCCGGATAACATCGCTTCTATGGTGGAAAGTTCTTCATGTATGTATCTGATGGACTGTGTGCGCATGGATTCGATGGCGTTATTGACACTTCTTTCCCACTGATAGGCCAGTCGTGACAGGTTAATTTCAACTTCTTTTGGCACTCCTTCAATAAAATGCCGCTCGAAGATGCCCCTGAATAAAAACATGGGTATAAGAAACCAGATCAAATCAAGATGAATATCAAATGTTTTGGCAAAAGAAATGTCCGGATGATCCGGTTCAATGACGTCAATTTTCCAGTCAACTTCCGGCAGTTTTACCCCAAGTACATTTTCAATATTGTCTCCCAGAAATTTGCAGAATGCCTCCAGCGACCTTGATAAACCCGCATGAGCTTTTTTCAAAGTGCCCAGAAAATATTCATGTTCATTTTTGGAAATAAGCCGCATTTCCCCGGAGAGGGTTTCCGAAACCCAAGCTTCGTAATGTCTT
>CAZJLN010000279.1:0-2815 GCA_964546745.1 uncultured Anaerolineaceae bacterium
AAAGAGTTCGGGATGCATCCATAAGACCCCAACACTAATTGAATTACGCTATCGCCCATGGCAAATCCCACCCCAGTTAACGCTTCTCCCCCTACATCTGCCACGAGGTTGTCATAACGCCCTCCCCCAAAGATTGCCCGAAATTTCTTTTGTGAGTCCCTGCCCTCAAACACTGTTCCGGTGTAATAGGCTAAACCCCGAATCACCTTTGGGTCAAATTCTAGATAATCACGGATACCCAGCCACTCAACTGCTTCAAAAAATGCTTTTAGCTCATCCGATTTTTGCCACAGATTCTCATCGCCCAGGATTTCTTTTAACCCAGCCAGTTGTTCGGGTGATAAGCCGATCTCAATTGCATAAGTGTCCCAGGCAGTTGGAGATAATTTGTCAATCTTGTCAATTAGCCGAAATGCCAATTCCTTGAATTCAACAGCGATACCAATGGAATTCAGTGTCTGATCCATCAAACGCCGGTTGTTTACCAAAATTTGCACTTTACTTGGATCCAGCCCCACTAGCCGAAAAAATGTCGCTGCTACTGCTACCACTTCGACATCCGCACGAACATTCTTAGGACCGATTAAATCCAAATTCCACTGATAAAATTCGCGGTTTCTGCCTTTTTGCGGGCGCTCGTAGCGCCAAAATGGCCCAAACGACCACCATCTTAAAGGTAAGTTCAATTCATTTTGTTTTGCAGCCACCATACGTGCTAATGTTGGGGTAAGTTCTGGCCTAAGCGTGATCATGTCCCCACCCCGATCAGGGAACACAAAGCATTGAGCGTTTACTAATTCTTCACCAGATTTGGCTGCATAAAGGTCAATTGTTTCAATACATGGACCTTCGTACTCCTGATACCCAAACAACCTGGAGGCTTCTTGCATTTTTTCAAACATCCAGCGTCGGATTGCCATCTCTTTGGGATAGAAATCCCTTGTCCCTTTGACACTTCTCACAATGTCATTCATAAGCACTCACCTTCATTAATGATAATCAGATTAGTATAACATGTCTTCATTTATAGGATAAAATATACAGAAATTACGCGATTTGAAGGATGTGTACATGAACATTAAGACAATTCTCGAAACCTCAGAAGGCACTTTGTTAACCCCAGGTGTCAATTTAGAGGCTGAAGCCAAAGGAGCTTTTGCGGCGGATCTGATGAGTGATGTCTTGGCATCAATCCAACCAGAAGCGGTTCTCCTCACTGGGTTATGTAATCCACAAGTAGTCAGAACCGCCCTCATTGCAGATGTCAAAGCGATCATTTTTGTGAGAGGCAAAAATCCAGCCATAGAGACTGTTACGCTTGCTCTTGAAGAAGAGATGCCAATCATTTCTTCTCCCCTCGGTTTGTATGAGCTCAGTGGCAGGTTGATGCTGGCTGGGCTTCCTAGCCTCGAAAAACCCATGAATCATTCATTCGATGAAGAGTAGCCTATCCAAATAACGAGGAACTATGACCTCAAATTTTACTGATATTTCAGACGCTGAAGCAGAAAATATTACTAGGACTGAAGAGCTCGCATACGAATTACGTATCGAGGAAGTTATGACCGACAAGGTCAAATGTCTTTCTCCTGATATGACCATGAAGGCAGCGCTTGATATGTTCCAAAAAGAAAGAATTTCCGGCGCTCCAGTTGCCGAAGGGGATCAACTTGTTGGAATTCTCTCAATTGAAGACCTGATCAAATCTCTTCGTGAAGGTCGGGTCGACCTAAAAGTATCAGATTATATGACCCGTAACCTGTTTGTTATCAGGACATACGACCCAGTTGTCGAGGCACTCAAAGTTTTTGTCAAATCCAAAGTTGGAAGGCTACCTGTCCTCAACAAGGAAGGTAAATTGGTTGGAATCCTTACCAAAGGAGATATCACCAACGGTCTCCTAAAGGCTCTTCAACGGGATTATCATGCTGAAGAACTCATCCGTTACCGAACATCCCATCTCTTTGAAGATATTATTTCTGATAGAACCAGCCTTATCCTGAGATACAACATCAAAAAGGGAGATTTTACCCATGGTGGTGCAGCCTCTGGTCATATCAAGCGAGCTCTACTGCGATTGGGGGCAAACCCTCAGGTAGCACGTCGCTGTGGGATTGCTGTTTATGAATCAGAGATGAATCTAATAATCCATACCACTAATGGTGGAACGCTACGTGTTGAAATTGAACCCCATAAGATTACGATGGAAGCCTACGATGATGGACCAGGGATAGAAGATATTGAAAAAGCCATGCAACCTGGATACTCCACTGCCACAGAAGAGGTTAGAGAAATGGGTTTCGGCGCTGGCATGGGGCTGGTCAATATCAAACGTTGTGTGAATGAGATGAAGTTGATTTCATCAAAAGAACGTGGCACTAACCTCTTTATGGTCATGCATCTTAAAGAGGAAGACATAACAAGTAGTTAACTTTCAAGGATTAGCTGATGCACCTTCAAGAAATAATCGATACTCTCCATCTAAAACTCCTTACTGAACCAAAAGATTTTCCCAATATTCAAGTCTCTACTGGATATACTTCAGACTTGCTTAGCTGTGTGATGACCGGTGCAGAAGACCAGTGTGTCTGGGTAACATTGATCTCGCACAACAATATTGTTGCTGTTGCATCGCTTCTTAATGTTGCAGCAGTAATTATCACGGAGCACGCCCTTCCGGATGAAAACACAATCACTCGGGCAAATGAACAAGGTATCACCTTATTGTCTACTCCCCACCCCACATTCCATGTTGTGGGTCAACTTTGGGAATTGGGTATACGGGGTACATGATCAATTGAGCTGAATTTGAAAA
>CAZJLN010000280.1:0-2814 GCA_964546745.1 uncultured Anaerolineaceae bacterium
GACGGGAGGGCTGGAATGTTTATTACCAAGTTGCCACCCCTCAAGTTTTTTCTATGATGGATCAGGCTTTTGAGATTGCTGGACAGACTGAAGGATTGGTAGAGACGAACATGCAACCTTGTCCTTGTCCAAAATGCAACACACAGAAACAAAAAAACTTAGAAGAGGTGCGAACATGTTAACGATTAAAGTACTAGGATCTGGATGTCCAAATTGTAAACGGCTGGAAGCAGTCGTGCGGGAGGCCATTGAAAAAGAAGGAATTGAGGCAGAAGTGATCAAGGTGACGAGCTTTGACGAGATCACACAATATCCAATCCTGCACACGCCTGGCTTGGTGATTAACGAGAAAGTTGTTTCTTCTGGACGGATCCCCGGTATTGCAGAAGTGACTGCCTGGTTGAAAGCCATTTAGATCTCTCAGTCTACGAGACCCGATCCTGAAAATCAAATTTATTAACATTTTCGACTAAAAAAAGGTCAATATGAGCCAAGTTCTCAATTATATTGGTAGGCTGCTTTCGTCTGGGCTGGCAAGTTTGCTGGATTACCTGGCGGCACATGTACTATTGTGTCTTGTACCAGCCTTTATCATTGCCGGCTTTCTCAGTACCATGATTCCCAAAGAAGCCATTACGCGCTACCTGGGACCCAAAGCATCCAAATGGATCAGCTACCCGGCTTCTGCCCTTGGCGGATTTGTTCTGGCGGTGTGCTCCTGTACCATTCTGCCTTTGTTTGCAGGCATCTGGAAGCGTGGGGCAGGGCTTGGTCCGGCAATCACCTTCCTCTTTGTTGGTCCTGCCATAAATATCCTGGCAATTACCTATACTGGTGCTGCTATTGGCTTTGATATTGCCATTGCGCGATTGGTGCTTTCTATCATCTTCGGCATCGTGATTGGATTGATCATGGCGTGGATCTTCCGCAATGAAGAAGCCAAGCGCACCCAGGAAAACGCAGAAAATGGCCTTTTCAACGAGAGCGTTAAGGTTAAGAAAGCGGTATGGGTTATGTTCTTGCTGCTGATTGGCACTCTGATCGTAGGCACCCTTCAAGTGGATCTGTTTACCAAGATATTTGCAGAATTAAAACTCCCCCTGAATGTATCTTCTCGGTTTATGCTAACGCTTGTTAAAGTCAACCTGACCTTTCAAGGTTTTTTGCTAATCTTAATGTTGGTGGTGATCGGCATCAGTGCGTGGAAAGGGTTTAACAAGATATTTGATGGATTTAATAGATGGACCTATGCTGCCATTTTTTTCATCTTTCTGACCATTTTGATTGCTGCAGTATCGATGCAGGTAGGTTCCACAACGATAGGGATCAACGGACGTTTGATTGGTGAGTTTTTGTTGCTGACTGCGATCATAATTATCGCTGCCAAATCTTTTACAAAAGACGAAATGACCAATTGGATATGGGAAATATGGCGGTTTGTCAAACAAATTTTCCCACTGCTCATTGTGGGTGTGTTTGCTGCTGGCATCGTGCGTGTGATTATTCCTGAAGCCTGGGTGCAGACCGTTACTGGGCGGAATACCATTTTGGCAAATGTGATTGGTGTGCTCTTTGGGGTTTTCATGTACTTCCCTACCTTAGTGGAAGTTCCCATTGCCAAAATGTTCCTAGACCTGGGTATGGCGCGCGGACCACTGCTGGCATATCTGCTGGCAGACCCTGAACTCTCCCTTCAATCCATCCTGGTTTTGAACGGCGTGATGGGCAGGAAAAAGACCTTCGTTTATGTAGGCTTGGTGGCGTTTTTGACAACGATTGCCGGATACATCTTTGGGCTTGTTCTGGCAAGTATGTAAGAATATTGAGAATCCTGATAAACAGGATTCGTAACCAAAGATATAAACCCTTCTCAATTAGGTTAAGGTACTTGCCAAAGTCAACAGAAGGAAGCAATGGAGAAGTTTTTACTTTAGAAAAAATGGTTAAGGGTGTGTTTATACCTCAGCAGAGGCTTTAAATGATCCTTCCATCTCAAATCATTCTAAAGATCCTTTGTATGCTAACCCGAATTATTGGTTAAATTTTTTAGATAAAAAAAACTTGTCAACTCTTAATAGGATCATAGCTTAGGCTGGAGAATGAATAGGGAAGACGTCAGCAAAAAATTGTTGACAGGTGTCAAACACAATTCTTTTCCAACAAGCAACTGATGACATACCACTATTGGGTAACTACTGACAATTCAATCATTAAATCTAGCTAATGGCTTTAAAATTTCACTCTCACTTTATCGGCAGGAAGAGTTCAAATTCATATTTTTCCATGTCGGGTTCAAGGGGGTTGAGAAGGTGCTCCAGCCATTGATGGGTTCCATAGTCATAAGGACTATCCTCGCGCCAACTGGCAAGTTGACTCCAGACCTCTCCAATTTTAAATAGATTGACAAAACGTGTTACCGCATACCTGCCGCCCTCAAACATCACCTCTCGCAGGTCTCCTTCTGGCTGAATATCTTCTGGTACCTGCACCCAGATTTCGTAGCCATAATTTGGGCTGCCAGAGGAAGGGCTGGGATTATTAAAACCATAATGGGCATAGAGGCTGCCATATCCCTCCAACAAACCTTTGCTCTTCATAAAATCAGCCATTTTCTTACCGGCAATCGATTCTGGCTCAGTGCCAAAGCCGTACGCACTGACCATACGCATGGCGGGCAAGGTTACAACACGAACATCCAGTTGATTCATGATTATCTCCTTATGACAAGTAAAACCATTTTTATTTTTATATATTTTAATATTCCAACACTGACAACTTATGTCAGTGATATCCAGTAAAATATGTCTAATAAAG
>CAZJLN010000281.1:0-2810 GCA_964546745.1 uncultured Anaerolineaceae bacterium
GTAAGAGGCACCCCCTTTTACACACCCCTTTTTACTATTGCTTTTTAAAATAAATTATCTATATATAATGGTAATTCCCCTTTTGCATCGACGCGGGGAGCGTGCAACCATCGGCGATTACGGGAGGAGGGGCGTATGAAAAAAATAGCTGCCGCAGTTGTTGCCGTGCTTTTTTTAGCGTTCGGTTTCGGGTGCGTTAAAGAAGAGAAGATCGGTATTCTGCTTATCGATGTGGGGACCCCCGAAGGAAATGATCTGAGGTTCTATACCGACTTCTTCGGCGGCAGCAAGGATGTGTTCTATCCCGGGTGGTTTGCCGGCGGTCCGTTCGAAGGCACTGACTGCTACACAATTATTCACTACGCTGATGAGGCGGAGGGGGACATTTGTAATGTCCCCCAGGGCACGCCCATTGACGCTTTCTGCAATGAATATACCGGCGCCCATCCCGTGCTTTCACTGAACGACCTTGGACCGGACGGCAATAACAGCTTTGCCGCGGACTGTTACACGTTTGGACCGGACGTACCTCCCATAGCTTTTTTTGTGCTGACCGCCGACAGCACGGTTGATCCTTCAACCGGGGAAACCATTCCGGGGCCGGTCATCCAGGATCCTGATGCGGCCGGAGCCGGCATACCCGATTTTTTTGAGCTGAGCACCTTTAACCGCATGCACTGGCTGTACACCGCCCCTGGGCGAAAGGATACTCACCGCAAGGTTGCCCTGAAGTACTTCTATGGTAATGATGCACCCGGCTATGATGCTGACTCGCCTGAATTGTCAAATATCAAGGACCGGCTCACTGCACGACTGCCCGGCCATGATCTTGTTTTTCGCCACGGGTGGGAAGGCTACATGGAGAACCTGGATGCATACGGCAACCCTCAGGCAATAAGCGACAGCACCGAAACCGCCATTGCCCAGCTCATAAACGAGGAAAAGGTCGACCGCATCGTGGTGGCATACATCAATCAGGCCTTCAACAACTATTCCCCGTACGGGCACGACTGGACCGATGAAAACGGCGAAGGCATAAGCGCCATACCCGGCAAAACCTACCGTGCATGCGTCGAAGATATCAATGACGGCAAAGGTCCCGCCACCCAGGCGGAACTTGATGAGTATCTGACCTACAAACCGTTTGAGAAACACTGGCAGCACACCTTCCCGCTCACCGAAGAGCTGATACACCGCTATGCCCCGGACATGCCGGTTTCTTTTGCCCCGCAGTCCGGCAACCACGATGAATACTTCCAGTCCGGGCTGGAGACGGTTCAGTATGCCATTGAGAAATACCACATTCCTGAAAGCTCATCATTAAAGGTTCTGGTTGTCCATCACGGGTATTACGCGGCATATCTGAAAGCCCAGGAGTGCGACGCCTATTTCAGGATAACCGATGCAGTAATGGCCCGGGCGATTGAAACGATCAAGAACGGCCTGGACTGGCAAGGCCGGCTGGAAGTGGAAGCCGCGGGCATCGAGTTTTCCGAAGGCAACTATGATTTTCCCAGTGCTGACGCACCGACGGGCAAGGTGATGAGCGCCGGTGAGGTCATTGATGCCTCCATCAATGGGGTTTATGTAAGCGCGATGGGCAAGGTCATCGATAACGGCACCGATAATTTTGATTACATTATTGTTAACCCGTATGGCAGAACGGAATCACAGGATTCCTTGTACGGCGCCCGGGAGGAAACTCATGGAAACTTTGTAAATACCTCCATGGGTTACCGGCGCGATCGCAATGATGAGGACGGCGAGCCGTGGAACGCAGATGATGTTGATGAGGAACTGTATTCAGTGCGCAGGTTTGATGCGACCGGATGGCCAAGTTATCCGGGTTGCCTGGAAAATCCTGAGACTTGCGCCGACGGACAGCCGGTATACAAGGGCAGCGCCGAAAAACCCACCACGGTAATTATGTGCGGTTCCATAACCGCTAATTTACAGCGCATCGGCAGGGCAAACCTTGTTGAGGCAAGCGTTAAATCCATCATCGAGGCAGTCAGGAACCCGAAATCCCGGGGAGTAAATTGAGCCGTAGGAGCAGTCCACCGTCGACAGTCCATAGTTCACGGTAAAAAAGAGACGGAGCAGGATGCAGGGAAGCAAATCAGAAGCACGAAATCCTAAATCCTAAACAAATTCAAACGACCAAAATTCATATAAAGGACAAACGGCAAGAAACAATTTGCTGATTGGGTTTTGCACATTTGAAATTAGGATTTTGAAATTGTTTGTGATTTCGTGCTTCGAATTTCGGATTTGTCCGTTCGCGTGTGTCAGGCATCGCTTTATGCTTTTCCTATAAATGTGAACGCTTCTTTTGACCCTGAACCCTGACCCCTGCACCCTATATCCTAACCTTCACCTGTACAATTCATTCAAAAAGGAGGTTTGTATGAAACAGCAGAGATTGTTGGTACTGGCCCTGGTTGTCATGACTTCATGCTTTGCCGCGTGCACACAGGATGATATGACCTTCCTCAGCGAAAAAACCGAAATAGCGGCAAATCCCAATCTTGCGGAATGGATACCGCGGATCGCATACAATTCGGTTGATGATGAGTTCCTGGTGGTGTGGACTGAACAGGGAGTAAGGGAAGAGGGAGGTGGCTCTCTTTACGGCATCATGGCCCAGCGCTTTTCATCAAGCGGGGATATGATCGGTGAGCGCTTCGAGCCCGCCGGCGCCCCCTTGCAAAAAATCATTCTCCTGCCGACCCCCGAATTCAACAGGTTCACCGAAGAATATTTCATCGGCTACACCATGGTCGGCGACGGATTCGATGAGTACGGCGCAA
>CAZJLN010000282.1:0-2807 GCA_964546745.1 uncultured Anaerolineaceae bacterium
CAGATGGAACCCGCTTACCCCAGGGCGATTACGTGGCAGATCAGCTTGAGATGATTGGATTTGATACTTTCCGCTGGTACGGGAGATCCAGCGAATTTAGCCCGTTATGGGTGGCTGGTAACCCGGCAGATGGGCTATGGCATATTTATACGGGCGCTTGGAGTGCGACAGCAATTGATCGGGATGAGGGAGACAACTTTGAGTTCTTTTTAAGCCCTGATTCTGCCTATGGCTTTTCTCTACTTTGGCAGACGTATGACCCTTCCCCTGAATTTTATGAGGCAATGAACAAGCTTGCAGATAATACCTATGACTCTTTGGAAGAACGGGATACTTTATTTGAGTATTGCTTAGAAGAATCGATGCGCTTTGCGGTACGGATCTGGATGATAGACGGCAAGAATTTTTCACCCAGGCGCTCCACCACGACCATTGCCAATAATATTGCGGCAGGAGTCAATAGTACCGGTATCTGGCCTTTCACAGCACGCTTCCTGGAAATGGAGGGTGGCAATTTGAAAATAGGCATTCCGGATTTGTTTGTGGATCCTTGGAACCCAGTAGCAGGTAGTAACTGGGCTTTTGATCAATCTCCAATAAATGGCACCGCGGATTATGCTGTTATACAAGATCCACAAACAGGATTGCCATTGCCCCAACGTGTGGAGAGTGCAGAAGTTACTGTGTTAACTGGGACACCAGCTACCAGCACTGAACCATGGTTGACGCTTAATTTTGAAGATGTGATCAACGTGCCTAGTGATGCCTGGGCAGAGTGGGATGCAACTGCACAGCAATTCATCCCTGCCAGTGTTCAATATCCTGGAGGTACTACTGCCCTTGTCAAAAGCGTTGTCACCTACCCGGTGAATATGTTTAGTTCCGTCACATGGCATGATGGCAGCCCGCTAAGTATTGGGGATTTCGTTTACAACATGATCCTGCCAGAAGATCGTTCTGACCCTGAAAGTTTGATTTATGACACAGATTATTCAGCCTACTCCTATTTTGAGAGCAGAGGTGTTGTTGCTATTAGGATCACCAACCTAAATCCCCTCACCATAGAGACTTATCATAATACTCGGTCCATGGATGCTGAATACCTGGTCGGGACCTGGTGGCCAGAACAAAGTTACGGCCCTACCCCCTGGCACACTACTGCCTTGGCTGCTATTGCTGAGGAAAATGTGGCGTTAGCTTTTTCTGCAGATAAAGCTGATTCACTCGGAGTACCCTGGGCAAATTATCTTTATGGTCCCAGCCTTGGCATTCTATCTACCTACCTCAGTAATATCGCTCCAGATCATTACATACCCTATGGCTCTACGATGGAGAATTATGTCACACCAACGGAAGCGGATCTGCGATGGGCAAATCTGAATGACTGGTATACTACCCAAGGGCATTTCTGGGTAGGCAGTGGTCCACTCTTTGTAGATACCTATGATTGGGATGCCAAAGCGCTAACCCTGACCCGCTTCGAAGCTTTCCCAGACCCATCTGACAAATGGGCAAGGTTCCAGGAAGGTTCGATCCACGCTCTTTCTATTGACTACCCTTATGGGGCTCCTGGAAGCACCTTTATTATCCTGGGGCAGTATTTCCCACCCAATGTTGAAGCAACTGTCAGCATCAATGATACAGTAGTCGGTACTGTGATGACAGATTCTGAAGGTGAATTCGCATTATCGCTGATAATGGATCCTGATTCAATGTTTGGCTGGTACATCATCACGGTGTCCATTAGTGGGCAGCTTCAAGAAGAGATTAGTGAATCGGTGATGATCAGGCTTGATGAGACAACACCACCAAGAGATCATGATCCGCTGAATCAAAATTTGGCAGCCCCGCTCATTGACCCTATAATATATCGAGCATTTCTGCCAATTGCGTTGCGCCAGGTTTACCAGCCAACCATAATCGTGGATGGAAATGGTAGTGATTGGGCAGGCGTAAGCCCTGTACTAACAGATCCACAGGGAGATACCTCGGGTCCAGTTCACACTGACCTTAGTGCTGCTTATGACTTTAAAAGCAATGACACTTTATTCTTCATGGTCAATTTATATGACCCACCCTTATATTCCCCCGGCACCATAGAGTTAAATCTTAATGTAGTAGCCCAAGATAATTCTACTTGGTGGCTTCATACTAATATTAATGATGGTGACTTATGGTCGTGGACTGATCTAGACCATGATGGACAATTGGAGGATTACCCGATAGAAGGTGAGTTATGTATTTGGGGTAATGTTCTTGAATGTAGCATTCCCCTATCAGAATTGCAGAATCCAAAAAGTGCCCATGTAATCGTAGCAAATTTTTGGATGGACCCTGGTTCTGGTTGGCAATGGGTAGATTTGATGAATCAATAGTCTAGATAAAGACTGGTTAGATAACCTTCCGAAACAATGAATTTCGGGAGGTTTTTTGTATGTCTTGACTCTGCGTAGCCGGATGCTGATATAATGCCGTAATGCGCAGCAATAGAAATTTCAAAGACACGCTCAAACGCAGCAAGTTCAAACCCTGGCAAAAGGTTATGATCAGTTTTTGCACGCTTCTACTGCTCGCAATTGCTATCTATAACATCCCCGCTGTAAAAGAAAAACTAAGTTGGAGGCTTTCAACCTTCCGCTCGTCAATCCTGTATATGCTAAAACCACCTGAGCAGGCAGTCTTTAATCCCACCCAGCAGGAAGTGATGAATTCCCAGGTTGCCAGCACATTGACATCCATGGCGCCAACTCAAACGCCAACGCCTACCCCCACTAAAATCATCACGCCTACTGTCACCACCAGCCCAA
>CAZJLN010000283.1:0-2781 GCA_964546745.1 uncultured Anaerolineaceae bacterium
TGTGGACGCACCGGGCGGAATACGCCTATCCCACACCCTTCCTCGGGCGAGACACGCTGATTGGCCCCTGTCTCGAGGCGCTGCAAAAAAAGGAAATATATTCGCGCGGCAGGTTCGGCGCCTGGAAATACGAGTGCGGCAACATGGACCACGCGGTCATGCAGGGCGTGGAGGCGGTTGACCACATCCTCTTCGGCACGCCGGAGCTCACGCTCACGTCTCCTTCGCTGGTCAATTCGCAGAGGATCAGGTGACGCATGCTTGATGTTGTCGTGGTGATGCCGGTCTACAATGAAGCCGAATGCATCGCTGAAGTGATAGAGGACTGGACCGGCGAGCTGGATCGCCTGGGCATTGCCTATCGCCTGCTGGTGCTGAACGACGGGTCACGGGACGCCACCGCTTCGGTTCTGCGGCGGTTCGAAGGCACCCCCGGGGTCCGCGTTATAAACAAAATAAATGCAGGTCATGGGCCCACCGTGCTCATGGGTTACGCATTGGCATCACGGGAGGCGCACTGGGTATTCCA
Source organism: uncultured Anaerolineaceae bacterium (assembly GCA_964546745.1). Lineage (GTDB taxonomy): Bacteria > Chloroflexota > Anaerolineae > Anaerolineales > Anaerolineaceae > CAZJLN01. Next base: position 530 of record CAZJLN010000283.1, read on the forward strand.
GGTCGACAGCGATAATGAAATAACCTCAGAGCAATTCAAACAGCTGTGGGCTGCACGGGAAGGGCATGTTGCTGTCATGGGCATCAGGGAGGGCAGAGAGCAGCCGATCTCTCGAAAAACAATAAGCCTTGTTTCACGCGCGGTGGTGCGCATATTTTACGGCAGCGGCATTATAGACGTTAACTGCCCGTTCAGATTGATGCGGTCCGACGCCCTGCGGCAGATGCTGACGTGCATCCCTGAAAACACCTTTGCCCCCAACGTGGCCATCTCCGGGTTACTTGCCCTTCGCCAGGCAAAGGTGCTGAATCTGCCGGTGCGGCATAGCAACCGCCGGACCGGGGAAGTCTCCATAAAAAAGTGGAAGCTTTTGAAGGCGGCACTGAAATCGTTCTACCAGATTATTGCCCTCAGGTTTAGCGCGCGATGATCCGCCGCTGCCATTGAGAGCCGGCGCCACACCCATCACCTGTTTCCCGGAACCCCCGCCTCGCGCCGCTTTTCGGCGGGCCGCACCTGCCGGTATTCAACGCACCGCAATTCCCGCATGGAAAAGTTCGCATACCGGTTGAGCAGCATGCCGGCAAGCGGGGTGTCATCGCACACTTCGTATCCCAGCGGCTTTACCTTGGTGTCAAAGTATGCCTGGTAGTCCCATTCGTTATTGGTGAGCAGCAGAAAACTCTTTCCCAGCATTCTGTGGGACAAATACCTGGAATCATACCGTGACCTTTTGTGCAGGGCGGGCGGATCCCCGAAGTATTGAACCAGCGGGTGGGCCCTGATGCGACCGGCCTTTCTCCATGCAACCGGCCGCAAGGCGAGGGCATGAGCGCCCCCCCGTGCGCTGTGCACGTCATAGATGCCTGCCTGCAGGACGTTCTCTCCGGAAAAATTGAACAGGGGATGAGCGACCACCAGCTGCCCGGTCTCCTGAATCCTCCGCTCAGCCCGGCCATGGATGATGTTCGACGCCCCCATGGTCACCATGCCGAATAGCAGCATGGGGATGACGATGACGGCGAGGATCTGCATCGGGGTGAGCCGCCCCGACAGGGCTGCCGCGGGCAGGAAGGGCAGCGCGCACAGAATGAAATACAGCTCCGGCATCATACCGTAGCCATGCCACAGCGTAGCCAGGCCGACTGCCGCCGGCAGCAAGCCTTCAAGATAGTGATGGTGCGTGCGGCGCCGATACCGATCGAACGCCGCCGCAAATCCCACCGCCAGGGGCAGAAAGTAGTAGACCATGTAGACTTCCCAGGTGGCCGCCGGCAGGATCCCCTGCCCCAGCACCACCGCCAGGAGAAACAACAAGACGCTGCGATACCGCTTCAGGCCCGCGAGACGGAACTCCTTTCCGGCGGATAACTGGATCGCTGCCATGAAGGAGAGGATCAGGAGCATCAGGGGATAGTTTACAAAATTCATCATAAAATACCAGAAACGCAGCCACTCGCCTTTGAGCATGCCGAACCGCGAGCCGTCGTAGCTGAACAGCGCCAGGCTTTGGGCCAGGCTCGCAACATGAGGATAGAGCAGCATGGCGGCGCCCGTGAGCGCGCAGAGGAGCGCGCAGGCGGCGCATTTTATGGCCTGGGCGGATGACAGCCGGCGTCTTTGCGCGGCAACGAAGAAGGCCAGGTAGAGGAAGGGAATAGACCCGTTGGTATGCATGGGAAGCGCAATCAGGAAAACCAGCGCGCCGGCGCCGCACAGGCAGATCACCCTGCCCGTATCGGAAAACCGTTCGCACAGCCAGAAAACCGCGAGAGCGCACAATAAAACGGTTGTTTCCGGACGGGTGGGCGACAGGTAGAGTTGAACAAACAGAAAATACAGAACGATCAGCGACGCCGCACGCGACGCCTCCTCCGAGGCATACCGCCGGACGCAGGCGTAAAGCACATAAACGCAGGCAAACAGCCCCGCGCTCTGGATAAGGGCGATGAGACGAAAGCTGGGACTTCCGATGAGGGAATATAACAGCGAGTACAGCAGTATCAGCGGCCGGTTAAAGTGGAAAAGCTGACCAAAGTAATCATTGTAAAAGGGATAATGCCATCCCATGGTATTGTAAAGGTGCAAATAATTAATCCCGTCATCCACATTGGGGATGAGCAGCGCGCCGCGGATGAGGCATACCAGTGCCACAAAGGACCAGTAAATCCCCGCACCTGTTTTACCGGTTGCCATTAACAAAGCCCTTAAGCATTTCGATCACCCTGAGCTGCTCGTCTTCACTGAGGGAG
>CAZJLN010000284.1:0-2774 GCA_964546745.1 uncultured Anaerolineaceae bacterium
GGGAGGATGTGCATAACAAATGGTGCATTCCGGTCTGGTCGGGATTCGCAAGCAATGTGGGGGTGAAGGTGGCGGTTGAACCGGGGGAAATCTGCAGGATCAAAGTGGTGTAGATGCTGGTGCCAACACGCACAACCAGGGGGATAGAAATGATACATGCTTTGTCGTACCGGTTTCTATCCCCCTGCTTTTTAAGAGGTGTGATACGCATGTGACGCGGGTGTAACCGGGGGGAAGCACATGAAACAATTCGCTGATCTTATAATCGAAAAAAGGGCGATGGTGCTCATCATCATGGGCGTATTGACCCTTTTCTTTTTAGTCAGCCTTCGCAACCTGAAGGTATACACCACGTTTGCCGACCTGCTGCCCCAGGGACATGAGTATATCAAAACCTACAATGCCATCCGGGCCAAGTTCGGCGGCGCCAACACCGTCACCATGCTTCTGCAGGTGCGCACCGGCGATATTTTCAATCCTGCTACGCTGCAAAAGATTCGGCACATAACCGACGAGCTATATTACATCCCCGCGGTGGACCGTTTCAAAATTACCTCGCTGGCGGTAAATACGGTGGTGGACATGCAGCTGACCTCGGGCGGCTATACATTTGCCCCCATGATGTTTCCCCACGTTCCCAAAACCCAGGGGGAGGCGGAGACGCTGCGGAAACAGGTCTATGCCAGCGTGTTTTACGGCGGGCTGGTCTGGTTCGACAGCAGGAAAACCCTGATAACCGCTGATTTCTTTGATGACGAGATTGACTATTCGGCGGTCTTCAAGGAGCTGACCAGGATCCAGAAGAAGTACGAAGATGACAACCACATTCTGAGCATGGCCGGGGAACCGCTGCACCTGGGATACATCGACAGCTATGTTGGCACCATCATGACAATCATGGTGATAACCCTGATGGTCATGCTGTTACTGTTTCTCTTCTACTTCCGTTCCTTCCGGGGCATGGTGCTGCCGGTAGCAGCCTCCCTCATCAGCGGCATTTGGGGGCTGGGGTTCCTGGTCCTGCTGGGCTACAACCTGGATCCCCTGGTGATGGTATTTCCCTTTCTGGTCGCGGCCATGGCCGCCTGCCACTCGGTGCAGGTGATCAAGCGCTATGTGGAGGAGTGCGCTGTCTTAAAGGACGTGAAGGCGTCATGCAAAAGGGTGATCGAGGAGCTGTTCATTCCCGGTTTCGTAAGCATCATTACCGACGCCACCGGGATCATGCTCATCGCGCTGACCCCCATAAAAATCATGCAGATGATTACCATCGTCTGTACCTTCTGGTCGGTAGTGACGGTCATAATCGTCATGTGTTTTCTACCGGCGGTGCTTTCCTATTTATCGTTTCCCCGCAACTCAGTGGCCCGGCTGGCGAAGAAGAGCCGTCTTGATTCGGGATTGCAGCGCCTCGGGGCGTGGATCGCCCGCTGGGGCTGCTGGCCGGTCCTGGCGGTATTTCTGTGCATGTTTCTCTTCGGCGCCTACCATGCCCGGACCATCCAGGTGGGGGACGCAGTCCCCGGCTCCTCGCTGCTCTGGCCCTGGCACCGCTTCAATCGGGACGGGTTCCGGATCTCCTTCAGCATGCCCATCTTAAGCCCCCTGCTGGTGGTTATGGAAGGAGAAAAGCAATACGATCTGGTGAGCTGCCCCGAGAAACCGAGGGAAATGTGCGGTGACAACTTCAAGGAGATGGAGCGCTTCGAGCGCTACATGAAGGAAACTCCGAGACGGCTGGTGATGTTTACCCGCTCGGTGATCAGCTCGTTTTCTGGAGCCGGCTGGCTGGCCCATGAGGGAGATCCCAACTGGTACTTTTTCCCCACCAATGACCGGGAGATCATCTACAGTTATCGCAGGGTTACCCAGATGGGCACACCCGGCACCGCCGACCGCTTCTGCGATCCCGGAGAAGACACGGCAGCCAACATCATCATCTACTGCCGGGACAAGACGACCCCCACCATCAAGACGGTGATGGGCAGGGTCACGGAGTACATAGAGAATCATTCCCGGCTGGCGCCGCCCATGCATTACAGGCTCTGCGGCGGTGAATTCGGGGTGCAGGCAGCCATCAACGAGATTATTGAGGAATACCAGTACACCACCGCCACCTGGGCGCTCATCCTTATTTTCGGCTTCTGCTGCATCTTCTACCGGAGCTTCACGGCCGGCATGATCCTCATTCTGCCGCTCATTGTGTCCAATGCCATTGCCTTTGCCATGATGGCCACTGGTTTTTTCTGGGCGATTCCGACACCGATCACCATCACCACCAGCACGCTCCCGGTCACCGCCGTTGGAATAGGCCTGGGGGTTGACTTCGGGGTGTATTTGTTGAGCCGGATCAAGAACGAGTATGGATCTGTCCATGATTTGGGCAAGGCCATCGAGAATGCTATGCTCACCACCGGCAAGGCGGTGGTGTACCTATCCACCACCCTTACCGTAGGCATTTTCTTCTGGGTGATTTCGCCGCTGATGTTCCAGGCGATGATGGGGCTGTTCCTGGCCATCGTGCTGTTCCTGAACATGCTCGGGGCACTGCTACTGGTCCCCAGTTTCGTGGCTCTTCTCAAGCCGAGATTTATCACCGGGTGAGTGCGGACACTAAGAAAGCATTTTTCTAAATATAGGGGCGTACAGCAATACGCCCCTACCATAAAAAATCACCGCTCTCTCGAGAGTCGCAATACTTTACTTCTTCCTGTTCTCAGGATTCCTCTCCCTGAGGAGAAAGTAACCGGCGCCTTCCCTGCTGTCGGATGAAC
>CAZJLN010000285.1:0-2727 GCA_964546745.1 uncultured Anaerolineaceae bacterium
ATTACATTTATGGGGATTTTCCTTCTGAGATCAGCCTGTACTTAGACGGCATCTTTACGGAAAAGAAACCTTTTGTTTCTATGAAATGGTTCACGCCGGATGGTAGAGAGATCAAGTTGAAAAGCATGGCAGCTGAGAGCAACAGCATCTATGATTTTGAGACAAGTCTGAATATTCGACGGATGGTAGATAAAAATCCAAGTTGGGAAAGTTGGTGGAACTTTACAAGAGTTGACACAACACCCATCCATTATGCCCTCTTCGCTGACCCGGATAAGCTTACTCCGGAGGTAGCCCAAGGCAAGTACCAATTGGAAATGGAAGTGACCACATTCGAGGAAGACAGTGATGTGAATGCTGAGTTGATTTTGCTGGGGCATAGCTATGGATTGGCAGGCACGGATTATCTGCGGCGAGACCTGATCGTGCCGCTGCTGTGGGGCATGCCCTTTGCACTTCTGATCGGGCTGGTTGGCTCTGTGCTGACGACCGTGCTTTCGATGGTACTAGCAGCGGTGAGTGTCTGGTTTGGCGGTTGGGTGGATGACCTAGTACAACGCCTTACTGAGATTAACTTGATTTTGCCCATTTTGGCGATATGCGTTTTGGCGGTTGCATTCATTGGGGTAAGTGTATGGACGGTTCTGATAATCATCATGTTATTGAACGTGTTTGGTACGCCACTTAAAAGCTTTAGGGCGGCGCTGCTACAAATCAAGGATGCCCCTTATATCGAGGCTGCCAGGGCATATGGAGCTGGCAACTGGCGCATTATCTTACGCTACATGGTGCCCAAGATCATCCCAGTATTGGTGCCACAGCTTGTCATCCTTATTCCCAGCTTTGTCTTCCTGGAAGCTACGCTGGGGCTGTTCAACATCACCACCGGCTTGCCTACCTGGGGAACGATTATTTACCAGGGCTTGACCCGAGGGGCAATGTACGGCTCACGTTATTGGGTGGTGCAACCAATCGCACTGCTGTTGCTGACGGGTTTTGCTTTTTCTCTTTTGGGCTTTGCGCTGGAACAGGTCTTAAACCCACGATTGAGAGAAAAATAACCAAACTTTCAGATTGTTGACAATTTCTATTTGACGGAACTGTGCATCTCGCTTAGAATATGACCAGTCAGTCATATACTTTGTCGCAAGGTCGTGGAAATGCCAAAACAAACCTATTTCAAATTATCCGAAGCAAAACGCAAGCAAATTGAAGCCGTCGCCATTGACGAATTTACAGCACATAGCTATGAGGCTGCTTCCATCTCTTCCATGGTGGCGCAAGCGGGCATTGCAAAGGGGTCTTTTTACCAATATTTTGATGGGAAGGAAGACCTTTTTATGCACCTGCTAAAGCTGGCGAATCAGAAGAAAGGGGAGTTAGTTAAGGAGCTGAAACCGGCTGAACGCGCCATGGACACCTTTGACTACTTACGCTGGATGTTGCAGTTGCAGTTTTTATTTGAGATACGTTTCCCTAAGTTGGCAAAAATCACCTTCCGAGCTTTCACAGAAGGACTGCCCTTTCTGGAGGATGAGGATAACAATGATCATCGCGGGGGTTCCTTTTATTTCAACGATTTCCTGGCACAGGGCATTTTGCATGAGGATGTGGCAACCTGGGTTGATACTCACCTGACCTCTTTCGTCTTGGGCACGCTCTATCATCACTTTGGCAGTTACTTACTCAAGCGTATGCAGCTTAATGCCGAGGATTTTGCCGAGGGAAAGCTGGATATATTCAGTGATCAACTGGTACAGGATTTGTTTGACAACCTGATGGACATCTTGAAAGCCGGCATCGCGCGAGAGCCTGAGATCCGCCGCGAGTTTTATTCAAAATAATACTATCAATACCAAAGGAAAAGACCATGATTGAACAACTATTTACCCTGGAAGAATCCAAAGAGAGACTGGTGCAAAAGGTTGTGCAGGATGACAATCTGGACTATATTCACATGATCTTCAATAAAGACGAAGGTCTTCCAGAGCATTATTCGAACTCCAATGTTTATATGACGGTAGTTAGGGGCACTTTATCCATCGGGCTAGATGAGCAGGAGATTCATGAATACCCTGCGATGAGTCTGCTCAAGATCCAGTATCACGTTAAGATGAACGTGCGCAATTTGCATGATGAGCTTCTGGAGCTGATCGTGATTAAAGCACCGGCACCGAAGAATTATCCCAAAGCATAATCTAGATACTCTTGGGGGTATGGATGAGAGACTGCTTCGACCCTGTCGGGTCGCGCAGTGATAGGACTCCGTTTTTTATGAAGAGTCTTGCAGTGTTTTAAGGTAGGGACAGTCACAGGCGGCTACCCGTGTTTTTATGAACGAGTATGCGAAGCTAATCCGCCACCAGGGAAAAGACAAATGGTGTAATCAAAACCGGATTGCACCCTACTTTTGCCGATAGGGAAACACACCACCAGGGAAAAGACAATTGGAGCAATCAAAACCAGATTGCACCCTATTCTAATTCTGATAAAAAGACGAAAGTCCTATTGTGCAATCAATACCCACATGCCTCTACGAAGCTAGGGCGCTTCTCAGGATCGCACCTGATGTAAATTCTAATTTCCCAAACAGGTGCCAACCTGGCGGGCACTGGTCAGCCAGGGGTGGTCGAGCGGGATGGGGTGGGTCTTGCCAGCTAGCTCCTCTAAGGGCTTGGTGCAAAGCTGCCCATCGGTTAAGCTGACCATACAGCCAAATTGGCCGTC
>CAZJLN010000286.1:0-2179 GCA_964546745.1 uncultured Anaerolineaceae bacterium
AGAGATCTCCGGACCTCCCGTGAAGTCAGGTCCCGGTCCGAGGACGCAGCGCAAAGCGACGGTCCGTCCGGTCGTAGGCCAGCCCGCTCGCTGGGTGGTCACGGGAGGCATTTGAGCCGAGACCCGGTTTCCCAAGGCGCTGCCGCGGGGAGACAGTGCCGAATACAGTCCATTCCCGGACCAAAGCCCCAACGATTCATCCGAGGAACGGCTGGCCCGTTGGGCCGAGAGATCCGACCTTCGGTGCATCGTTTCCCCAGGGCGTTGCCCTGATTCCATGAAAGAGAGGTCCTCCTGGTGCTATACACGGTGTAGTGGTTGTTTCTACTCACCAAAAGCACAAGCAGGAGGACCGAATATGTTGTACCTCGCTATCGACCAGCACCGCAAGCAGTTGACCGTGAATCTTCGCGACGAGGCCGGAGACGTAGTCTTGAGACGGCAGGTGAGCACACAATGGGTGCGTGTGCGGGAGTTCCTGGAGGGAGTGCAGAGTCGGAGCGTGCCGGAAGGTGGGGTGGTAACGATCGTGGAGGTCTGCGGTTTCAATGACTGGCTGCTGAAGCTGTTGCCGGAGTATGGATGCCACGAGCTCGTGCTCGTGCAGCCGGAAAAGCGAAGCAAGAAGAAGACCGACCGACACGATGCTAACGCGTTGGGGGAGCTGTTGTGGACCAATCGCCAGCGTCTTTTGGCGGGCAAGAAGGTCCAGAACGTGCGGCGGGTCGTTCCGCCCTCGCCACGCGAGGCGGAAGACCGCCAGTTGACCGCCCTGCGACAGCGGATGGGCCGATTGAGGACGCGTGTGATCAACCGGGTGCAACACCTGCTGTTGAAGCACAACTTGCAGCAGGAGTGTCCGACCAAGGGTCTGAAAACTCAGGCGGCGAAGAAATGGCTGGCAGAGTTGTCGCTGGGCACGATCGACCGCCTGGAACTAGATCAGCTCTTGCCCCAATGGGAGTTGTTGGACAAGCAGTTGGAAGAGGTGGAAGCGAAGATTCGCGAGCGTCAAGCGGAAAGCCATGCAGCGGCGATCATCGCCACGATTCCCGGGGCTGGGGCCTACAGTAGTCTGGCGTTGGCCTCGCGGGTTGGGTCGATCGAGCGATTTCCCCACGCCCGCAGCCTGGCCCACTATTTCGGACTGACACCGGGATGCAGGAACTCCGGCGACGCCACCCAGCGTCTAGGCTCGATCACCAAGGTGGGCAGTGCCATCGCACGCTTTATCCTGGGACAGATGGTGGTGCATGTCCTGCGTGACGACGCCCATCTGAGGGAGTGGTTTCGCCGGATCAAGAGGCGGCGAGGGGCCAAGATCGCGCGGGTGGCGGCTATGCGTCGCCTGGCGACGATTATCTGGCACATGCTCAAAGAGCAACAACCCTACCGCCTCGGCGGCAAACGCGACGAAGAAGCCAGCCGGGGATTCGAATGCACGCTGCCGGGCCGAAATGCGTTTTTGGAGGCATGGCAAGGGCGTTCAAAGGACGGGGAATCAAAAAGGCTGCCCCGGCCCTCGGGCCAAGGCAGCCCGGCGTCTTTGACGCGCCCTTGACCTGGTTATCCCTCGTCGGGTTGCTCGCCAGCAGAGCCCGACTCCGTTTCACCAGGCCAAGACCATTTTAGCACATGAAGAGGAGAACGACGGACAAGACGGTTTGCATCGGCCCTTCCTCCTGGCAGGAAGAGGCCCTCGCGGCGCAAGGCCAGCCTGACCAGCCCAGTGGACCGGCGGGCTTCGCCGGCGTTGCACTGATTGAGGCGGCCTGCGCTCGCGAGACGGTCGCACCAGAATAATCGGTGTCAGGACCCACGGGACCTGAACGGCTGCTGAACAGCAGACGGATTCACGAAGGGATGGATATGGGGTGTGGCCACATACGAAAAGAACGGCTCAACAACCTCGCAAACAAGACCGTGACCATCCGATTGCCCACCCGACTCCTTGGGAGTACAAACACCAATCAGACGAAGCCCCAGAGACTTCGAAATCGATGCTATGCGCGAAAAAACCACTCGCCGGAAAAAACTCCAGGATTGACCCTTGACACGGAAAACTCTTTCAGGGATGGGCTGGGAGAACAAAGGGCCTTCGGCCCAAGTCGGCAGCGGGACCGGTCAACATAGCCATGATCCACAACATCGGCAACCATCGAAACAACACGCCGCGCAA
>CAZJLN010000286.1:2189-2707 GCA_964546745.1 uncultured Anaerolineaceae bacterium
GTCCACACGTGTCTACAACTTGTGTGTAGCAACAAGGGTAAGAATATGAGTGAGCGACTATCCCGATCATGCCCGGCGGTGCTCTTCGCGGCCAGTCTGCTTCTTACGTCGGCCGCATCCGCCGCGGAGCCGTCACCCCGGGTGCCGCAAGCGGCCTCCAACGCCATCGTGCTGGAAAACGACCTCTGCCGTTTCGAAATCGGCGCCGACGGCAAGAGCCGGTGCCTGGTGAGCCTGACCGACCGTAAGAACTATGCTCGGCCGGACGTCCCTTTCATGCTCGCCGGCCGGGGCCAGGAGTCGTGGCCCGCGTCCCGGGTGCAACTTGAGGGCGATATCCTCCGGGTTTCGTTCGCCGGTTGCGACGCCGAGGTGAAGGCCAGAATCGAGATCCGACCCAAATACTTCACGCTCACGGTCACCGAACTCTCCGGCACCCCGCTCGACTGGCTTCAGCTCTCGAACCTCCAGGCGACGATGACCGCCAACGTCGGCTCGCTGGTGAACGCCGCCTGCGA
>CAZJLN010000287.1:0-2682 GCA_964546745.1 uncultured Anaerolineaceae bacterium
TTCTGATCGGGGTGACGGAAATCGCCTGGTTCATCGATTTCATCACCTTCCTCTACGGAATCTATAAATTCCCCCTGAAGTAGCGTCGGCACAATAAAAAATCTCCTCCTCTTTGGGAGACTGTATCATAAGAGAGGTCGTTGTCATTCCGAATCCTTCGCTGTGTCATTCTGAACGAAGTGAAGAATCTCGTTTTATCGCTCAGGATAAACTCCGTGAGGAATCTTATATAATTGATTTTATTATTGTATAATATTTCTCGGATTCCCTCGAAATGACAAGAAAGGCCATTGTGAAACAATCTCTCTGTGGAGAGGGCATACACAATTTATTTCTATTTAACTGTAGGGGCGACCGGCGGTCGCCCTTACGCATCAGATATGATTTACAAAATAAATACCCCGCATGAGATCTGCGGGGTATTCTGGTGTACAGTTATGAGGGTGTCGAAACGAGACAATATTCTTTAACGATTCGGGAACCCGGTCCTGATAAACGGCTTCATCTGCGCTTCAACCGGCACTGCTGCCATCTTCTGCATCATGGCGATGATATCCGGCCGCTCCTTCTGGATGACATCCATTTTTTTCATGATCGATCCATTGATGTTGTTCACCAGGTTGTAAGGATTGAGCGAGCAGGGAAGTATTTCGGTGACCAGCTTGTAGAGATAATTGGCCACATCCTCGCCCACCAGCCCGGCGCTCAGCAGGGTGAGGAATTCCCGGTAGTCCATAAATCCGGGTAAATTCTTCAACCACCAGTCAATGTAGTGCTGCACCCCCTCCCGGTTGGGCTTGTTGTTGCGCAGCGCTTCGGTAATCGCGTTGGCGGCCCTGGATCCGGTCATCATGGATCCGGTGCATTCCGCCTCCACTGTCCAGCCCGCGTCCCCGGTGATGAGCACATTGTCCTTGAAGGGGGTCGGCGCGGGGGACCAGATGTTTGCCACGTGCCCGTGCCGCCGGAGGATGGTGGCGCCCTTGAACCAGCCTGAAAACGGGCTGTCCTTGATGGTGCGGTCTATGACCTCCTGGTAGTTGATCTCGGGATGCGAGCATCCGCCCGCGTATACCCAGGATTCGTCATCGCCATAAGGGCTGAGGCCGACCCAGAGCATGATGGGCAGCCTGCCTTTATGAAACACGATGGGATAATTGACCGCTTCCGGATAGGGCGGCCGTACCCCCTGCATGTAATAGCCGGCCCCCACGATGGTGCCGAAGAAGGAGCGCTGCTGGTTGAGGCCCAGAAGCTGCATCAATCGTGAGTTGACGCCGTCCGCGGCGATGGTGAATGTTCCCTTGAAAATTTTCCCCTCGGCGGTGCTGATCTCATTGACCCCGTCGGCCCGCCGGTGCCCGATGACATTCATGCCCGGAAACACCTTGACGCCGGCTTCCAGCGCTTCGCTCATCAGGCCCTTGAGCAACTCATGCTTGTTATAAAAGGCGGAAAGGCGGGTCTTGCTTCCGCCCCGTTTGTTTTTTTCGTAATCCCCCAGCCGCACGCAGTGCTTCCCGTCGGGGGTGTAGACGTTCCAGGCGTAAAAGTTCTTAAACGGGCCGTTGTAGCGCACCGAGAAGTTGTTGACCGGGAAGACGATGCGGCGCTGCTTTTCATCGAAATACATCCGCTCCCCGAAATAGTATTCATCTTCAATGGCGACCATGGTCTGGCAGCTGCGCTGAATTGCGGTGACGCTGTCCTTGCGCTCGAGCAGGGCCACATCCAGGCCGTTCTCGCCCGCCACCTTTGCCGCCATGAGCCCCGCCGGTCCTCCGCCCACAACCACCACATCAAATGCCTTTGCCATATGCCGCCCTTTCTGCTACGGGTTGAATAGTTTCATCATCGAACCATTTTTTAAAGCGATTGCAGTATAGAAACGCCTCCTGCGCCTGTCAACAAAAAAATGCCTGCTCATTACCCCGGCAGAGGGGGTGTATGGCAATACATCCCTGCCAACCCTTGGGCGGTCACTGGTGGACGTTTCCGCCACAATTGTATTGACTCACCGGGAGCGTTTTCATATAGTGACCACCTGCAATGAGGTTATGATGTTGATGGCGCGCCGCGCAGAGTGTTTATCAGCAGCTTACTGAAAAGCGTATTTGTCAGCAATCGAAAGGAGAGACACCATGAGCAAGATTCTTGTCATCTATCACAGCCAGCAGCGCGGCAACACCAAGGGACTTGCGGAAGCGCTGGCGGACGGTGCCCGCACCGCCGGGGCGGACGTTGTAATCATCAATACCAATGAGCGCCGAGTACAACTTGATGATGTTCTGAACGCCGGAGCGGTCGCCATCGGCTCACCCGATTATTACGGCTATGTGGCGGGCACCATCAAGACATTTTTCGATGACATGTATATCTGGGACAAGGAAGGAAAGGCGGTTACCGGAAAGCCTGCCGCTCTGTTTTATTCCCACGGCGGCGGCGGCACGGTCAGGCAGGGCCTGGAGAAATTCGGCAACCGGTTCTTCAAGCAGGTGGGCGAAACCGTGGAGCGAAAGCCGACCGATGCGGGTGAAGCTGCGGAAAAGTGCCGCGCGCTTGGTAAAGAGCTCGCGCAAAAAGCAGGGTAGAGAAGAGAGACAGAGTTATTATAAGGGTTAGATTTACTGGTCGGGGCGAGAGGATTTGAACCTCCGACCCCCTGCTCCCAAGGCAGGTGCG
>CAZJLN010000288.1:0-2678 GCA_964546745.1 uncultured Anaerolineaceae bacterium
TAGCATCATCCACAACTCAAATAGATCTCGTTTGGCAGGATAATTCTGATACAGAAACGGAATTTCATATCGAACGTTCATTAACTGGCATAGATGATTGGGAGGAGATTGCTGTAATTTCCCATAACTCAACTTCTTTTAGTGATACTAATTTATTAGTCTCTACGACTTATTTTTATCGTGTCCGAGCTTTTCGCGTGGGAGATGGGTTATTTTCAGATTATTCTAATATTGATTATGATACGACATTTTCTTTATACCAAATGTTCTTACCAGTGATTAATAAGTAAAGTCTGATCACGATGAATCAGGATGAGGTGAAAATCAAATTACACCTCATCCTTTTTATGAACTATTGGATCAAGGCGATTTATGATTCTGGAAAGTAAGCCAAGCCTTGATAAGTAGGCGATCAAGTAGCATTCCAAGCCCAAACCACACCTTACCCGTTTGCCGTTTCTTTCAATGATGGACAGAGTGCCAATCAAATCTTGTGCATTAATCCATCCATCATCTGAAACCAGAGAATTATCAGCTTTTAATAAAAATAAGCCACCTTTTTTCCTAACGATACGATGGATTATCAATCTTTCTGGCTTCGTTTGTTTAAAAGCCACAACCTTACCAATAGAGATACTCATTTCTGAAAGAGGGGAGATGGTCAGTGTATCTCCATCCTTGATGAAAGGAAACATACTCCAACCTTTAGCAGTAAAGCGAAATTTTTTTCCTCTGGAGAGTGTTTCAATTAAGAGCTCTAAGATAATTTCATTGGGAAATTCATTGTAGGTTTTCTTTTTTATGTTGGGACTTCTGTGATTCAAAAAATGTCTCATTTTTAATCCGGCTTGAATGTTATTATAGCTTGATATGCGAGAGAGTAATTCTATTGTATATTTTACTAAGAAATTAATAAATTTTTGACAAAATAAAGTAGAAATAAGAGTATTGAAAATATTATTGAAATCAGGGTAAGTCGATTTTTTTGAAATTTGTTGACTTGTGGTAAAATTAAGTTTTGTCAAGCAGGAATATGAGCTTTGAAAAAATGGGATAAATGTAAATATTTTTGGAGCCTGATCAATGGATGTAAGACAAATTATCAAGATTGTGCGCCGGTGGTTATGGCTTCTGCTTCTTGGAGCGCTCATTGGTGGCGCAGGTAGTTATTTTTTAAGCAGCCGTCAAACAGCTGTCTATCAGGCATCGACCCGTTTTGTGGTGATGCGTGCAGCCCAAACAACTTATGATGTTTACACATACCTTGATAGTCAGCAGTTGATTTCCACCTACACCGAATTGTTAACCACCGAGCGTTTGATTAATAAAGCCTCCGAACAATTGGGGTTTAAGGTTTCCGTCGGGCAGGCGAGTGCTGCTCAGGTTGGTGAAACGCAATTTGTGCGCCTGACAGTGAGAGATGAAACGCCTGCAGAGGCAGCTGCGATAGCCAATGTTTTGGTAAGTTTGCTCATCGAAGAAAATGAGGAGCTTCAAGCAGTGCGATACATTGCAGCTGAAGAGAATCTCCAGAACCGGATTGATGAATCTCAAAAGCAAATAGAATCATTGCAGACGGAAATTAATAATCTTTCAACAACGACAGTGGAAGATCAGTTAACTCAGGTAGAGAGCCAAATTACTGACCTTCAGGTGCAAATTTTAGATCTTGAGACTTCCCTGGCAAGCTATAATGAATTAACAGCCACTCAGGAGGAAAAAGTTCAATATGCTGCGGACCAATTAACCTTGAACCAGCTAAAACCCGTTATGGATTTGTATCAGGAAATTTATACGAATCTTGTTGTTTTGGGTGAACCTGTTCAAAGTGGAAATCAAACTTCAAATAAATTGGAACAACTTCAAACGACTCTCAATCTCTATCAACAAATTTATATTAGTAGCATCAGCAGCCTTGAGAGTGTCCGCCTGATGCGGGCTCAAAATATGCCCAATGTGGTTCAGGTTGAAAAAGCTTCAGCACCTACCTTTCCAATTTCCCCAAAACCGTTTCAGACAGGGTTGATAGGGGCTCTGGTAGGTCTTGTTACTATTGGTGGCATCGTGTTTCTAATTGAATATCTTGACGATACAATTAAAACACCTGAAGATGTTAAGAATTTAATTGGCTTACCTGTCATAGGGCTCATTGCAGAATTGAAGCATAAAGGTCATCCAGAAAATAGAGATCTGACTGGAAATTTCGTTGCAAAGAATCCACGCTCACCTGTCTCAGAAGCATTTCGCTCTTTACGAGCCAATCTTGAATTCTCAAGTCTTGATAAACCTATCCAGGTGATCATCGTTACGAGTTCTGGAGAATCGGAAGGGAAGACGACCGTTGCTGCCAATCTTGCCATCATTCAGGCTCAGGGAAAAAAGAAGACTTTACTAATAGACTGTGACCTTCGTCGTCCCAATATTCATAAACAATTCATCTTACCAAACCGAATCGGATTAAGCGACCTCATTCGAGGTCAAATCAATACCAGTGATATTATCCAATCCTTAAGTGGTACCTCTTCTCTAAGCGTGGTAACCTCAGGAAGTCTCCCACCAAATCCCGCAGAATATTTAGGCAGTGGTCGGTTTGCTGCGATGCTTGAGAAACTTCGTAAAGTTTTTGATGTTATTATTCTCGATATGCCTCCCATGGTGGTTGCAGATGTTCAGATTCT
>CAZJLN010000289.1:0-2678 GCA_964546745.1 uncultured Anaerolineaceae bacterium
TTTGGTTGGTGTTTCAGTTCCAATATTCTGGTTGGGCATCATGGAGATTATGCTCTTTGCAGTAATCCTCAGATGGCTGCCCTCGGGGGGGAGGCTTTCCAGCGGTGTTCAGATTGAACCAATTACCAACTTGCTTCTGTTGGATAGCCTATTGACAGGCAACTGGGTTGGATTTACAGACGCGCTCAAACACATCATCATGCCAGCAGTTTCTCTTGCAACCATCCCAACCGCGATCATCACCAGAATGACACGCTCGAGCATGTTGGATGTGCTGCAGGAAGATTATATACGGACTGCGTCTGCAAAAGGTCTGGCAGAGAGGGTTGTACTTTTTAGACACGCGCTAAAGAATGCCTTTTTACCTGTTATCACCATCATTGGCATCCAAGTTGGCTCTCTTTTAGCCGGCGCTGTCCTTACCGAAACAATCTTCTCGTGGCCGGGCATTGGCAAATGGGTATACGACTCAATCCTTGGGCGTGATTA
Organism: uncultured Anaerolineaceae bacterium; assembly: GCA_964546745.1. Lineage (GTDB taxonomy): Bacteria > Chloroflexota > Anaerolineae > Anaerolineales > Anaerolineaceae > CAZJLN01. The sequence continues at coordinate 490 of CAZJLN010000289.1, forward strand.
CCCGATCGTTCAGGGTGTTACCTTGTTGATAGCAATCATTTTTATGCTTGTTAATCTATTAGTGGATCTTTCGTATGCAATGCTTGATCCGCGGATTTCTTACGAGTGAGGTCGATGATGACAGAGACACCCCCTGTTCTGGATGACCTTACTGATTTCGCGGTACGTGAACACAGGTCATTATGGTTGGATGCCTGGAGGCGCTTAATTTCAAACCGGACTGCAATGATAGGTCTGGTGGTTGTGACCGTTTTTGTGCTTTCCGCGGTTGGCGCGCACTTCTTTTGGAAGTATGACGCCAAAATAGATCTCGATTACGGTTCAAAATTGCTGGCTCCAGTTTTGCGGGTTTCTGAGGAGTCACCCGAGATCCACATATTTGGCACGGATAAACTGGGCAGAGATATTTTCCGGCGGGTTATACACGGCGGCTGGAATTCACTCAGAGTCGGATTGGTGGCAGTCAGTATTTCTCTTGCTATAGGCGGAATTCTTGGTCTGTTTGCGGGCTTTTTTGAAAGCGCAGATTTAACTCGTTTGGAGAAAACTTTGTTAATGGCTGCAATTGGACTGAGCCTGGGAGCATTTCCAGCCTGGATTGCCAGGCAACCCATTCAGAGCCTGTTATTTGGCTTATTGGGGACCGTATCCGTATCGACTCCATCGTTTTTAGCGAATACATCCAGATCGCGCCGACTTATTTTTGGGCTTTTTGGAATGCTTATTGGCGCAATTTCCGGAATCATTGTGGGACCCATGGTCGCGTTAGTTTGCGGAGTGATTGGTCTGGGAATCGGACTTCTGCTTGCAAAACCAGTTGGCGGAAAAGTATTTTCAAACATCGTGATGCGAATCATGGATATTATTCTTTCTTTCCCAAGTTATTTATTAGCCATCGCGATAGTCGCTTTTCTCGGTCCGGGATTGGAAAAGGGCATGATCGCCATCGGCGCTGTTGGCATCCCCATCTACGCCCGTCTGGCTCGATCTGCGGTCTTATCTGTAACTCAAAAGGAATATGTTTTGGCAGCGCAATCGGTTGGGGAAGGTCATGGCCGCATTCTCTTCAAACACATTCTGCCAAATATCCTTTCCCCAATTATTGTTCAGGCTACTATGGGCTTGGCCAATGCGATACTTTCTGCTGCTGCGCTTGGCTTTTTAGGATTGGGCGCCATTCCACCTGAGCCCGAATGGGGAGCCATGTTGGGTGATAGCTACAAATACTTATCCAGCGGAGCCTGGTGGGCAGTGCTTTTCCCGGGGCTGGCTATCATGTTAAGTGTGCTGGGTTTCAATCTGTTGGGTGGTGGTTTGCGCGATGCCCTCGATCCAAAAATGCGCGTGTGAGCAATTGAAATAATATGAAACCATTAATGGAAATCAAGAATCTAACAACTCGCTTTCACACCCAGGATGGGACTGTAAATGCGGTCAACGGCATTTCTTACTCACTCGACCATGGTGAAATACTGGGTGTTGTTGGAGAAAGCGGATGCGGAAAAAGCGTCCATGCTCTGTCGATTATGCGCTTGATACAAATCCCACCCGGTGAGATTTCAGCAGGTGAGGTCATTTTCGACGGAAGGGATTTATTAAAACTCGCCGAAAAAGAAATGCGGGCAGTGCGAGGTCATGAGATTGCGATGGTCTTTCAGGACCCGATGTCTTCGCTGAACCCAGTTTATACAGTCGGTTTTCAGATATCTGAAGCGCTCATCCTGCACAAAAATATGAATAAACGGCAGGCCAAAGAAAGAACCATTGAGCTGCTCAACCTGGTCGGAATTCCTGAAGCACGCAAGCGCTTTGATAACTTTCCGCACCAATTCTCTGGCGGTATGCGACAAAGAGCGATGATTGCTATGGCGCTTTCATGTGAGCCTAAACTTCTAATCGCGGATGAACCCACCACCGCGCTGGATGTGACCATCCAGGCTCAAATTATTAATCTCGTTATCAAGTTGCAGCAAGATTTGGGCATGTCGGTAATGTGGATCACGCATGACCTTGGTATTGTCGCGGAAATGGTTCACCGTATCAATGTAATGTATGCGGGGTCAATCATCGAGCGAGGTTTGGTGGACGATATTTACAACCACACCTTGCATCCTTACACCATGGGCTTGTTAGGTTCGCTCCCCAGCATTGACGAAGCGCCCGGTACCAAATTGATCTCTATTCCGGGT
>CAZJLN010000290.1:0-2651 GCA_964546745.1 uncultured Anaerolineaceae bacterium
TTTTTAAGAATCGATATCCTTCTTCCCTCGCCAGCAAGCGCTGCCCTCTCAGAAAAGACAACACGCTCTCTGAATTGATCGCATTCGATAATTTTTACATTGATATTCTTTGCGAGATAATCAGCCAGATAAATATTTCGTTGGTTCTCTTCACAGTTTACAGGGAAATCAATCAAGTGCGATACAGGAACGAATCCATTTACCCATCTATTGCCGACTAATAATCCACCTCTATTGAAATTATTAACCACAACATTTATTATTTTGTCATTACGTTGAAATTCAGAAATTTTATTCCAGTTCAACGAGCTTTTTGGATTACCTTTTTTTGTTGGCTGGTCTTCTGTAGGCATAAGGTCTTTTTGGACGGTCAAAATTTGCTGCTCTTTGGAAAGAATTGCAGACCACCAATCCTCATTGATAAAATCAATTCCATTGGCATCGTTGTCTCCACCCTCTTCGTTCTTCACTACCATATCCACCTCCCAAGTGGATTTTTGCCACTGATAATCACAATTAAAACTTATTAATTATATCTTATTGATCGAACTCTGGTGGTTTTTTTCCATTTCAATAATTACTTTTGCTAAAGCTTCCAAGGCAATTCTTTGTTTTCGATAAAGGTCAGCCTCAGACATCGCCAATCTTGAGGCAATGTCACGTACTTTTTTGCCTTCAAGGTATTTCATTTCAAGCAAATTATATAAAATCCATTCTGTGGTTAAACGCCTGTCTCCTTCTGGTCTCATCTTTTCAATGGCAGTCTTCAAAACGTTGCGAAGGGCATTGGATAGATTGCCATCCAGTGCTTGGCTAGCATCTTGAACAATGTTCAATTTCATCAAAGGACTCTCTGTTAGTTTGGGACCTCCCCAATAATGCACCAAAGCGTCTTTAACCAAAATAGGAAAATCTTCTTTGAGGAGTTCTCGATCCTCGCTAAAGAATTCTTTTTGATCATACCTAGAAATAGCGCGCAAATTTTGAATGTAATTGACTTGAGGTTGTAACTCCTCAAGCGAGGAAAGCACCTGCTGCTGGATGCGACGATCTCTTAGTGCTAATGCGGCGCGTTGTGCCAACAGCTTTAGCATTTCTGAGGACTCCGCATCGATTGGCTGGTTTTCCAACCATAAAAATCCACAAATTCCTAATAGTATTTTTCCGTTTTGCTCCCCCTGGTAATCTAACAAAATGATTTCAAATTCATTCCAACGTAAAAATGATTGATCTTCATTGGCTAAATTTGTTACCGCAAATTCAAATAAAGAATCAAACGGAAAATTTTGATTGATGCGACCGATGTTTCCTGCTCGGATGGTATAGTCAATAGCGTCTGAGTTGACCACGCTGATGAAAGCGCCAGGCACTTGCATCAGGTCGCAGATAGAGGCGACAATAATTTCGAGGAATTGGTCAAGATCTCTCTTGGTCAATAAATGGTCTTCAAGGTTGCGTAGAAGTATGAGGTTGTCGTGGTCTTCTCCGTAGAAGAGCCACTTTTCCCAAAGAGGAGCAAGAAGGGTAATCAGGTATTCCAACAAGAGGATGACACCCACCATGGCGATGGGAACAAAGCCCGTGTAGGATTGTCCAAAAACTTCACCAAGCCGGCGAATGATCGTGGTGAGGGCAAGGGCGATGGAAGCTACAAAAGGACCACGCATCAGCCATTTAAAAAGGCGGCTTTTGACAACACGGTCTGTCCAATTGATCCCAAAAAAGGCTACCGAATATGCCAACAGTCCTAGAGAAAGACCGATCACGCCTGCGCTCAATATGGCGAGGATGAAGTAGAGGATCGGGTAATTGGAAAAGAGCGGGATGCCATGAAAAAGGTAGGGAAGCGAGGAGAAAGCGGGTGCGATCGCCCCAATAAAAAGATAGAACAGGCGGCGTTTACTGGTTCTGGTTTTAGCTCGGATGACAACACGCGCAAGATTATAGGTCGTCAGAAACATGACCCCTAAATAGTAGAGCGTGAACAAAGTGGTCAGGGTGGTTCTTTGAAGGTAAGGCGTGGGGATATCGGTTGGCGATAATGCCCCAACAAGCTGACCCGTGGGAATAAGAATTAAGATAAGCAGAGAGATCGCATAAAGTAACCAAACGACTCTCTTGCGGCGTCCTCGACTGGGGCTGCCTGTGATCGTGAGCAGGGCATCTGAAAAGTGGAAGTAAGTGGCGGGAAGAAGGACGATGCCGAACCACTTCAGCCTTAGCCAGAATTCAACCCAGTTGGGTAAATCAGAGACATCTGCGATAACCTCCCCGGTGAAAACAAGGACAGTACAGAGGAGAATAAGCCCAAAGGAGCGAGCCACTCGATCTTTGATGTTAAACGCGAGGGCATACAGGAATATGCCAGCAGCAGTAATGGAGACACCTGCCGTGAGGATCTGGTTTATCGTTCTAAGGATTGCGGTCAGGTTTATCTGGGTTAGATCCATGTTACCTGGTCGGTTCTTTTACTATTTTCTGTTCAAAAGACAGATTCTTCATTTTGTTATTTTATCCCAAAAAGGCGTTTTTGTTGGGAATCGATCTTTTTTCATAGGGTGCCGATCCGCAGTCGATCGCACCATGTTTTGCATTATTTTGGTGCAATCATCCAAACGCGACGCAGGCGTACGCGTGGACGCAAGGCGAAA
>CAZJLN010000291.1:0-2650 GCA_964546745.1 uncultured Anaerolineaceae bacterium
TCGTAGCTAATCCCCATCCCCGTGCCCTCTCGGCTGGGTTTGACAAAGAGCGGAAAAGTCATGCCTTCATCGAGGGGTTCATCGACGCGTTCAAAGGATTGGAATTCAGGCGTAGGCAAGATGTGCCAGGCAAGGATGCGCTTGGTCATGGGCTTATCTAGGGTGAGTGCCAGGCAGAGGATCTTGGAGCCGGTGTAGGGGATGCGCAGTTTTTCAAGGATGGCAGGGATTTGCGCTTCGCGCGAGTCGCCAAAGTGACTTTCGCAGATATTGAAACAGATATCCGGGTTGTAAGAACGCACTGTATCAATGATCGTCTCATCACCCTCAAGAAATTCTGCTTCATGCCCGCCGTCGCGGAGGGCATCGCAGATGGAGCCGACGGTTCCTTCTCCGTCCAGATCATCCCACTGGTCGGGAGATTCGCCCTCAAAATGCGGGGCATTCTTTTTTAAATTTGCCAGTACAGCCACCCGAAATTTTTTCATCTTTTTCTTTTCATCTCCATTTAGGAATTAATCGACATGATTATAGTATTTTATTGATTAATGTAAAGGTTTCAACAAAAAATGGTGATCGCAAGATCACCATTCAAAAGGAAACCGTTTAAATTTTATTCGACCACGATCATCCTGGCGTCTTCTTCTTGGGCACGCTGCACGCCGCGTTGGATGTTGACCTTCTGCAGCATGATGATGCCAACCACGAAGAAAAGCACCAGCGAGACGATCCCCAGGCGGCTGTTGCCGGTAAGCTGGGTGATGAGTGCCATAAGGGCGGGTCCTACCACGGTGTTGAACTTTTCAGACACGCTGAAGAAACCGTAGAATTCTGCGCTCTTGCTTTTGGGCATCAGTTGACCGACTAGCGAGCGGCTGAGCGCCTGGCTGCCACCTTGAACCATGGCAACGCCAAAACCTAGAAGCAGGAAATGCCATTCCTTGGTCATGAAGTATCCTACCAGGGCAATCAGCGTGTAGACCAGCAGGCTGAGAGTGATGGAGCGTTTGATGCCGAGCTTTTTGGAGAGCCAGCCGAAGAGGATCGCGAAGGGCGCTGCAACGAATTGCACCATGAGGAGCGTACCGATCAGGATGAGCGTGCCAAAGCCAAGATCAGTGCCGAAAGCGACTGCCATGGTGATAATCGTGCCAATGCCATTCGCATAGATGAAGAAGGTCAGAAAGAACCAGAACAGGTCGCGGAATTTACTGATCTCTTTGAGAGCTTTGAAGAAACGCTGGAAGCCAACTGTGAGTACATTTTGACCCAGTTCATGGCTTTCTACCATGCGGGTGGGTTCTTTAACACGCTTGAAAAGGGGGATGGAGAAGACTGCCCACCAGACCGCCACGCTGGCAAGGCTGAGGCGCATCATCAGCTTGGTAGCTTCTTCTTCTGCCATGTTAGGCAGCAGTTTGGGACCGAGGAAGATCATCGCGACATTGATCAGCAGGAGCAGCCCGCCACCGATGTAACCCATCGCATAACCGCGCGAGGACACCTTGTCCATCTCCTCATCTTTGGCGACATGTGGCAGCAGCCCGTCATAAAACACAAGTGATCCGGCAAAGCCGATCGTGCCCAGGATATAGAGCACAGATGCCAGGGTTTGATCCGCAGGGGTATCCACGAGGAAGAACAGGGCAGTACTGATCACGCCCAAAGCGATGAAGAACGCCATGAACTTCTTCTTGGAGGCTTTGAAGTCCGCAATGGCACCCAGGACCGGGCTAATGAGGGCAGCAATCAGGCTACCGATAGCGACGGTATAGCCCCAGATGGACAGCGCACCTTCGCCGGCGATGTAAGCAGCAAAGTAGTTGGGTAGAATGGCACCCATGACGGTGGTGGCAAACGCGGAGTTCGCCCAATCATACATGACCCATCCCCAGATAGCGCTTTTATGTTGTTTTTCTGAGTGTGAAACTGCATCCATGAAGTTTTCTCCTTTGATTAACAATAAAAACCAATAAAATTATGGATATATTGTAATCGAAAACCTATATAATAATTGATCTTTTTATAGAACAAATTTGCAGTATAATTATTGATTGTGCTTTAAATCTATTCAGAGTGAGAGAAACCTATGTCTTCTGATAACCTGCGCGTGATTGGGGCGCGCGAACACAATCTTAAAAATATTACTGTGGAGATCCCGCGTGATAAATTGGTGGTCATCACCGGGCTTTCGGGCTCGGGCAAATCATCATTGGCGTTCGACACGATCTTTGCTGAAGGGCAGCGGCGCTATGTGGAGTCACTCTCGTCTTATGCGCGCCAGTTTTTGGGGCAGATGAACAAGCCGGATGTGGACGCCATCGAAGGACTCTCCCCAGCAGTCTCCATTGACCAGAAAGCCACCTCCCACAACCCTCGCTCTACTGTTGGTACGGTGACGGAGATCTATGACTATCTGCGTCTACTGTTTGCAAGGGTGGGCATCCCTCATTGCCCGGAATGCGGAAGGGTAGTGCAACGCCAAAGCGCCCAGGAGATTGTGGAAGCTGTTGAAGCCCTACCCGCGGGCAGCCGGTTGCTGATTCTCTCTCCCTTGGTGCGGGAGCGCAAAGGGACTTACCAGGCAGTGTTTGACGAGATCCGTAAATCCGGTTTTGTACGTGTGCGGGTGGACGGCGAGGTGCGCTCT
>CAZJLN010000292.1:0-2632 GCA_964546745.1 uncultured Anaerolineaceae bacterium
TTATCCATCGTTAAGTTTCAATGTTTAGATTATTTAGTCTTCAAGTGGGCGAGCATTTAAAGAGAAGTAATTTACTTTCTCCTGTTTTATTGTGTAAATAGTTAATTAATAATTCATCAATTAAAAAAAAAGAGAGCCACATGGATATATTCGAATTAGAGAAAAAATCAATTAAAGAATTAAGGAAAATAGCAGAGGATCTAAACGTTCCGAAACCAATAAGGCAAAAACGAGAGGGATTGATCATCAAGATCTCCCAGCTGCTTGCTGAGGCTGAAGGCTTGGAAATGAGCGGAGGCATCCTTGAAATCCTCAATGAAGGTATTGGATTTTTAAGATCCAATTATCGTATTGGATCAGAGGATGTATATGTTTCCCAGGCACAACTGCGCCGTTATGAATTACGGTCTGGAGATTTGGTCATTGGTCATGTTCGACCACCTCGCGAGTCTGAGCGCCATTATGGATTATTGACAGTAGAATCGATCAATGGTATGAACCCTGACGAGGCACGCTATCGACCAAAATTTGAGAATCTCACACCAATATTCCCTGATAAACGCTTCAATCTCGAATACGATCCAAAAGTTCTATCCATGCGCATGATTAACATGATCGCGCCTATTGGTGGTGGACAACGCGGGATGATTGTTTCTCCTCCAAAAGCAGGTAAAACGACTATTCTAAAAGATACCGCTAATGCAATTGCACACAATCACCCAGAAGTCAGGCAAATTATGTCCCTTATTGGTGAGCGTCCCGAAGAAGTAACGGATATGGATCGCTCTGTTGATGCAGAAGTTGTTGCTAGTACGTTTGATGAGCCGGTAAGTGCACATGTCCGTATGGCAGAAATTGCGCTTGACCGGGCAAAACGATTGGTCGAGAGTGGTTTGGATGTCATTATTCTAATGGACTCGCTGACGAGGTTAGCACGTGCCTATAACATGGTCGTTAATCCCTCCGGAAGGACACTTTCAGGTGGCATGGATCCATCTGCGCTTTATCCTCCTAAACGCTTTTTTGGCGCTGCCAGAAATCTTGAAGATGGAGGGAGCCTAACCATTATTGCAACAGCTATGGTTGATACAGGGTCTCGATTGGACGATGTGGTTTATGAAGAGTTCAAAGGTACAGGTAACATGGAATTGCATCTCTCCCGCAGGTTGCAGGAACGGCGCATCTTCCCTGCCATTGATATTGAACGTAGCTCTACACGACGAGAAGAACTCTTAATCGAACCTCAGGTGCTGCAACGAATTTGGTTAATGCGTCGTATGTATCTGCAAATGATTGGAACACCGCCTCAAGGTGCAGGGATGGACACAGCTGTTGCTTCTGAAGCAATAATTCAGAGACTTGAAAAAACACGTACAAACTTGGAATTTCTCGAAGCTCTTGCTGATAATTTATAATAGAGGCATTGTTTGTTGGGTTAAAGGAATTTAATTTGACTGAAAATACACAAAATGATCAGCCTGTGAAAAAAAATAACCGCTTCCTTACCTGGATTTCCTGGTTGGTGACGGTTCTTATTGTTGGCTCACTAATCTCCATCCTTTTCTGGCAACCTTTAATTGCTAAATCGATGTCAGATCTTCATGAAGATCCGATCGGAGTATCTGCAGAAATCAATCTTGAGGAGGTTCCACGAGAAGCCCTTGAAAGCATGATTGAATTCACAGGACAGATTCAGGAAGCGCCAGTGCTTTTACGAAAGCCAGATACACATACTGAAATCACCTCACAATTGAGACAGGATGCAGTAGCCTATACTGTAGAATCGGGGGATTCTGTCTTTGGTATTGCCAAGAGCTTTGACATCTCCCCTGAATCCCTACTTTGGTCAAATTACGATGTTTTAGCTGACGATCCACACTCTTTGAGCATTGGTCAGACTTTGACAATTCCACCGACAAATGGCATTTGGTACAAGTGGAAAGCGGACGATACGGTTGAATCCGTTGCTTCTAAATATAAAGCAGATGTAGATGATGTTTTATTGTGGTTTGGTAATGAGATTGATCTGACCAATCCGGTAATAGAGAAAGATACATTTGTCATGATACCAGGCGGGCAACGCGAATTTCAACAATGGGTTGTCCCTACAATTGCTCGCGGCAGGGCAGGTGTATCTACAACAATTTTAGGACCAGGCTCTTGTGATACGAGTGGTGCTGGTGCTTACGGATCAGGCTACTTCACTTGGCCGGCAAGCAACCATTACCTGTCAGGGAATGATTACTGGTCAGGGCATCTTGCTATTGACATAGCAGCAGGAACAGGCGCCCCTATTTATGCTGCTGATAGCGGTATGGTGGTTTACGCCGGTGCGATTTCGGGGGGGTATGGCAATATGGTTATGATTGATCATGGCAACGGTTATCAGACGCTTTATGCTCACCTTAGTTCAATTGTGACTCGCTGTGGTTCAAGCGTTTATGGTGGTTCTGTCATTGGATATGCGGGTTCAACCGGATATTCTACCGGTCCCCACTTGCATTTTGAAATTCGGTATCTGGGAGGATTTATCAACCCATGGAGCGTACTTCCCTGATATGATAAAATAATTATTACGCTCCAGTAGCTTAAATGGATAGAGCAAGGCACTCCTAACGCCTAGGTTGGGGGT
>CAZJLN010000293.1:0-2620 GCA_964546745.1 uncultured Anaerolineaceae bacterium
GCCGTACCGGGTGAAGATCCGCACCCCTTCCTTTGTCAACATGGAGTCGTTCGCCGTCATGGCCGAGGGGAGGATGATGGCGGACATCGTGGCCATCATCGGCAGCATCGACATCTGCCTGGGAGAGGTTGACCGGTAGGCGGAGACGAGCAGGGAGAGAGCACGCGCATGACCTTTAAGGAGTTGGCGAATCTTTTGAACGCCGAGGTGCTGGTGGGAGACGACCGCATGGATGTTGCGATCAGGGACGCCTTTGCCTCCGACCTCTTGAGCGATGTGCTGGCCTTTGCCAAAGAGGGCACGCTCCTGATAACCGGGATCACCAATCCCCAGGTGGTGCGCACCGCTGAAATGCTCGAGCTGCTCGGCATTGTATTGGTGCGGGGCAAACGGCCCGACGAGGACGCGGTCAAGCTGGCCCGGGCGAAAAAGATACCGCTGCTGTGCACCCGGTACATCATGTTTGAAACCTGCGGCAGGCTGTTCGCAAACGGTCTGGCCGGCTGCATTAAAAGAGTGGATGATGCCGGAACAACAGGCTGAGCCCCTTCTGGAGAAGGATTTTACCGTGCAGGGCGGCGACTTCATCCGCGCCGGCGAGGTTTCCAGCAGCATTAAGGCGATTTTAAAAGAGATCGGCATGTGCCACGAGGTGATCCGGCGGGCTGCCATCGCCACCTACGAAGCGGAGATGAATGTGGTGTGCTATGCGCGGCAGGCGGCATTTCACCTGGCCATTACCCCCGAGCGCCTTACGATTATCGCCCAGGACGAGGGGCAGGGCATTCCGGACATCGATCAGGCCATGCAGGAAGGATTTTCCACCTCCACCCGGGAGATCAAGGAAATGGGTTTCGGGGCGGGCATGGGTCTGCCCAACATCAAGAAGAACACCGATCAGCTGAACATCAGCTCGGTGGTGGGTGAAGGCACGCGGGTGGAAATGATTATCTATAACCGGACATAAGACCGGCCATGAGCAAATATTATCACTCCATTGAAGTGGATGCCGACCAGTGCACTGGCTGCATGAACTGCATGCGCGCGTGCCCGACCGAAGCCATGCGCATACGCGAGGGCAAGGCGCTCATTCTCGAAGACCGCTGCATTGACTGCGGCGACTGCATCCGGGTGTGTCCCGCCCGGGCGGTCCGCTCCATGACCGGATCCTTTGAGGATTTGACCCGGTTCAAGTATACCATTGCCATCCCCTCTCCCCCGCTGTATTCCCAGTACGGCATCAGCATCACCCCCAACCACATTTTAAACGGTCTCAAAGGCCTGGGCTTCAACGAGGTGTACGATATCGGCAAGGCCTGTGAAGCCTATTCGGCGGTCCTCAAGGAGCACCTCCACAACTATTCCGACAGCAAGCCATACATCTCCACCACCTGCCTTGCCGTGGTCCGGCTGATCCAGATCAACTTTCCCGAGCTGGTGGGGAATCTGCTTTCCATGGAGGCGCCCAGTGCCATTGCCGGGGCCTATAAAACCGCCCGGGCAAAAATACTGGGGATAAGCCCCCAGGACATCGGGACCATTTTCATCACCCCCTGTCCCGCCAAGATGATCGCGGTCAATCACCCCATTTTCAAGATGGATCCGACGCTGGACGGCGCCATCGCCATCTCCGATATCTACGGGGTTCTCTTCACCGCCATCCGCAAGATCAAGTCGCTGGAGCCGCTGCACAACTCCGGCGGCGTCGGGGTGGGCACGGGCATTCCCGGCGCCTGCATTGCCAGCCTTGAAATCGAAAACGCCATCGCCGTGGACGGGGTGGAAAATGTCATCAAGATACTGGAGGACGTGGAGCGCGGCAAGATCAGCAATGTCAACTACCTTGAATTATGGGCCTGTCCGGGCGGGTGCATCGGGGGGCCGCTTGCGGTGGACAATCCCTATCTGGCGCGAATCAAGGCGATGAAATTGATGCGGCAGTTGGGGACGCAGCTGAACATCACCCCGGCCGAAGTGGAGCGGATGCGCGCGCACCTGTCGTGCGACGTGGAGCTGTCCACCCATCCCCTGCAGCCGCTGGGCATGGATGCCGCTGATTCGATCAAGAAAATCAATGAGCGGGAGTCGATTGTCAAGACCCTCCCCCGGATCAATTGCGGGGCATGCGGCGCCCCCACCTGCAAGGCCTTCGCCGAAGATGTCATCCAGGGACGGGCCGAGCTGGTTGATTGCGTATTCAAGCTCAAGGAAGCAACCATGGAATCGATCCGCCGGGGGCTGGACATTGCGCAGCAAACCCCCCTGGCGATCCGCAGGCGGGGAGCATAGACCAGAATTTTACATATGTAAAAGTTAAAAGGTTGCTCGTAAATCCGAAGCACGAAATCCGAAATTCGAAACAATGAAAGAAAAATCCAAATGCTCCAATGACCAAAACCTCGGTTATGGCAAGACGTGTTTTGAACATTTTGTCATTTGATATGTGAGCTTGTTTCGGGTTTCGATATTCGAATTTCGGATTTAAAACTAAAGGGGCTGGAATGAAGCTGAAGGAAATCATTGACCGGCTGGAGCTGCAGGTGGCGGCCGGTGAGAACCTGGACCGGGAGGTGGCCGGGGGGTACGCGAGCGACCTCTTGAGCGATGTGATGGCCAACAG
>CAZJLN010000294.1:0-2612 GCA_964546745.1 uncultured Anaerolineaceae bacterium
CTCAGAGGTGGAGCGCAGGGGAATGTCTTGCCAGCCCTGCTGAGGGGTAACATTGTTAAGGCAGTAGCGAAATTCATAGGGTTCCAACTGGGAAATGCCCGGGTTCACCTGGCACATCAACTCTTGTAGTTTTTTGGAAAAATTTAGAGTTCCTGATTTCATCTTGATCCTATTCGGCAAAGGTCTGCCCAATGCCATACACCATGGCGTTATACGCTTTTTTGACCTTCCCGTAATTACCATCGCGGTCCAAGGCCAGACCGCGCCCGACGGCTGTCGCGACCTGTCCGATGCCAATCTCCTGCAGTTGCCCTTCCAGCTTTTCGAGCAGCTTGGGCGCGCTGCCGGGCTCAGTACTGCGCCCATCAAAGATCAGGTGTAAACACACGTCTGACACACCCTGCGCTTTCGCCATTTTGATCAGCGCTAGGGGGTAGTGAATCGAGCCGTGTGAGCTCTTCTCGGTCAGCAGTCCGATCAAATGTAGGCGCGAACCTTTGGCTTTGACCTTGGCGATGGTTTCCAAAAAGACCTCGTTGGTGTAGAAAGAGCCGTCCTGCATGGCACGCTCTAGGCGCACATCGTCCTGCAGCACCACACGCCCGGCGCCGATGTTAATGTGGCCGGCTTCTGAGTTGCCAGGCTTGCCAGCCTGTAACCCCACGGCTTCTCCGGAGGCGTCCAAAGAGGCAGGTGCGTAACGGGCGCACAGGTCGTCCCAGAAGGGCGTCTTTGCCAGGTAGATCGGGTTGGTGTCGTCCTGCGCGCCGATGCCCCAGCCATCCAGGATGATCAGCAACATGCGTCGGTGTGAACCCCAGGCGTGTCCGTCGATCAAATTTTTGCCGGTCATGGCAGCAGTGGGGGGGAGCCCCAACATTGCCAGCACAGTCGGCGCTAGGTCTGAAAGGCTGCCGTCTTCTGTGTCCAGATCACCCTGGAAGCGGGGATCGATCACGATCAGCGGCACAGGGTTGGTGGTGTGCGCCACATGCGGCTTGCCTTCGGGGGTAAACAAAACCTCCAGGTTGCCGTGGTCAGCGGTGATCAGCACGACCATGTCGTTTTCCTTGGCAGTGCGCACCACACGCTCCAACTGCTGGTCGACGATCTGAGCACATTCAACTTTGGCTTGTGCGTTGGCGGTATGCCCAATGACATCTCCATTGGCAAAATTGGTGATGATCAAGCGATAATCTCCATGGATGCCCTTAATCACCTCATCTGCCACAGCGGGGAGGCTCAATCCAGGCACCTGGTCAAAGGGAATGCCCTTGGGAGAAGGGATGCGAACGTCGGTTTCGCTCGGGAAGGCATCGCTCCTGCCGCCATTGAGAAAAAAGGTGACGTGCGCGTACTTTTCGGACTCGGCGCAGCGCAGTTGGCGCATTCCCGACCGGCTGACGGCTTCGCCCAGGGTGTCTACCACCCTGGCAGGGGCAAATGCCACCGGCAGGTTGTAAAATTTTTCGTGGTACAGGGTCAGGATGACAAAGTCCAGCAGGTTCAATCTCTGGCGCTCAAAATGTGGAAAGTCAGTGTCAACGAAGGCTTCGGTGAGTTCAATCTCGCGTTCACCACGCCGACAGCAGAAGATAACTGCGTCGCCATCTTGCACTGCACCAAAGGGCTTGCCGTGCGGGTCGAACCGCACCAGCGGTTCCATCGAATAATCTGTCTGCCCCCGGTTGTAAGCCGAACGCACAGCTTGTGCAAGGGCATTCGCGCCATGTGAAGATAAAACTTGCGCCATAAAACTTATCCTCTCACAAAACGCTCCTCCAGGTTCACCTGTGGACAGGCGGGGAAGAGAGTCAACAATTCGTCAAAGGTAAAGATGATCGCATCCGGGCGATTTTCATCTGTGATTTCAACCTCGGCCAGCTTGTCAGCTTCCATCATGATAATCGCCATGCCAAAGCCAGCAGCACGTGTGCCAGTCACATCGCGATCGAGATTATCGCCCACATAGGCACATTTCTCAGGCACTACGCCAGCTTTTTTGGCTGCATAATGGTAGATGGCAGGATCAGGTTTGCGGATGCCCAACACTGATGATAGAGCAACTGACTTAAAGTATTTTGCCAAGTCATCAGCTTCGAGCCATTCAGGAATTTCGCGGGTGCTGATCAGGTTGCTGATGATGCCCAACTTGTAACCACGGGCATCCAGTTCTTTAATGACGTCAACGCCTCGATCGACCAACACGCGGATGCCGTTGGCTCGTCGGTACTGGTAGGTGAGCTCCTCGCCTAATGGTGCGATGCGTTCAGTGGGAAATTCCGGGGCAAGCCAGCGCGTCCACATTTCCGCTTCAGGTGCTTCACGCAGGTTGGCAAATGCCCACTTGCGATATTCTTTATAGCGCAGATCGATTTTAGCACAGAAAGTGTTGGGGTCTTCATCGGTACCGACTAACTCCGCAATAAGACGGCGAGCTTCAAATTGGTAGGCTTCGTCCTTTTTGACAAAGCGCAAAGTATTGCCCAGGTCCAGGAAAATCGCTTGGATCTCTTTCATGCTATGCTCTGGGAGGGAAGATGTCTAGCAGTTGACCGATTTCTGTGATGGTGTAGTCTGGCTTGACCACCACATCCTCGGCATTTTCCTTG
>CAZJLN010000295.1:0-2609 GCA_964546745.1 uncultured Anaerolineaceae bacterium
GAAGGGTGTACAGTCACTTTCCGGCAGCAATGTGGTCTTTGACCCCACGGCTGGCGGTGCAGCTGGGTTTGTTCCTGGGGTTCCAACCACCCTTTGTTTTGAGTCGAACGTTTACTCACCAGACTGGGAATATATGTATGACACCTGGCTGAAATTCCCATCGGATTGGACGATCACTGATGCCTACTTGGTGGGCACGCCTACCTGTGATAATGGATCCTGGAACTCGTCTTTCGATGTCTATTGGGAGACCGAGCCTTACGAGATTGACATCTCCCATACCGCCTATACTAACTCTGGTGGTGATCACTGCGTAGCGGAGTATTGTGTGGACGTCACGCCTGGCACTTCGGCTGGTCAAGTTTCCTGGTTCTACGACGGAGATGGCTATTCCGACACGCCACATCATCCTTGCAGTGACGATATTTATACTCCTGCTTCTATGGTTGGAAATGAATGTGATGAGTGGGTCAACCCGCAGGCATCCATTCCGATGCTTGAAGGTGAGGCTCACGATTTCACTGCTGAAAAAGACTTGTATGGCAGCGATACCGAAACCGTGTTTGTGGTTGAGGATGTCATTGTTCCACAGGACTTCTACCTGGGTACCGGGCAGCTTAGCTTTGATCCGACCTCCATGGAAGCCACGATGTTCATGGGCGATGCTCCTTTAACCCAAACGCTGACCATCAGTAACCTTGGCACCGCAGATGCCATGTTCGAACTGGTCGAAAAGGACGAGGGTTTTGTATTACCCAAGCTGATGATCCCTGCATTCAAGGGTGAACTGCCTGAGGATACTCGCCCAGTGTCAACTGGACCAGCTCCTAAGTCAGCCAACCGCAGTGCCTTAAGCGCTTCAGCGGACAATCCCTTAAAGGGCATCCTATTGGGTGAACCTGCGTTCGCGGTTGATCTGATGACAGACTCGCTCAAGTTCATCCCCGACACAACCCTTCCAGGTACATGGACCAATATTGGCGCGACCATGACTTCCCTCTTTGCTGGTGACTTCCTGGCGGGCGACTTTACCACCTTGTATGCCATCAGCTATGACAATAACAATCTTTACACTGTGGATGTTGCCACTGGTGCATACACCCTGGTTGGTGCCTCGACGCCTCCTGGTGGTCAATCCTGGACAGGTCTCTCTGGTACCCCGGACGGCACGCTCTATGGCTTGACCACGGACATAACCACTACCACACTTGTGACCGTCAATCCGGATACGGGTGCGGTGACTGTCCTTGGCGCATTGCCTGGTTTGGCGGGCGGTATTGACCTGGCTTACAACACCGATGATGACATGATCTACATTGTGGATCTCATCACCGATAGTCTGTTCCGGGTTGATCCTGCCACTTTGGCGACCACCCTGGTGGGTTCACTTGGTGTTGCAGCGAACTATGCTCAGGGCATGGACTACGAAGAAGAGTCCGGCGTTTTATATTGGGCTGCTTATACATCCGTTGGTGAACTGCGCATTATTGATACCACCACGGGTATCAGCACCTTAGTCGGTGCCTTTGCTGGCGGTACAGAAGTGGACTGCCTGGCATTTACTACTGGTGGTCAATCTGACGTAGCATGGCTATCTGAAGATCCTGTCAGTGGTACAGTCCCAGCTTTAAGTTCACTGCCAGTTGCTGTGATCTTTGACCCAACTGGTGCTGGACTGAGCCAACCTGGGGACTACCTGGCGGAAATCAAGGTCAAGCACGATACGCCTTACACTTATCCAAATATCCCGGTGGTATTGCATCTGTATGCCCCTGGGTCCTTTGGCACATTCAATGGTCATGTCTCTGGCTTAGAAGCTTGTGACGTCAATCCAGCAGTTTTGGAAGGCGCTACAGTTAACTTCTGGCAAGGTGGCGTGATCGCGTACACAACCACCACCAACGCGGAAGGCTACTATAGTTACGCACTGCCCGAAGGCACCTATGATATTGAGGTCCTTGCGGCTGGCTATATCACAGACATTGCTGTGGGTCAGGTCGTCGTGGGTGGTGGAACAACTACAGTAGACTTCACCCTGCGGCTGGATGCCCCCTGTTTGAGCGTTATGCCAACCGAACTTGAGCAAACTCAACCCACCGACACCATCACCTCACAGACGCTAACCATTGTCAATACAGGTGCTGGTGCTGGCGACTTTGAGCTGCTTGAGATGGAACGCGAACTGATGGCAGATGTTGAGTTGATCCTGGATGACGGGACGCGCGACAATGATATTGGCATTGGTGGCACTTGGGAAATGATTTGGGTCAACCGATTTACACCAGATCCGGGCGTCTTCCCATTCAACCTTGACCAAGTACAGATATACTTCACTACAGCTGGAATGGTCAATGTTGGTGATGATATTATCATCGTCGTCTATGAAAACACAACGGGTAATAATGATCCTGCAGTCGGTTCCAACTGGCTCTACAGCTACCCAACAACAGTACAAGCACTTGATACCTGGAATCTCTATGATCTACCAGATTCCGTTGAACTTAACGGACCAGGAGATGTGATCATTGGTGCGATTGGGATGGAAACACCTGGAACTTCTTACTGGCCAGGTTCGATGGACCAGACAGCTACACAGGCACGCTCATGGG
>CAZJLN010000296.1:0-2609 GCA_964546745.1 uncultured Anaerolineaceae bacterium
GCATGATTTCGATTAATGGCTGTTCAGCGTCAACGGTATATGAGGGCATTGAATCGGGAACGTCACCTTTTTGGAAAAGCGCGACAAAATTATCCTGAGCACGGACAGCTTCTTCTTCACTGTTATACAGTGAAACAATCTCTTTTGCGAGCTTCATTTTGGCATCTCGCGGGTGGATGGTATTATTTTGCAAGGCGTCGCAAAAGGCTTTGACTTCGTTCGGCTTCCAGTTGGTGACGAGCTTGGCGTAGATTGGCATGGCGTGATCTGGGATAGACATGACTTTGCCGTACATGTCTTCAGGTGTGCTATTCAAGGGGATGTGATTGCCCATCGAT
Organism: uncultured Anaerolineaceae bacterium; assembly: GCA_964546745.1. Lineage (GTDB taxonomy): Bacteria > Chloroflexota > Anaerolineae > Anaerolineales > Anaerolineaceae > CAZJLN01. The sequence continues at coordinate 339 of CAZJLN010000296.1, forward strand.
TTGCTCATCTTCACTTCACCATCCGTGCCGGGCAGGATTGCTAGGATGATGCCGATGTTAGGCTTTTGACCGTAGTAGGCCATCACTTTGCGGGAGGCGGTGATAATGTTAAAGAGTTGGTCGGTGCCGCCGACCTGGACGTCGGTGTTAAGAGCATGTGCATCATAACCTTGCATGATGGCATAGAAGAATTCGTGGAAGTGGATGGCTTCATTGTTGTCCCAGCGGTTTCGGAAGCTTTCCCGGGTCAAGAACTGTTGAACGGTGAAATTAGAGCCAAGCTTGATCATGTCCTCCAGTTTGAGATCAGCAAGCCACTCTGCGTTGTAGCGGATGATGGTTTTCTCACGATCGAGGACCCGGAAGGCTTGCTCTGCGTAGGTGCGTGCATTCTCATCGACCTCAGTTGGGTTGAGTTGCGGGCGGAGTTTGTTTTTGTCAGAGGGATCACCAATCAGCGAGGTGTAAGTGCCAACCACGAAGGTTACTTCATGTCCCAAGTCCTGGAATTGGCGTAGTTTGCGCATGGTGACGGTATGACCAATGTGTAGATCGGGCTTGGTGGGATCGTACCCACAGTAGACTTTCAGGGGGCGACCTTCTTTTTCAGCTTCTATCAAGCGTTCACGCAGTTCTGCTTCCATAGTTGCAGACAAAGACGGGTCTCCATATTCTGTGCCTTGCATCAAAATTGCCACTTGTTCATCTATGTTCATACTACACCTCAATTTACCCAAATTTTATAAAAAAGACGCACCCATCGGATCAGGTGCGTCTTCTAACCTGCGACGGGGTGATAATTACCTATGCGCAACGTAATAATAACTCCTTAACATGATCAAATTATATCAAACAATCACTTTATGTAAGGGGATATTTCAAAAAGAAAGAAAGGTTTCGTCATATTTGCGATATAATCGAAAAAATGGTGCTCAAATGAAAGAACCTGTGCTGGTCCTCAACGCCAATTATGAGCCGATCAATGTCACAAACACTTACAGGGCAATTAACTTGATGATTTGCGACAAGGCGACATTGATCTTAAACGGTCGTGGAACGATCAAGTCCCAATCCAAAACCTTCCCAATCCCTTCGGTTATTCGATTAAAAAAGATGGTCGTGCATCCCCGTCTTCCGATCCACCTTACCAAACGGGAGGTGTTTCGACGAGATAATTATGTCTGTCAGTACTGTGGAAAAGCGAATATCCAGCTGACCATTGACCATGTTGTTCCGCGCCACTTAGGGGGGCTGCACACCTGGAATAATGTTGTGACTGCATGTCCACGCTGCAACCACCTCAAGGGGGGTAAAACGCTGGAAGAAGCGCGAATGCAGTTAATATCTGTTCCCAAAGCCCCTCCCTCCTCTGCGACATACCGTTATGGCAGACACCTAGCGGACAATAACGAGTGGAGACCTTATGTTGAGAATTGGTAATGTGGGCATCCGAAATTCCTAGTAAGTCTAGTGTTGGATTTCACCTCTCCTTGAGAAAAATAATAGAACGCCCACATGAAATTGTATCTGTGGGCGTTATGATTTTTAATGATGATAGATAGTAGGTTCGTGCAACCTGATTTTCGGTAGTTTACAATTCGGTTTTAGGCTCCTGAGCCCTTTCCTCAATATTAGTTTCAGGTTGAATTTCGCCAGCTAACCCTTCGGATCGGATTTCGCCAAGAAGCTCGTCGGATTGTATCTCATCAACGAGTATTTCCGGTTGGATTTCGTCAGCAAGTACTTTGGGTTGATTTGCCTCTAAAACCTCTTCGCTCTGGATCTCATTAACAACCTTATCAGGTTTGACTTCATCAACAAGCTCATCAGAGATAGACTCAACCTCTTCAAGGACAATTTCCATCGGCTCTGCTTTAGGTTTGCGAACATGCCGGATGATCAGGATAGCTGCAGCAATAACTGCTATGACAGCCATGATGGTTTGGTTAATATTCATACCAGCCACAGGTGAAATCACCAGCCGTAGGAACTCAAGACAAAACCGAATCACCGGATATAAGACCAAATAACCCAAGAATATGTCGCCTTTAAGCAATTTATCCTGGTATTTTCTGGATATATAAAGCAAAACACCGCCGGCAAAAAGGTTTAACAACGATTCATATAGGAAAAGGGGATGGTAGCGCTCCACGGATTGAAAGCCTGACACGCGATGCGCCTCATCAATGTAGATTGCCCAAGGAAGGTCGCTGGGTAGCCCATAGACCTCCTGGTTGACAAAGTTGCCCCAACGCCCAATCGCTTGTGCAA
>CAZJLN010000297.1:0-2604 GCA_964546745.1 uncultured Anaerolineaceae bacterium
AACCTGATGTATTCTTGATAGCCAGAGTGTATAGTAGGTCCTGGACACCGTACAACTTTGGCTTGCCAGAGTGTTTTTGGTTAATCTCATTGTTGTATAATTTTGATATGGTCCGTAAGATTCTCCATCTTGATCTGGATGCTTTTTTTTGTTCGGTTGAAGAGTTGATCCATCCAGAATTGAAAGGAAAGGCCTTTGCTGTAGGTGGCCAGCCCAACAAAAGAGGTGTCATTTCATCATGCTCTTATGCTGCAAGGTATTATGGAGTCCGTTCTGCGATGCCTACCGGTAAAGCGCTTCAGCTTTGTCCCCATTTACTCATCGTTTCAGGGGCTCATGGTGTGTATGGAGAATATTCAAACATGGTTATGAACATTTTGGACAATATCTCTCCTCTGGTCCAACCCGTGTCAATTGATGAAGCTTTTATTGATGTCTCTGATATGTCCCAATCCGCAGAGCTTATTGCTCGATTATTACAGGGTCAAATAGACAATGACATCCACCTTCCGTGTTCAATCGGTGTTGCCACGAACAAATTAGTCGCAAAGGTTGCAAATGATTTTGGTAAAAGCTCAAAACGAGGAATAGAAGCACCTAGAGCTATCACTATTATAGAGCCAGGTGAAGAAGCGCAATTTTTAGCACCACTTAATGTGCAGATGCTCTGGGGAATCGGTCCAAAGACTTCTCTAAAATTAAATTCCCTGGGTATAAAAACGATTGGGGACCTGGCTTCATTATCCCCAGATACATTAAATGAGATTTTTGGTAAATATGGTTATGAACTTCAGCAAAGGGCAAAGGGTATTGATGGTTCACCAGTCCAGTTGAACCATGATGTGAAATCAGTAAGTAATGAAATTACATTTGATCGTGACATTATTGAACGAGCTAAATTAGCAGAAATATTGTTATCTCTATCAGATAAGGTCGGTAGAAGATTGAGAAAAAACAATTTTGCTGGTAATACCATTCACATAAAAATTCGATATGATGATTTTAGCACAACGACACGGCAAGTATCCCTCAACAAAATGACAAATCAGGATCGTGAAATTTTTAAGAGTGCTATTCAATTGTTTGATCATTATTGGGAGAAAGGTAGAGCAATACGCTTACTAGGAGTTGGGGTCAGTGGTTTAGGGGATCCAGTGAGGCAATTAAATCTTTGGGATCAAAAAGATCAGAAGGAGCAAAAAATACTGGAAGCGATGGATCAGATTAATCAAAAATACGGAAAACAGACCCTCCAAAGAGCCAGTCGAATTATTTCCCAAAAATCAAAAAAAGAATAAGAGACCAGATTAGTTCAAACTATTGTAAACGCTTACTACACGATTAGTAATTACATTCCATTCATATTGATTAGCATACTCAACTGCATTATGACTAATCGTTTTTTGAAGTTGTTCGTCTGAGAGCAGGTTTGTTAATTTTTCAGCTAATGCAGAGGGATCCTGGCTAGGGACGAGAAAACCATTTATTCCATCATGGATAAGGTATGATAATCCACCCACATCCGAACCGATTACCGGTGTTCCGCATGCCATTGCTTCCAAGGCAACCATACCAAATGATTCATAATGGGAAGGCATCACCAATACATCGGTTGCAGAGTAATAATAAGGTAAGGTATCCTGTCCTTTTTTGCCAAGAAAAATAATTACTTCATCAAGTTCTAAATCGAAGCAAAGCTTTCTAAGCTTGTTCAATTCAGAACTTTCTTGTTCAGGTGAGGTTTCTGTATCTCCACCAATGATAACCAAATAATGAGGACACTTACCGCACTCCATCTTCAATAGTGCCATAGACCTGATTAGTGTGTCAATCCCTTTTAATGGTTCTATCCTTCCAACAAAGAGAATCATGCGGTCATCTTTTGGTATTCCAATCACTTCTTTAGCTTCATCTTTCGGAATAGGATAAAAATGGCTTGTATCCACCCCAGGAGGGATGATAACGATCTTGTTTTGTGGACAATGATACATATCGATTAACTGGGTTTTTTCAGATTCTGTAGCTCCGATGATAATATCCGAACCTTGTATGACTTCTAACTCTCCATCTATTCGATATTGACCCTCTCGTTCTTCATCAGTCCTGGCAATTAATTGCTTTACTAGACCCAAGGTATGAAACATATGGATCACGGGGATATCCAATTCCTTCTTTATCTGAATGCCTGATAACCCAGACATCCAATAATGGGAATGGATCAAGTCGTATTGAATTCCTTTTGTTTGAGAAAAATCTAAAATGCCTTTTGAAAACTCATCCAAATACTGAACTAAATCCTTTTTGGATAAGGTATATTCTGGTCCTGCAGGGATGTGAACAACACGGTTGCCAAAACCAAGATCATGTAACACATGAGGTACATGTTCATTTTCTGAACGAGTGAACACATCCACATGAACATTCTGAATGCCCAAATGCCTGGTTAACTCACGGACATAAACATTCATACCCCCAGTGTTTTTTCCTCCGAGAATTGCTAGAGGACAAGTATGGTATGAAATCATGGCAACATTCATAACAATAATTCCTTGCAGGATAAGTGATCATCCTGTTATAATGCAAAAGTTGCCAACGTAGCTCAGC
>CAZJLN010000298.1:0-2566 GCA_964546745.1 uncultured Anaerolineaceae bacterium
GGTTTTCGGCCAAAATGCGCCACCCTCGGAGGGTCATCGATTATCCTTCCGGTAACAACATCACCGGGAGGAGCCATGACCGAAAGGAAGCTCAAACTTATGGATATCCGAGGACTATTGCTGCATTTCCGCGCCCAGTCCAGTGACCGCCAGATCCAGCGGGATACCGGGCTGAACCGGCGCACGATCAAACGCTACCGGGAGTGGGCGACCGGCCAGGGGCTGCTGGAAGGGCCGATCCCGGCGCCAGAGATCCTGGCCAGCCAACTGCAGGCAACGCTTCCCGAGAAGACCCCTCCCCAGAACACCTCATCGGCGGAGAACTACCGCGAAACGATCAAAAACCTATTAGAAGAGAACGTGGAAGTGGCCGCGATTTACCAGAGGCTGCACGAACGCGGGTACACCGGCAGCTACGCGGCGGTGTACCGCCTGGCGCGGCAGATCCAACCGGCGAAGAAGCACCAAAAGACGGTCACTCGCGTGGAACGCCAGCCCGGGGAAGAAGCCCAGGTGGATTTTGGCTACGCCGGGCGGATGATCGACCCGGAAACGGGGCAGCTGCGCAAGACGTGGGCCTTCGTGATGACCCTCTCCTGGAGCCGCCACCAGTACGTCGAGTTTGTCTGGGATCAGAAAATCGAGACCTGGCTGCGCTGTCACCGCAACGCCTACGCCTTTTTCGGCGGCGTGCCGGGGCGAGTGGTGCTGGACAACCTCAAAACAGCCATCATCAAGGCGGTCTACGACGATCCGCAGGTGCAGATCAGCTACCAGGAATGCGCTGTGCATTACCAGTTCTTACTGGCGCCCTGCCGGGTGGCGACCCCTGAGCACAAAGGCAAGGTCGAACAGGGTGGCGTGCATTACGTCACGCGCAACTTCCTGGGTGGGCGCACGCCCACGACGATTACGCAGGCCAACCGCGACGTACGCACCTGGTGCCTGACCACCGCCGGGCAGCGCATCCACGGCACGACCTTTGAGGCCCCGCTCAAACGCTTTGAAGCGACCGAAAAAGCCTGTTTGAAACCATTGCCCACCACGCCTTACGACCTGGCGGTGTGGAAGAAGGTCAAGGTGTACCGCGACTGCTACATCAGCTTCGACCATGCCTTCTACTCGGTGCCGCAGCGCTGCTATCCCGGCTGGGTGTGGGTCTGCGGCGGGACGAAGCAAGTGCGGATCTACAACCTGGCTTACGAGCTGAAGGCCACCCACGAGCGGGCCAGCAAAGTGGGCCAGCGCGTAACCCATCCCGACCACATCGCCCCGGAAAAGCTGCCCGGACTGCTGCAAACCCGTGAAAGCGTGCTGGAAGAGGCTCAAAAGGTGGGTTCCGCCACCGCCCAGGTGGTCCAGGAACTGTTGGAGCATCCGGTCTTGGACCGCCTGTCCACCGCCGGGCGACTGGTACGCCTGGCCAACCAGTACACGGCGGAGCGGTTAGAAGCGGCCTGCAAAAAGGCGCTGGCCTTTGGGGACGGCAGCTACAAAACGGTGAAAGGCATTCTCAAACAAGGCAGTGAGGCCCAGGAAATGCCCATCCCAGTCGAAATCCCTCCAGCGACCACCTTTGCGCGCAGCACGGCGGAGCTGGTCGGGGAACTGGTGGAGGTGCCGTCATGGAACTGAAACACCAGCTTGCCAGCCAACTGCGCCATTTACGCCTGTCCGGGGTGCTGGAAACGATGGAAGCGCGCAACCGCCAGGCCATCGATGGCCAGTGGAGCTATGTTGAGTTCCTCTCGCGCGTGCTGGAGGACGAAGTCGAGCGCCGCTCGCAGAAGCAGCTCAACCTGCGGCTCCGGCGGGGTGCGCTCAATACCACCAAAACCCTGGAAGGCTTCGACTTCCACTTCAACCCCAACCTCAACCGCCAGCAGATCCTCGACCTGGCCACCTGCGAGTTCGTCCGCCAGAAACGCAATTTGCTGGTATGCGGCCCAACCGGGGTAGGCAAGTCTCACCTTGCGCAAGCCCTTGGCCAGGAAGCGGCACGGCAGGGGCTAGATGTGTTGTTCATGAACACCCAGAAGATGCTCCAGCATCTCAACGGTGGTCGGGCGGATGGCTCCTGGGAGCGGCGTCTGGCCATCTACCTGCGCCCGGATCTGTTGATCCTGGATGACTTCGGGCTCAAGCCGCTCCAGGCGCCCGGGCCGGAGGACTTGTACGATGTGATCAACGAGCGCTACGAAAAAGGCAGCATTCTGGTGACCTCCAACCGCGCCCCCAGCGAGTGGCCCGATCTCTTCCTGGATCCCCTCTTAGCCAGCGCAGGATTGGATCGGCTCCTGGATCGCGCTGAGGTGATCATCATCCGCGGCCCCTCCTTCCGCTCCCAGGGCCGCACGAAACTACTCGAGGAGGTGCAGACGAAGCAGACCGAACCTTAAATTTCCAGCCACTTTGCTTTTACATCGGCTCTCCGAGTGGCGCATCACGGCCGCAAATTGCTGGCGCAGTGTTGCCGAAAAAAGGTGGTGCATTTACGTCCGTAAATTGACAGGTCTATGGCAGAAAGAAGAAGCGTGGCAAGTGGGATCAGCTTGTGATCTTGCTT
>CAZJLN010000299.1:0-2551 GCA_964546745.1 uncultured Anaerolineaceae bacterium
AACATGGTTCACGATTAACGAGCCTTTTTGTGCAAGTCATTTAGGATACACCTATGGTGAGCATGCTCCTGGTTTGAAGGATCGCGCAAAAGGTTTGTTGGCAGCCCATCATTTATTACTAGCACACGGGTTGGCTGTTCAGGAAATTCGCTCTGCCTGGCAGGATGTAAAGGTGGGGATAATCTTAAACCTAAGTCCTGTTTATAATGATCCCGATGCGCCTGTCGAAAGAGAAATAATCCGTCATATTGACGGGGAGTCAAATCGCTGGTTTCTGGATCCAGTATTTGGGCGAGGTTATCCAAAAGATATGCTTATTGACTATGTAAGAGAAGGATTGATTGATTCAATGGAACCTGACTTTATCCAGCCAGGTGATATGGATATCATTTCGCAGGAAACTGATTTTCTGGGAATTAATTACTATACGCGATTTGTTGCCTCAGCTCTTGATGGAAACATTGGAGACCCTGATAATTTTTACCGCAAGACATTTTTACCTGAACAAATGACAGAAATGGGATGGGAATTATATTCTCAGGGCTTATTCGAAATCTTGGAGCGTGTGAACAAGGAATACCATCCAAGGCAAATCATGGTCACGGAAAATGGGGCAAGTTATTCTGATGGTCCGGATAAATATGGAAGGGTTATTGATAATAGGCGAATTGATTACTTACACAATCACATCTATGCAGTGTGGCAGGCGATCCAAGCAGGAATCCCGGTGAGTGCCTACCTAGTTTGGTCTTTCATGGATAATTTTGAGTGGGCTTATGGATACTCTCAGCGTTTTGGTCTGATTTATGTCGATTTTGAAAGCCAGAAACGATATCCAAAAGATAGTGCTTTTTGGTTTGGTGAAGTGAATAAGCTAAACACATTGCCTATCCAATAATAATGGAAAATCGTCTGCTTATCTAATAATATTTCATTTATAATCAGACCATGTTAGCTCGCATTAATTCCTGCGCCGTGATTGGTTTGGACGGCGTCATCGTAGAAGTGGAAGTTGATTTCGGCCAGGGTCTCCCCCATATGGCAATTGTGGGATTGCCAGATGCTGCTGTTCAGGAAAGTCGCGAGAGAGTATATTCTGCCATCAAGAATGCCAATCTGTTTTATCCCCGAAAGCCCATCACTGTAAATCTAGCACCAGCCTCGGTTAGAAAAGAAGGACCTGTTTACGATCTGCCCATTGCATTAGGGGTACTTGTCGCGACGGATCAACTCCCACAAGAACAATTAGATGGCTCTTTGGTAATAGGTGAGCTCTCATTGGATGGATCTGTAAGGCATGTACGTGGAGTCCTTCCAATGGCTGCGTTGGCACGTTCTCTAGGATACAAACGGGTTTTTGTCCCTGAAGTTGATGCTTCAGAAGCAGCATTGATACCTGATCTTGAGGTGATTCCAGTATCTTCTTTGGCAGATTTGTATGCACACTTAAGTGGAAGTTACAAAATTGATCCAGCACAAACAGTAAACGTTGAAGAAACGATGACAGCCCAAGTCTTGACAGATTTTTCAGAAATCAGAGGTCAGGAACATGTTAAGAGAGCGCTTGAAGTAGCAGCAGCAGGGGGTCATAATCTACTTATGATCGGACCACCTGGAGCTGGAAAAACCTTGTTAGCCAGAGCACTTCCCTCCATCTTGCCCAAACTCACAATCGACGAAGCTTTGGATGTCACACGCATTTACTCTGTATCAGATAAGTTACCCTCAGATGTGCCACTCATTCGTATACGCCCCTTTCGATCTCCACATCACACAATCAGTCATGCTGGTTTAGTAGGGGGAGGTAATCAACCCCATCCTGGTGAAATTTCTCTAGCTCATCGAGGTGTTCTTTTTCTCGACGAATTACCTGAATTTAGTGGTCGTGTACTAGATGTGATGCGCCAGCCTATGGAAGATAAAGTGGTAACAATCAGTCGAGCCAGTGGTTCTCTTACTTTTCCAGCCAACTTTATGCTTGTGGCTGCGATGAATCCATGTCCTTGCGGTTTTTATGGCGACACTTTAAGAGCTTGTACATGCTCCTCAACAATGGTATCAAACTACCAAAAACGCATTTCTGGTCCTTTGCTGGATAGAATTGATATTCATATTCAAGTACCCAGAGTTGATTATCAGAAATTATCTAGTAATCGGCAGGGAGAAACATCGGCTACCATCCAAATTCGAGTAGAATCAGCGCGAAATCGACAGTTGACTCGGTTTAGTGGAAATGGATTGGTATGCAATGCTGATATGACACCTTCTCAAATCCGAAAATTCTGTGAATTAACCGAGCCTTGCCAAGCGTTGATGCGTATAGCCATGAAACAATTGCAGCTTTCAGCGCGTGGATACCATCGTGTATTAAAGTTGGCTAGAACAATTGCTGATCTTGACTCTTCAGAAGAAATTACACAAATACACCTGGCCGAAGCGCTTCAATACCGTGCGAAAGAGTTTGATATATAAAAAACTGGTAGAAAATCCTACCAGATAGAAATTCAAAAGTATCTATTTAATTACTTCTTTCGAGCATTTTCCAGATTGT
>CAZJLN010000300.1:0-2538 GCA_964546745.1 uncultured Anaerolineaceae bacterium
GAGCGTTGGGGCGATCGGGTGCTGCCGACCGCGGCGCCAGTCGCCAATGATCCAGTACCGTAACTCACCCTTCTCCGTCAGGTGGCAGCGGATCCGCCGCTCCTCAGGCAGGTCCACGATGTCCTCCGCTCGATTGGCGGAATCGATCATGATGGCCATGCCGATGTCACCGATGACCTCCTCCTGCCAGCCCCAACTGCCCAGGATGCCTTTGGCCGGATCGGAAAAGGCCTGTTCGCGAGGCAGCTTGACCAGGCCCGGGGCCAGGAGAACCCTGCCTCTCGCGCCAGTCACAGTCACTCTGATTTCCGACTCCTGCCGCTCAGCGTAGGAGATGCACAGAATCCGCACCTTGAGGTCCGGCTGGTCAGGCACGATGTTCTCCGCCGTGATTTCGATCGCCGCCGTCACCGGCCCTTTGCCGAGTTGCCTCTTGGTGAACTTGACGTCGCCCTTACCGGCCGGGTTTTGCACCAGATAGGGTTTATCATCGACATACAGCGTCAGCCCGCCGAGGCCGGAGGCGTTGCCGACGTGCAGGGCATCGATGCCCCACTCGGTTTCGTCGTGGTAGCTCTTCTTGCCGATAGTGTCATAGATGAGCTGGTCGGTTTTCTTGCCGAAGAAATCGAATTGCCCCCAGTAAGCCCGGTAGGCACAGCGATTCGACTCCCAGCCGATGTTCGGGGGCACCCAGTCCTCGGCCGTGCTGGTCCTGTTCGGAAAGGTCCTGTTGCTCCTGCCCGCAGGCGAGTAGTACAAATGATACGTCGCATCACCGCCGGCCGGCACATCGGCCAGAAAACTCAATTCCGGCCCCGCCGCCGGGTCGATCTCGCTCACCTGGTGCGGGACCTGTCGCCAGTCGAGCCAACGCTCCGGCGCGACCACCGCGCAGTTATCCGCATTGAAATCGGGCACTTTCGTCTGAATCCGCCTCAGACCCAGTGTCACGGGCCAATCGAGTCGCGCAGTTCTACCGCTGTTGCTCATCCTGATCGAGATCCGTTTCGCGAAACCGCCGAGGCCGTTCACCCGAGCCGTCACGGCTTCCTTGTCCTCGCGCGGGACATACTGTGTTGCGGTCCGTAAATTGCCTACGCCGTATGCCGACTCAATGGCTTTCCACGCCTCCTTTTCGCCGTATCGCTCCTTCAGGGGCCAGAGCAGCCGGTCGCGGACAAGATCGGCGTAGAACCTGGCTCCGGCCGGCGAACGGCGGATGTACTCGCCGAGATGCGTCTGGGGCATCCAGCCGTCCAGCTTGTTCAGGAAGAAGTCCTCGACGGCCTGAGCGTCGGGATAGCTGCCGGGCACCATTGCGGCCCTGGCGGCATCGATGAACGCCTGGCTCTCCATCAGTGTCTGGTTCAGCTTGCTCTTGTAGAAAGTCGATATGGCCACGAAGTCGGGCTCAAGCTCATGCTGGCTACCGTGTTGCACCGTCCAGTCGAACTCCGGCTTGCCATCGCCGTCCACGTCGATCAGCCGCCGCTCGAGGATGCCGTCTTCGTTGTCATCGCGGTACTGATACCGCGCATCCGACTTGCCATCGAAATCGTAGTCCACGTCGAGCCAGCCTTTCGAAGCCCCTTTGAGGTGCAGGCGCCCGTCGGCCATGGAGTAGTAGAGTCTCATCGGAGAGACCGGCTTGAGAGCCAACTCGTATCGCTTGTTCATCGTGCTGCATGGCGGGCCGCCGACCTGTTTGAAGTCCGGGTTGCCGTGAGCGATGATCCCCTCCCATCGCTCGTGCGGGTCCCTTTCGACGTTCTCCTCGGTGTTGGCGTTCATCTCGTCCCAGGTCAGCAGCACGCGGTCCCACTGGGCATTCTGAACGAACTCCTGTGCCTTGTCGCGCCGCAGCCAGGCCTGCGTGGGGATGCCGCGAAGCCTCGTGCTGGTGGTCCCGTCGGCAGGCAGGATGACCGGCCGGTCGTCGGGAGCCCGCGCGGTGATCGAGAAATCGTAATCGTGCGTCCGACGGCCATACGCATCGTCGTCGGCGTCGAAGCTGTAGCGGATCGCCCGCACCTCGTTGCCGTGGCCTTCGATACGCAGGACGACTTCACTGCACGTGTCGCCGTCCGGATCGTAAAACAGGAATGGGTTTTCGAAGGCCGAGATCCACTCCTCGTCCTCCATCCGCAGGCCGAAGGCCACGAACGACTCGTCGCCGCTGAAATGGCAACGGTACTGGCACGTGCTCTGGTCGTAGGTGTAGTCGATGTCGTACCACAGCAGGTTGTCGTCTCCGTCGTCGCTGCCCCACCAGACCCGCAGCACGTCTTTGCCGAAATAGGGGTGCTCGGTCATATAGAAGTAGAAGGCCATCTCGTCGATGTCGTTGTCGCCGTCGTTGTCCTGGTAGTCGAGGACCACGTCGACCGTGCCGTCGGCGTTCCAGTCAACGACGTACAGATCGCTATCGAGATCCGGCCCCTTCCAGGAATCGAGGTCGCCGTCCTCGTCGATCGCTCGCACCAGCAACGGCCGAACCCGGTCGTTGTGCCGGTAGGCGGTGTCGATGTACCACGC
>CAZJLN010000301.1:0-2529 GCA_964546745.1 uncultured Anaerolineaceae bacterium
AACCTTCAGCGTAGCCGAGGTAGCGGTAGGCATCCATGGTATGCACCGGCCAGGGGTAGCTGACGTTGAGAAAAATCTTTTGTTGGGCAAGCCGGGAAATGATCTCATCACGCTTTGCATGCCGGCAGACGTAGAGATAAAACACGTGCCGGCCGCGGGGGTCGCGGTGGGGAAGCACCAGCGGGGTGCCGGAGAGCAGGTCATCATAGCGGGCGGCAATCGCCCTCCGCCGCGCGATATAGTCCTCCAGGTGGCCCAGTTTTTTCAGCAGGATGGCGGCGTGCAACTCATCGAGGCGGGAATTATACCCGTGTTCAAGCGCATAATAGGTTTTTTCCATCCCGTAGAACCGGAGCCGCAGGAGCTTTTTATAAAGCGCTTCATCATTCGTCACCACCATGCCGCCATCGCCGTAGCCTCCCAGCACCTTGGTGGGATAGAACGAAAAGGCGGCCAGGGTGGAAAGGGAACCGGCCTTCTTTCGGTTGAACTCGGCGCCATGGCTCTGCGCGCAATCCTCCAGGACCGCAAGCGAGTACTTTTGAGCTACGGCGTTGACCTCGTCCATATGCACCATCTGGCCGTACAGGTGAACCGGCAGAATGCACTTGGTCCGCGCGGTGATCGCCTTTTCAAGCAGCGAGGTGTCCATCAGATAGGTGTGCGGATCGATGTCCACAAACACCGGAACCGCGCCGGCTGAGACGAGGGCAGACACGGTGGGCACCGCCGTGTTGGAAACGGTGATCACCTCGTCGCCCGGCCCTATGCCCAGGGCCTTTAAGGCCAGGAAGAGCGCATCGGTCCCGGAATTGACCCCCACGCCGTATGACACGCCGCAGTAGCCGGCAAAGGCCTTTTCAAATGCCTTCACCTGCTCGCCCAGGATCAGCCACCCCGATGAGAGCACCGACTCGATGGCCGCCTGTATTTCTTCTTTTTCATCGCCGTACTCTTTGAGATAGTCCCACACCTTAATCATTATCTGCATCCCCTTTGGCGGCCTGCCTGAGCATATGGAGCGCCCGGGCCTGTGACAGCCAGGTTTCATACAGGTCATCGAGCTGTTTGTTCCGGCACGCGGCAAACAGGTGATTGAAAAAATTCAAAAAGCAGTCGGCGGGCGATAGCACCGCTTCGACCGTCTGATCATTGCGGCGGATGTAAAGTGTGTTGGCACAGTCGGGGGTAATGGTGAACACCCGGTCAAAGCGAACGCAGAGGGACGGCCCCAGGACGGTGATGGTGTTCTGGTACTCGGTGTCAAACCCGAAATGGCCCACCATGGTCCTGCCCCGGGGGTAGACGGCGGTGAGGCTGAACGCGGTTTCGATGCCGTTCTCCGCCCGGTTGTTGATCCGGCAGAACATGGCGGAGGGATACTCCCCGAAAAATACCGCGCCGGAACTGACGGCATAGGGGCCGAGGTCATTGAGCGCCCCCCCGCCGTGGCGTTCCTGGTAGCGGAAATCATCTTGCTTGAGCGGGGGAAAGGAAAACACCGCGGTCACTCTGGTGGGAGCGGTCGCGGCATTGTGAAACTCGTCGCGCACCCGCTCGATCTGGGGATGATAGGAAAACACGTTTGACTCGGCAATGAGCAGATTGTAAGACCGGGCAAGCTCGCAGAGGCGCTGCGCGTCCTCATATGAGGTGCATCCGGGTTTGTCCACGATCACGTGGCGGCCGCTGCGCAGGGCCTTTTCCGCCCACGCCGCGTGCAGGTTGTTGGGAAGGGAGACATAAACCAGATCAGCTCCGCTCCTCTCCAGGGCGATGTCATAGGAGTCATACACCGCGCCGGGTATCTTCTGTTCCTCACCCGCGGCAGCGGCGGAAGAGGCGGTCGCGATATCCAGGGCGGTTACCTGCCCGGATGCGGCAAGCGCGCCGATCACCCGTTTCCTCGCGATCCGTGAATAGCCGATAAGCAGCACATGCATGGTACCTGCCTCACATCTTGTATGGTACGTTCTCCCCAGGGTCATTCTGCGGCTCGACCGCAGAATCCATTGACTTATTTGTTAGTGGATCCTGCGATCAAGTCGCAGGATGACGAACACTGGACTTCTACAATAGTTTTCTTGTAATCCCCTAAAGGGTCATTCTGCGGCTCGATCGCAGAATCCAGTTTTAAGGGAACGTTTCTTGTCATTCCCCAGTTTGATCGGGGCATCCATTGATTATTGCATCAGTAGATCCTGCGATCACGTCGCAGGATGACGCACACTGGACTTCTACAATATTTTTCTTGTAATCCCCTAAGGGGTCATTCTGCGGCTCGACCGCAGAATCCAGCTTACTATTTTTCAGTAGATCCTGCGATCATGTCGCAGGATGACCTCCCCGCTATGTCATTTCGAATGAATGTGAGAAATCTTAAAGATTTCTCAGTCGCCGCTGCCCGCCTTCGAAATGACAGCTGGTTTTCCTAAATGAAACTTAAGCACGCGATCAGGCTGCGCGCCTCGACATTAATGTAGTTGGTATGGCGAATAAAATCCAGCAGCTGACCGTAGGTCATCCAGA
>CAZJLN010000302.1:0-2527 GCA_964546745.1 uncultured Anaerolineaceae bacterium
GAGAAAAATAGGGGGTAGGGTTCAGGGGCCAGGGTGTAGGGGGAAAAACTAGTTTACAGTTGACAGCTGCCAGTTTACAGGCCTTCAGGATGCAGGATACATGATGCACGATGCAGGTTAAAAGCAGCGGGCCCTCCTCATCAATCATTAACTGGATCCTGCGATCAAGTCGCAGGATGACGTAAAATTTGCTATCATAGTTTGGTACATTAGTGCTTCGGATTTCGAATTTGTTTCCCAATCTCTTGGATTTGTCTTTCAACTTGCATCGTGCATCCTGTATCCTGCATCTGTTAGAGGTCTCCAACCTATGGAACATCAAAAGGTAGCTAGAAAGAAGTTCATGGTGGAGCGGGGATTCCAGATCAGGTTCATGGCGGTCATCATCATCGCCATGGTGCTCATCGCCCTGGTCACCGGGATGAGCATGTACACGGCGGTCATGCAGACGCTGGTCAACCAGTTCCATGGCGAAAGCCTGGCGGCCATTCAGCATGCCATAACCGCCAAGCTTTTTGTGCGAAGCCTGCTGCTCATCTTTGCCATTGCCATTATCAGCGTCTTTATCTCCCATCGAATCGCCGGCCCCATATATAAGTTTGAGCGGATACTGGAGGCAATGGCGGCAGGCCAGAAGGTTCGTGAGATCACGCTGAGAAAGCATGATGAGTTCTATCGCCTCGCCCGAGCCATAAATGAGCTCATTAGAAGACAGGGTTCAGGCAACAGGGTGTAGGGGGGAAGACAAATCCTAAGCACTAAACTCTAAATCCTAAACAAATTCAAATAACCAAAATTCAAATAAAGGATAAACTGCTAAAAGGGTTTTGAACATTAGAGCTTTGGATTTTGAAATTGTTTAGAATTTAGGATTTCGATATTCGGATTTGCCTCATCCTATGTGGGCTTCGTGGTAAAAAGGGACAGGGGAAAGAATAGTTTACAGTTTACAGGGGGAGAAGCTCTCTACCTTATTCTATATCCTGATCTAGTGAGGACTACGAGTCTGCCTTTAAAAGAATTTCCATGATAATGCTTAAAAAGGTTACTTAAGGCATAGAAGATATCTTCCAAAAGGGGTGGATGGATTCGTATAAGGATTATGCCTGGTAGGTTTTGCGGCGGATACCTGAGAATATCACCAAAGTGCTTATCGAATGTAATAATGGACCTTTCTTCTTTGGCGGCTATATTGATTACTGCATCATCTGTGATCTGGGACAGACCGGCTTCACGGATGCCCATGACATCATGTCCCGATTTGCTGAGGTAGGCTACAACTTGGGGGAATAAATTTTCATCCGCGAGGAATTTCAATATCACAACACCTTTTCAAAAGGGATGTATTCTTGATTTTTAATCAGAGTGGCAGCATAATGGAGGCATTCCTTGATATCTTCACGCGTAATATTCGGATAATAATCTTTGATAATGTCATCTGGCGCTAATCCCGCTTCGATGAGCTCAATGATGGTATATACCATAATCCTGGTACCTTTTATACAAGGTTGCCCATGACATATATTCGGACTAACCTCTACCCTCTTAATCATTCTGGTCACCTCCGCAATGATAAAGACATTAAATTTATACCATGCAATACGGTCCTGGTCAATCAATTTGCAGGTGTGGAGAGGTGTTCGGTAACAGGGTCAAAAGAAAAGTCCACTGTCCACAGAAATGACCTAACCACGAAGAACACGAAGCAAAGGGCAAAGCGGTGAGGGTTTGGTTCTTTCTTCGTGAACTCATTGTTGGCTTTTTCTTCGTGTGCTTCGTGGTAAAAAAATGGTTCAGGGTAGAGGGAACAGGCGGCAGGGTTCAGGCTAAAAGCAAATCCTAAGCACTAAACTCTAAATCCTAAACAAATTCAAATGACCAAAATTCAAATAGAGGCAAACTGCTGCGAGTGTTTGGAACATTAGAGCTTTGGATTTGGGATTTGTTTAGAATTTATGATTTGGGATTTAGAATTTGAGGAACCAGGGGTTCAATACCTTTATGACACAAAACCACTTTTTAAAAGAAACCTTTCTTGACCGCGTGAATGCTGTTATAAAAAGCATCTTCAGCTACTTCCCTGTCTGGAAGGAGCTCTTATTCGTCTCCTTTGTCATTATCGCCTACCTGGTGGTAACCGTTTTCATCAAGGCGCTGCCGCGCTATGCTGAAAAGGCCGTTGAATACACCAATACAGGCCTGGTCAAGACGGTGTGGTCGCCTCCATCCAACAATGTGGACCACTATACACTGGAAATAACCGACACCAGGTTTTTCCCCGGTTCACGAGACCAGGGCGGCATCACCATGGTCAAGCAGGCCACTTCAGCGGAACCCGCATATCAGCTGCAGGTCGAGCACAACCATTCCTACACGCTGTCGGTGGCCGCTGTATCGCCCACCGGGATTTCCTCACCTTTTTCCCGGGAGAGCAACCTGCTCATCTGCGACCAGCAGGCCCCGCGCATTGAACTTGAGCCCCTCCCCTCACCGGCCAAACTTCGCTACTCATCGGTCACCATCCGGG
>CAZJLN010000303.1:0-2516 GCA_964546745.1 uncultured Anaerolineaceae bacterium
TAGGGTGCATTCCGCACTTGAATGCACCATTGTCCTTATTCAACAAAATTCCTCTCCCGGTAAAAGTTCTGTATGAAAACCATAACTTGAAAAAAGGGACGCGCTGCGCACCCTTGGTGGGGAAAAGGTGCGGGATCTAAAAGATTACGGATATTGGTTCTATCGAAAATCGAACGCTGCTCTACTTTTATCTAATATTTTAATTACCAGGCTTTAAAGTAACATGCAATCAATTATGGGGTATTCCACAATCGAATGTACCACATTTATAAAGGAGATTTATTTGCGGTTATAATCGCCATATCAAATTAAAAAGGAACTGACATGAACTTTGATGAGATCATTGACCGTAGAAGCAGCGAAAGCATGAAATGGCATGTGTATGACGAAGATGTCCTGCCCCTTTGGGTGGCAGATATGGATTTTCGCTGCCCTCAGCCCGTCTTGGACGCCTTGCACCAACGCGTCGATCATGGCATTCTCGGTTATGGATTTGCTCCAAAAGACCTGCCTGCGATTATTGTAGAACGCATGCACCGTCTTTATAACTGGGACATCAAAGAGGAGCATGTCAGCTTTGTTCCTGGTTGTGTTACGGGTTTCAACCTGGCAATTCGTGCCTTCTGTAAACCTGGGGATGCAGTCCTTGTGCAAACCCCTGCCTATCCGCCGTTCTTGTCTGCCCCAAAGGCAGCTGAGACACTGCGCATAGACAATCAGCTTATTCACAATTCAAACGGCAGCTATTCAATCGATTTTGGTACCTTCGAACAACAAATCATAGATCATCAGGTTAAGCTTTTCATTCTCTGCAATCCGCACAATCCCAGTGGTCGTGTTTTCTCTCGTACAGAATTACAGCGTATGGCGGATATTTGCCTCTGCCATCAAGTGATCGTTTGTTCTGACGATATTCATTGTGATCTGATTTACTCGGGGCATCACCATATTCCCTTTGCTTCTCTAAATAGGGAGATTGGCGCAAAGACCTTGACGTTAATTGCTCCCTCAAAAACATACAACATTGCTGGATTGCATGCTTCAGTGGCAATCATTGAAGATGCAACGCTTGCTGAACATTACAATAAAACACGCAAAGGTTTGGTAAGCAATCCGGACCTTTTAGGGCTGACGGCAGCCAGGGCGGCTTATTTGTATGCAAATGACTGGCTCAAGCAAATATTGGGTTATTTGGAATCGAATCGCGACTGGTTGTTCAATTTCATTCAGGAAGAACTTCCAGGAATCAAGATGGCAAAGCCTGAAGGGACCTTCCTGGCTTGGTTGGATTGTTCACAACTTCATTTACAACCGAGTCCTCATAAATTTTTCCTCGAGCATGCCCGAGTGGGTCTTAATGATGGCTGTGAATTTGGCACACTCGAGCGTGATTTTGTCCGTTTAAATTTTGGTACCCCCCGCGCAATCCTCAAAGAAGCTGTGTATCGTATGAAAAACGCTTTAATCACTGCAGGGATCTATTAATCTTTTGATATCCTTAGGCGAATGATGAAACAAAAGAAAACATCCAGCATCCTCAGATGGCTTTGGATTCCGTTTTTATTCTTATTTTTTCTTGCATTAACACCTCTCACGATCCGAGGTATCGGTGCAATTCTCATCATAGCCGATCCCTTAAAACCGGCTGACGCAGCCGTAGCCCTCACGGGCGATCAAGGGGATAGGATAGGGGCAGCAGTGGAACTCTATAAGAATGGCTACATAGACGCTCTCTATATTACCTTCACGGATGAACAAACCCGCAGTGCGCTTGTCAACACAGCCACCAATGCAGGTTTTCCACTACAGTTAATTTTCGTCACCGAGATGCAGGTTT
This sequence comes from uncultured Anaerolineaceae bacterium, assembly GCA_964546745.1. Taxonomy (GTDB): domain Bacteria; phylum Chloroflexota; class Anaerolineae; order Anaerolineales; family Anaerolineaceae; genus CAZJLN01. The sequence continues at coordinate 1,838 of CAZJLN010000303.1, forward strand.
CCGATACGCTGGATGAAGCTAAAGCCATTGAGAACCTGGCTGCTAACCGTGGAAATAAGTCTCTGATCGTCATCACAGATCCTTACCATACCTTACGTACCAGACTGATCTTTCAACGTGAACTCAAGGGCACTGGGATAGATCTTCAAGTGAGAGGGGTAGCGGGGCATTGGTATCGATCGAATACCTGGTGGAAAACCTCCGAAGGCATTCGTTATACACTTGAGGAATATTTAAAAATTTTCCTGTTTCTATTTAGAATTAAAAATTAAAACAAGCAATTTTTTTTGCTTGTTTTTATAGATTAAAAACGAGATGTTCTCTTGCCTAAAGATCGATGATGACAACGTCAGAAGCTTGTAGACCTTTCGGACCTTCTTCGATCGAAAACTCTACAGTTTGACCTTCTTTTAACCGCTTGTAACCATCCATTTGAATTGCTGAGAAGTGAACAAAAACATCTTTTTCATCTTCTCGACCGATAAAACCGTACCCCTTGGGTGCGCTGAACCATTTAATAGTTCCCTTGTAACGCTCAGACATCCTTTTACTCCCTTTATACTAATAAATCATTAAATTCTTACTTTATAATTTATCATTGTAACTGAGAAGAGTCAAGGAAATAATGTACGGTGTCCAGGACCTACTATACACTCTGGCTATCAAGAATACATCAGGT
>CAZJLN010000304.1:0-2514 GCA_964546745.1 uncultured Anaerolineaceae bacterium
TTCTTGGATTGAATATTGAGGGCTTTTGGGCTGGGCCTAGTTTGGCGCTAATTACCATCATGATTTTTGGTATATGGTCCTTTATTGGGTATAACACAGTCATTTTCTTGGCGGGTCTAGGTAATGTTCCTAAAGAGATCTATGAAGCAGCTGAAATTGACGGCGCGAGTAAAAGTCAAATGTTCAAGACCATTACAATGCCCCTGCTTTCACCAGTAACTTTTTACCTAACTCTTGTGGCTTTTATTGGGACATTTAAAGCATTTAACCATATTTATGTGATGAGAACTCCTAGCGCTCAAAGTTCAGTTGTTACTACGAGCCTGTTAATTTGGGATCGATTTTACAAAGCCAATCAATATAGCATAGCTACTTCACAGGCTATTGTTCTCTTCTTGGTCATCCTCGGATTAACCTTAGCGCAAAATAAACTTATGGGAGAGAGGGTATTCTATGGCTGATATCATTGAATCAATTGAGATGCAATCTGCTCCGAGCAAGAAATTAAAGGAAGACAAAGCTGGTCGAACGTTCGGAAGGATATTCTTGTATTTGGTTATCCTATTTGCTGCCTTTGTAAGTATTTTTCCTTTCTTTTGGATGATTTCTACGTCGTTAATGACTTTGGGTGAAACAATAAATCGGAAGATTTTGCCTGAAATTCCTCAGTGGGTCAATTTTACAGACGCATGGACAGAAGCAAAGTTTTCGAAATATTTTCTTAATAGTGTCTTTATAACCCTTGGAACCCTTGTTGGTTTGTTGTTTACATCAATATTGGCTGGTTACGCTTTTGGAAGGATCGAATTTAAAGGTAAAAATTTATTATTTGGTTTGTTCCTTGCGACTATGATGATTCCAGAATCTGTAACCATCATTCCAAACTTGCTTATGATTCGAGGTGCAATTCTGCCACTACCAGGCGGAAGTTGGCTAAACACTTACTGGGCGTTAACTGTGCCTTTTATGGCGAATGCGTTCAGCATTTTCTTGCTAAAACAATTCTTTTCTCAGGTTCCTAAGGAGCTCTGGGATGCCGCTAGAATTGATGGATGTGACCATTTGCGATATTTAATTCAAGTGGTTCTGCCAATCAGTAAGGCGCCACTGATGACCGTTTTGTTGTTTGGTTTTACCGGCGCTTGGAATGCATTTACTTGGCCTTTACTGGTCACCACTAAGGACACCTGGCGCCCATTGATGGTAGGTCTTTGGGGTTTCGTTGATGAGGCTGGACCACAAACTCACCTTGTGATGGCTGGTGCAGTCATTACCTTAATTCCAATCCTCATCATATATTTCCTAACTCAAAAGCAATTCACACAAGGTATTGCCACAACAGGTTTAAAAGGATAAATAAATATTCCTCAAATGATGAGATTATGGTATCCTTAACAGATGTATGGATATGTCGAAAGAAAAATCTTTCGTTTATCAAAAAGTATTCACCATATTTTTTTATTCTAAATGGAGGTTTAGAAAAATGAGAAGGAAATTAGTATTTTTGTTTTCAATTCTGATCATTGCTTCTATGGTACTCGGCGCTTGTGCTAAGAAAGCAGAAGAACCAGTGACCGAACCGACTGAAGCAGTCGAAGAAAGCAAGCTGGCAGTCGGTATTGTCTTACCGACCAAGGATGAACCCCGTTGGATTCAGGATGAAACCCGCTTCAAAGACGCGCTTGGAAAAGCCGGCTATGATGTCGAGATCCTCTTCAGCCAGGGTGATTCTGCCAAAGAAAAGCAGAATGTAGAAACCTTGATCACTAAAGGTGTCAAAGTCCTCATCATCTGCCCACATGACTCAACCGCTGCTGCAGCCTCTGCAGAAGCTGCTCGAGCCGCCGGTGTGAAAGTTGTCTCCTATGACCGCCTGATCACTGATACAGAAGCAGTAGATTACTATGTGACCTTTGACAGTGTCTCAGTAGGTGCAGCCCAAGCCCAATACCTGGTAGACAAAGCCAGTGGCACCGGCAACCCTCTGTACTTGTACGCAGGTGCATCATCCGACAATAACGCCTTCTTGTTCTTTGAAGGCGCCTGGAATGTACTACAACCCAAGATTGCTGATGGCACCTTTGTCATCAAGAACTCCACCGAAGCTGTTGCTCTACAAGACAAAGCCACCCTCACCCGTGATGAGATGGGCAAGATCCTTGGACAGGTTACCACGAACTGGGACTTCAATGTTGCCAAGAACCTGGCAGAATCACACCTGACAGCCGCAAAAGCTGCAGATAAGGGTGATGTATTTATCCTCGCCCCCAATGATGGAACCGCTCGAGCTATCGCAGATGCATTCGGTGCAGACAAGGATGTGAAATCCTACGTTGTCACTGGACAGGATGCTGAAATTGCCTCCGTACAGTACATCATCGATAGCAAGCAGTCCATGACCGTTTTGAAGGATGTCCGAACCCTGGTGGCAGATGCCATCAAAGCAGCAGTTGCCTTCCTGGAAGGCAAGACCCCCGAGAAGACCCAGACCTACAACAATGGTGTCATCGAAGT
>CAZJLN010000305.1:0-2512 GCA_964546745.1 uncultured Anaerolineaceae bacterium
GGCATCATGCTGATTTCCTCCATCCTCAATTTTGGCACTGCGCGCTTCAACCCGGGCAATGATCTGCCTTATATTCTTTTCCTACCCACCTATACTGCCACAGCCTTGTACCACAAGAAACTCAACCCAACCCTTCAAGCCAGCTTGCCTGAGGCACTCAAGCAGTCCGAGCAGTTCGCCGCGCATGACTATACCCTGGCGCTAATGCAGGGCAGCCAGCTGCCGGCTGATGAACGCAAACGCATTGTCGCACGCCTGGCAGAGCTGACCGGGCTCTCAGAGGATTACATTGAGCGGACTGACCTACGCATTGATATTCACCGCTTCTGCAAGGAGCTGCGCCGTAGTGAGGGCATTGCTGTTGGTAGGCTTGACAGCCGCTACACCGGTAAGGATCGCGACAGCGCTGCCGAGTACTATGAACGCGATCCAAGCTACAGCGCCACGCTGGGACCCTACACCGCCATGCTCAACGACTATGTACGCAGCGAACTCAACTTTGAGTCTGACCTGACCTATGAGATCCTGACCAGCCTGTTCAAGACCTGGAAGTATGACGATTTCCAAAATCAATACGTCAACACCGGCGAGACTCTGCGCGAGGGCTTTATGCTCAATCCTGCGCTGCAAGTTTTCGTTGCTAATGGCTTCTTTGACCTGGCAACGCCCTACTTTGCCACGCTGTATACGCTCAATCACCTCGGGCTGCCGGCGGAGTTCATGCCCAAGATCAAGCTGGGCTATTATGAAGCCGGGCACATGATGTATCTGCACCTACCATCCCTGCGCCAGCTTAAGCACGACCTGGACGCATTCATCGATGGGGCAGTCTAATCCCTGACTGAAATTAATCAAAAACAAACCGCCCATTTGGGCGGCTTGTTCATCATCATGTAATAGGCTTACGCCATATCGTATTTCTCTGACCCGACTTGGTGCCACGAGACGCCCATGTCATGCAGAGTACGCAGATGCTTTTCCATGGCATCAATCATCGGTAGCGGACCGCAGATAAAATAATAAAAATCCATCTTGTTTTCCGGAAGTCTGGTCTCCAGCAATTCCTTGGTAATATAGCCCTTTTCAAAACCTGGTCCATCCTCACCTTTTTCTAATACATAAATGATTTTTAGGTTGAGCTTTGCCTTGAGCTTTTCCAATTCCTTGGTGAACAGCAAGCGTTCTTTGTTGTAATCGCCATAGATCAGGTAGACCGGGCGCTTATCGTGCTTGTCTGCCATCGAGTTAAGGATGCTCATGGCTGGTGCCACACCGATCCCGCCTGTCAGCAACACCAGCCCGTTCTTCATGACCGGGTCGTCCAGGTCAAAGACCCCATAAGGACCATCCACATAGGCACGGGTGCCTTCCTTCACATCGCCAATCGTGGAGGTGAAATTGCCCAGGTTTTTGATCGAGAAGCGCACCAGCTCTTTGTGGCTGTCACTGCCCGAATACGAAAAGGGGTTGCGGCTGATCACAAAGGGTGACTTTCCTATATTGATCCATGCCACCTGACCAGCGCGGAAGGGCACGCCTTTATGTCCGTCAGCTTTGAGGTAGATCGACCAGGTGTCTGGGCTCTCGGCGACCACTTTCTTAACTTTGTAGGGGCGCTTGAGCAACATCAGTGGCTTGATCAGACGAATATAGAGCGACAGCCCAATCCAAATCGCCATGATGATGATCCAAACCCATCTAACGGAGGTCATGCCGGTGTAATGGTTGACCTTGAAGATATGGATCAGCCCGAAGACGGCAATGATCACGGTGAAGATGTCATGCAGCAGTAGCCAAACGGTGTAATCCAGCTTGATCATCTTGCGCAGCACAGATGTGACCGCGATCAGGAGCAAGCCAAAAATGCCAATCCAGCCTGCCTGTATCACCCAGGGCGCCTTGAACACATTCAAAAGCAGCAATACATTGGGATTGTTGAACAGCAGGATAAGTGGATGCAAGAAGACCAGGAACACCGCAGTCACCGACATCATGTGGTGCATTTTGTACATGTGGTCCAGGTCCAGCAAGTCGCTCAGGAATGGCAGCCGTGCCACCGGGAAGAACTGCATGCCTGCCATCGATAATCCTAAAAAGCCCAGGATCACCGAGAGTTCCCGCCAGAAATCGCGCCTTTGGATCGGGAAGACCAGCATTACGATCACCGGCAGGAAGATCAGCAGGAAGTAGATACTAAAGAAGAGGATTCTTTTTTGTTTTTTATTCATCGTTAGGCTCGTTCAGGCTATTCAGGTCGGACGAGGCCGTCAGTAGAGCCGCCCAGGTCTGCAATCGAGTCGAACATCAACTGCAGCACGTACTTGGCATTGTGAATGTAGTTACCTTCATCGCCTTTGACGAACATATAATTGAAGGCTGCGCGGGATAAGCGGGGGGTGAAAGATTTGAAGGCGTTGGGGAACACGGCTTCTTCTTCGCTTAACTCGCCGTTGCCGTCAGTATCAACGAAGGTATAGGGGTAGTTATCACCAAAACCGATGGTGATGCCGAT